>NZ_JBEORY010000053.1:0-66191 GCF_040302665.1 Kitasatospora sp. NPDC097691 | reverse complement strand
GAACGGCCTGTACATCGTCGGCGACCGTTCATGGTCGATCGACATGCAGAGGTACAACTTCCAGTTCACGGGGCAGCGCGCCTACGCCATCAAGAACGGCGAACTCGCGGGCCAGGTCAAGGACTTCGCCTACCAGGCCACCACCACCGACTTCTGGGGTTCGATGGCGGCGGTCGGCGGCCCGCAGACCTACGTCCTCGGCGGCGCCTTCAACTGCGGCAAGGCGCAGCCCGGCCAGGTCGCGGCCGTCAGCCACGGCTGCCCGTCGGCGCTGTTCCGGAACGTCAACGTGCTCAACACCCAGCAGGAGGCGGGTCACTGATGACCGCGATGCAGCCCCACGAACTCGTCGAGCTCGCGCTCGGCCTCTCCCGCGCCGACGGCTGCGTGGTGATCGCCGACGAGGACTCCACCGCGAACCTGCGCTGGGCGGGCAACGCCCTGACCACCAACGGCGTCACCCGCGGCCGCCGGCTGACCGTGATCGCCACCGTGGCCGGCGCCGAGGGCACCGCCTCCGGCGTGGTCTCCCGCGACGCCGTCACCCCGGAGGAGGTCGAAGGCCTGGTACGGGCCGCCGAGGAGGCCGCCCGCGCGGCCGGCCCGGCCGAGGACGCCCAGCCCCTGGTCGCCGACCGGCCCGCGTCCCCGGACTTCACCGAGCCGCCCGCGGAGACCTCGATCGCGGTCTTCGACGCCTTCGGCCCCGCCCTCGGCGAGGCCTTCGCCCGCGCCGCCGCCCAGGGCGAGCTGCTGTACGGCTTCGCCCGGTACGAGCTGACCTCCAGCTACCTGGGCAGCTCCAGCGGCCTGCGGCTGCGCCACGACCAGCCCACCGGCATGGTCGAGTTCAACGCCAAGACCGCCGACCTGTCCGGCTCGGCCTGGGTCGGCGCCGCCACCCGGGACTTCACCGACATCGACGTCGCCGCCCTGCACGCCGAGCTGACCAAGCGCCTCGGCTGGGGCTCCCGCAAGGTGGACCTGCCGGCCGGCCGCTACGAGACGCTGCTGCCGCCCTCGGCCGTCGCCGACCTGATGGTCTACCTCAGCTGGTCCTGCGGCGGCCGGGACGCCCACGAGGGCCGGACGGTCTTCTCCAAGCCCGGCGGGGGCACCCGGATCGGCGACAAGCTCAGTGGGCTGCCGCTGACGCTGCGCTCCGACCCGCAGGAGCCCGGCCTGCAGGCCGCGCCGTTCGTGCTCACGCACTCCACCGGCGGGGACGCCTCGGTCTTCGACAACGGCGAGCCGGTCACCACCACCGAGTGGATCCGCGGGGGCGTGCTGAACGAGCTCGTCACCAGCCGGCACTCGGCCGGCCTCACCGGGCTGCCGGTGCGCCCGGCGATCGACAACCTCGTCCTGGAGACGGCCGACCAGGCGTCGGCACCGACCCTGGACGAGATGATCGCCCGCACCGGGCGCGGCCTGCTGCTCACCTGCCTCTGGTACATCCGCGAGGTGGACCCGGCGACGCTGCTGCTCACCGGCCTCACCCGGGACGGCGTCTACCTGGTGGAGAACGGCGAGGTCGTCGGCGCGGTCAACAACTTCCGGTTCAACGAGTCCCCGGTGGACCTCCTCGGCCGGATCACCGAGGTCGGCCGCACCGAGCACTGCCTGCCCCGCGAGTGGAGCGACTGGTTCACCCGCACCGCGATGCCACCCGTGCGTGTCGCGGACTTCAACATGAGTTCGGTCAGCCAGGCCTCATAGCCACTGACCAACGGGGGATACGAGAGACATGATGGACGAGAAGCGGCTGGCCAAGACGAGCAAGATGCTGTCCCGCATCCTGCGGCACGACCCCGACCGGGTGGGCATCACGCTGGACGAGGCCGGCTGGGTCCGGATCGACGTGCTGCTCGCCGCGCTGGCGGCCAAGGGCAACCGGCTGACCCGGGTCGAGCTGGACCACGTGGTGACCACCAACAACAAGCGCCGCTTCGGCTACTCGCCGGACGGTCTCTCGATCCGCGCGAACCAGGGCCACACGGTGGCGGTCGACCTCGGTCTGGCCGCCGCCGTGCCGCCCCACGTGCTCTACCACGGCACCGCCGACCGGCACCTCGCGGCGATCTTCCGCGAGGGCCTGCGTCCGATGGCCCGCCAGGACGTCCACCTCTCGGCCGACACCGAGACGGCGACCAGGGTCGGCGCCCGGCACGGCCGCCCGGTGGTGCTGACGGTGAACGCCGCCGCGATGACGGCGGCCGGCCACGAGTTCCGGGTCAGCGAGAACGGCGTCTGGCTCACCGACGCCGTACCGCCGCAGTACCTCTCCCGGCGCTCGTAGCCCGGCGCCCCCGACGCGCACACCCGACGGACACCCACAGCGCGCACGCCCGATGGGCCCGTCCGCTCCGCCGGACAGGCCCATCGGGCACCCGACCGGGTGGGTCCGCCCCACCCGGTCTCGTCGCCCCGACCGCCCGGGCGTACCGTGAGGAGGCCGCGCGGCCAGGCGCGCGGGTGCGTGACGAGGGCGGTAGGACACATGGGCAAGAGCGCCGAAGACAGCCAGGTCTTCCGGATCACGGGGGCGCGCAGCAGCCTGACCGAGGACGTCCGGGGGCGCCAGCGCCGCTACGTCGTCTCGATGCTGCTCCGCACCGTCTGCGTGCTGCTCGCGGTGGTGCTGTGGGACGTCCAGCGCTGGCTGGCGTTCGTGGCACTGGCCGGCGCCGTGCTGCTGCCGTACTTCGCGGTGCTGATAGCCAACGCCGGCCGGGAGCGGGCCCCGGGCCTGCCGAGCACCTTCGACATCCCCTCGGACACCCCGCTGATGCTGGGCCCCGGTGGGACGGGTGGGGCGGGTGCGACAGCCGGTGGAGGAGAGGCAAAGGCCGCTGCCACCGATCCTTCACAGGACGTGAACTGACCGTCCGTTTCACCCCGCTTCGCCCGCACCCCGCTCGGCGAAAGCTCAAAAGAAGCTCAGATTAATCATGCAAGACCTCCCCATCCGAGGGTCTTGGCGTGACATACTGCGTACGCGCTCCGCATCCCCCGTCGGAGCGACGGACCGACGCCGGGCAGCTCCCCCCGTGGCTGCCCGGCGTCGCCATGCCCGGATCCGGTCGTCCCGACCGGGCGTGACAGACTGGCGGTGCAGACTTCCCGCCTATCGCTGAGGACGGCCCGATGGACACCCCGCAGACGCCGATCTGCTCCGCCAAGGGCTGCCGGGCGGACGCCGGCTGGGTGCTGGTGTGGAACAACCCCAAGCTGCACACCCCGGACCGCCGCAAGACCTGGCTCGCCTGCGACGAGCACCGCGAGCACCTGTCCCAGTTCCTCGGCGTGCGCGGCTTCCTCAAGGAGGTCGTCGCCTTCGGCGACTGGACCCCGGAGCCCGGCACCCCCGCCTGACCGCAGGCCGTCCGCCCCCGGGCCGACCTCAGGCCGACCTCAAGCCGCCCACCGCGCCCGCTCGGCCGGTCCTAGCCGCCGATCGCGGACATCGGCCGCTCCGGCTGGAGGAACTCCGGGTCGTCGATCCCGGCCCCGGCCTTCTTGCCCCACATCGCCGCCCGCCACAGCGCGGCCAGCTCGGCGTCGTCCGCGCCGGAGCGCAGCGCCGTGCGCAGGTCCGTCTCCCCGGTCGCGAACAGGCAGTTGCGCACCTGGCCGTCGGCCGTCAGCCGGGTGCGGTCGCAGGCGCGGCAGAACGGGCGGGTGACCGAGGCGATCACGCCGACCCGGCCCGGGCCGCCGTCCACCAGCCAGCGTTCGGCGGGGGCCGCGCCCCGGCGGTCGGACGGCTCCGGGGTGAGCGCGAAGCGGGCGCGGAGCAGCTCCAGGATCTCCTCCGCGGTCACCATCGAGGTGCGGTCCCAGCCGTGCTGGGCGTCCAGCGGCATCTGCTCGATGAAGCGCAGCTCGTAGCCCCGCTCCAGGCACCAGGCCAGCAGGTCGCCCGCCTCGTGGTCGTTGACCCCGCGCATCAGCACCGCGTTCAGCTTCACCGGAGCCAGCCCGGCGGCCTCGGCTGCGGCGAGCCCGTCCAGCACGTCCTGGTGGCGCCGGCGGCGGGTGAGGGTGTGGAACACCTCCGGGTCCAGGGTGTCCAGCGAGACGTTGACCCGGTCGAGTCCGGCCTCGCGCAGCGCCGTCGCGGTGCGGGCCAGCCCGATGCCGTTGGTGGTCAGCGAGAGCTCGGGCCGCGGCTCCAGCTCCGCGCAGGCGGCGACGACGGGAACCAGCCCGGGGCGCAGCAGCGGCTCGCCGCCGGTGAAGCGGACCTCGCGGACGCCCAGGTCGCGCACGGCGATCGTGACCAGCCGGACGATCTCCTCGTCGGTCAGCAGGTCGGGCTTGGCCAGCCACTGCAGGCCCTCCTCCGGCATGCAGTAGGTGCAACGCAGGTTGCACCGGTCCGTGAGGGAGACCCGCAGGTCCACGGCCTGTCGTCCGAAGGTGTCGAGCAGCACGTGCGTCCTTCCCCGAGATGCGGCCGGCCCGGCCACCGTCACGGCGGGCCGGGCCAGCATAGTCATCGCGGAACGATCAATGGGCGCCCAGTCCGGTCAGTGAGCGGACCTCCAGTTCAGCGTACTTCGCCGGGTCGGGTCGTTCAGTGGACAGCAGGGTGCCGAGCCAGCCCGCGAGGAAGCCGATCGGAATGGAGACCAGGCCGGGGTTCTCCAGGGGGAACCAGTGGAAGTCGGCGTGCGGGAACAGCGATTTCTCGCTCCCGGACAGCACCGGGGAGAACGCCACCAGCACCACCGAGGAGATCAGGCCGGCGTAGACCGAGCTGACCGCGCCGACGGTGGTGAAGCGCTTCCAGAACAGCGAGTACAGCAGGGTCGGCAGGTTCGCCGAGGCGGCCACCGCGAAGGCGAGCGCGACCAGCGCGGCGGTGCTGAGTTTGCCGGCGTAGAGGCTGAGCACGATGGAGATCGCGCCGATCACCACCGCGGCCCACTTCGCCGAGAGCACCTCCTCCTTCTCGCTCGCCTTCCCGCGCCGGATCACGTTGGCGTACAGATCGTGCGCGAAGGAGGCCGAGGAGGCAAGGGTGAGACCGGCGACCACGGCGAGGATGGTGGCGAAGGCGACCGCCGAGATCACCGCGAGCATGACCGCCCCGCCGGTGGTCCCGACCCCGCCGCCGAGCTGCTCGGCGAGCAGCGGCGCCGCGGTGTTCCCGGACGGCGTCTTGCCCTCGACGGCCACCATGCCGCTGCGGCCGACCAGGGCCGCCGCGCCGAAGCCGAGCGCCAGGGTCATCAGGTAGAAGACGCCGATGATGCCGATCGCCCAGAGGACCGACTTCCGGGCCGCCTTGGCGGTGGGGACGGTGTAGAAGCGGACCAGGATGTGCGGCAGGCCGGCGGTGCCGAGCACCAGGGCGATCCCGAGGCTGATGAAGTCCAGCTTGGAGGTGTCGCTGGCCCCGTACTTCAGCCCGGGTTCGAGGAAGGCCGAGCCCTTGCCGCTCGCGGAGGCCGCCGCGCCGAGCAGTTCCGAGGGGTTGAAGTGGTACTTGGCGAGCACCAGGACCGTCATCAGCGCGGCGCCGGCGATCAGCAGCACCGCCTTGACGATCTGCACCCAGGTGGTGCCCTTCATCCCCCCTATCACCACGTAGATGATCATCAGCGCGCCCACCGCCAGGATGGTCCAGCGCTTGGCACCGTCCCCGGTGACCCCCAGCAGCAGCGCGACCAGCGCCCCCGCGCCGACCATCTGGGCGAGCAGGTAGAAGATCGACACCACGATGGTGGACACGCCGGCCGCGGTGCGCACCGGGCGCTGGCGCATCCGGAACGCGAGGACGTCCGCCATGGTGAAGCGGCCGGAGTTGCGCAGCGGTTCGGCGATCAGCAGCAGCGCGACCAGCCAGGCGACCAGGAAGCCGATCGAGTACAGGAAGCCGTCGTAGCCGTTGAGCGCGATCAGCCCGGCGATGCCGAGGAAGGAGGCGGCGGACATGTAGTCGCCGGAGATGGCCAGACCGTTCTGGAAGCCGGTGAAGCCGCGACCGCCGGCGTAGAAGTCGGAGGCGCTCCGGTTCTGCCGCCCGGCCCAGACGGTGATGACCAGGGTGGCCATCACGAAGGCCCCGAAGAGGGTCATCGTCAGGCCGCGGTGCTCGGTGGCGGAGCTGGACAGCAATGTCATTCGGCGGACTCCCGGGGGGCGTGGACGACGGCACCGTGCGCCTCGCGGATCGCGGTGGCGGCCGGGTCGATCCGCCGGTCCGCGTAGCGGGCGTACCAGGCGGCGATCGCGAAGGTGGTGGCGAACTGCAGCAGCCCGAGCACCAGGGCGACGTTGACGTGCCCGGCGACCCTGGCGCGCATCAGGCCGGGGGCGTAGCAGGAGAGCAGGACGTAGAGCAGGTACCAGAGCACGAAGCCGATGGTGACCGGGAAGGCGAAGCTCCGGAACGAGCGCCGCAGGGTACGGAACTCCTCGCTGTCGTCGATGAGTTGGACTTCCGTGGGGGCAGTGGTGATCGGCGGCGAATCCACTCTTTCTCCTCACTCCTTCGGCGTAGCTGGCACACAGGTGAACGATCGAACGTGAGGGGCGTCACATTTCGCTGACGCGCCGCGCAATGCTAGGAGCGTCGTGCCCGCACCGGGAAGGAGTTGACCGCGATCAGCCAGGCGTTCACCCCCTCGCGCCACCCGAATGGCCGAAAACCACCACCGCCGCCCCTCCGGACCACCCCCGTCCCACGCGAAAGGGGCGGCACCGACCAGCGGTGCCGCCCCTCTTGGCAATGCGTCAGAAGGCGATCCGGACCTTCAGCGCCGAGCGGTCGTCCATCGCCCGGTAGCCGTCCGGCACGCCGTCCAGGTCGACCGTGCGGTCGAAGACCAGGCCCGGCTCGATGGCCCCGGAGAGCACGTCCGGCAGCAGCTCGGGGATGTACGCACGGGCCGGGGCGACGCCGCCGTTCAGCGACACGTTTCGGCCGAACATCTGACCGATGTCCACGCCCGCACTGCCGCCGTGCGGCACCCCGACGTAGCCCACCGCGCCGCCGTCGCGGGCGATCGATATGGCCGTCCGCATCGACTCCTCGGTGCCGACCGCCTCCAGGACCGCGTGCGCGCCCTGACCCCCGGTCAGCTCCTTGACCGCCTCGATCGCGGCGTCCCCGCGCTCGGCCACCACGTCCGTCGCCCCGAAGCGGCGGGCCAGCTCGGTCCGGGCCGTGTGCCGGCCCAGCGCGATGATCCGGCCCGCGCCCAGCCGGTGCGCCGCCAGGACGCCGCACAGGCCCACCGCCCCGTCGCCGACCACCGCGACCGTCGCCCCCGGCCGCACCCGCGCCGAGACCGCCGCGTGGTGCCCGGTCGACATCACGTCCGACAGCGCCAGCAGCCCCGGCAGCAGCTTCTCGTCCCCGGCCGCCTCCTTCGGCAGCTTCACCAGCGTCCCGTCCGCGAACGGCACCCGCACCGCCTCGCCCTGGCCGCCGTCCGAGCCGACCTGCCCCCAGAACCCGCCGTGCGGGCAGGAGGTGTGCAGTCCTTCGCGACAGAAATCACACGTCCCGTCCGACCAGACGAACGGCGCCAGCACCAGGTCGCCCTTGGCGAAGCCGCGCACCTCGGCGCCGGCCTCCTCGACCACGCCCAGGAACTCGTGCCCGATCCGCTGCCCGGCCACCCGCTGGGCCACCCCGCGGTAGGCCCACAGGTCGCTGCCGCAGATGCAGGCGTTCACCACACGGAGCACCACGTCCGTCGGGTGCTGGATCACCGGGTCCGGTACGTCCTCGATCCGGATGTCGTTGGGGCCGTGGATCACGGTGGCACGCATGCGCTGTCCTTAGGTGGAACGAACTCGACCAGGTGTACGACACCCCCGTCGACCACTCTATTCCGGCCGGTCGGTCGGAACATTCCGGCCGGACCCCCGCGCCCCGCCCCTTATCCTGTTGGACCATGCAACCGATCCAGCCCGCGCCGAGGACCGCCCCGGTCCCCGCACAGCGCTCCGCCGCCCCCACCGAGGGCTTCGCGGTCGTCGACGTCGAGACCACCGGTCTCGGCCGTACGGACCGCGTCATCTCGGCGGGCGTCTACCAGCTGGACCCGGACGGCGAGGTCACCGACCACTGGTACACCCTGGTCAACCCCGAGCGGGACCCGGGCCCGGTCTGGATCCACGGCCTGACCACCGAGCTGCTCTCCACCGCCCCGACCTTCCCGCAGGTCGCCGAGGAGTTCGCCGACCGGCTGCGCGGCCGGGTGCTGGTCGCGCACAACGCGCTCTTCGACTGGAACATGATCTCCCGCGAGTTCTCCCGGGCCGGCCTGCACGCCCCGGTCGAGCAGCGGCTGTGCACCATGGTCCTCTCCCGCGACCTGCGCCTGCCGCTGCCCAACGGCAAGCTGGCCTCGCTCGCCGCCCACTTCGGCGTCCGGCAGCGCCAGGCCCACAACGCCCTGGACGACGCCCGGGTGCTCGCCGAGGCCTTCCGCCCCAGCCTGCACCTCGCCCGCCTCGGCGGCGTCCCGCTGCCGCTGCAGAACTGCGTCGCGGTCACCGACCTGGGCGAGGACGAGCCCGCCGCCCCCGGCCGCGCCTCCTGGACCGGCGCGAACTACCGCCAGGCCAAGAAGCGCCCGCCCTGCCCGCACCCCAACCCGGGACGCTGGCAGGACGGCAAGCCGCTGGTCCAGGGCATGCGGGTGGCCTTCACCGGCGACACCTCCACCGACCGCGAGCTCCTGGAGGACCGCGCCGTCGAGGCCGGCCTGCACATCGCGACCTCCGTGAGCCGCCTCACCAGCCTGCTGGTCACCAACGAACCGGACAGCTGGAGCGGCAAGGCCCGCAAGGCCCGCGAGGTCGGCACCCCGGTGGTCACCGAGGACGCCTTCCTGCAACTGCTGCGCGAGGTCGCCCCGCACCCCGGTGCGTGAGCCCGTTGTGAGGTCGGCGTACCGTTCCCATGTGTACCGTTTTCTGCTGACCCGCCAGTGGCTGATCACCATGCTGATCGCGCTGCTGCTGATCCCCGCGACGATCAAGCTGGGCTTCTGGCAGCTGCACCGCCACGAGGCGCGGGTGGCCCGGAACGAGCTGATCGGCAAGGCCCTCACGGCCGCCCCGGTCCCCTTCGACACCCTGTCGCCGACCCCGGGCTTCGCGGTCCCCAAGGACCTCACCTGGCGCACCGTGACCGCCACCGGCCAGTACGACGTGGCGCACGAGTTCGTGGTCCGCAAGCGGACCGACTCCAACGGCACCATCGGCTACTTCGTCGTGACCCCGCTCACGCTCTCCGACGGCAAGGGCACCGTCCTGATCAACCGCGGCTGGGTCGCCTCCGGCACCGGCGCCACCCAGTACCCGCCCGTCCCGGCCGCCCCCACCGGCGAGGTCTCCCTCACCGGCCGCCTGCGCGCCGAGGAGACCTACGGCGCCAGCGGCATCAAGGACCGCAGCGGCCTGCCCGACCGCCAGTTCAACCTGATCAACACGGACGAGCAGGCCAAGGAGAGCGGCACCCCCCTCCTCGGCGGCTACCTCGAGCTCGCCGCCACCACCCCGGCCCCGGCCGACCAGCCCGAGCTGATCCCCGAGCCCAACCACTCGGACATCGGCCCGCACATGGCCTACGCCATCCAGTGGTGGCTGTTCACGGCGATGATCCCGGTCGGCGTCTGGATCCTCGCCCGCCGCGAGGCCAAGGACCGCGCCAAGCAGGCCGCCGAACCCGAGACCGCCGCCGAACCCGTCCCGGCCTAGGGCCGGGCCCGCGCCGACGCCTGCGCCTGGCCCTGCACCTACGGCCGGAGCACGTCCTCCAGCTCCCGCAGCAGCCGCGCCTTCGCCCGCGCCCCCACCACCGACCGCACCGGCTGCCCGCCGCGGAACACCATCAACGTCGGCATCGACAGCACCCCGTACGCCGCCTGCGTCCGCGGGTTGTGGTCCACGTCGACGCTCACCACCCGCAGCCGGTGCGCCTCCTCCCGGGCGATGTCCGCCAGCACCGGGGCCATCATCCGGCACGGCGGGCACCAGTCCGCCGTGAAGTCCACCAGCACCGGCCCCTCGGCCGCCAACACCTCCGCAGCGAACGTCTCGTCCGTCACCGCCGGCACACCCACGATCTCCACCATCGCCTACTCCTTCGCCAGTTCACACAGTGGTGGTTGCTCGGAAGCCGCGAGGTCGTCCCGCGCCCGTACCGCCCGCTCGAACTGCCCGGCCACCCGCGCCCGCGCGTCCTGCAGCCGCGCGATGCAGTCGTCCAACTCGGCGAGCTTGCGCTCGTACACCTCCAGCGAGGCCGGACACGAGTCCCCCTCCGGGTGCCCCGCCCGCAGACACTCCACGAACGGCCGGGTCTCCTCCAGCCCGAACCCGAAGTCCTGCAGCATCCGGATCTCCCGCAGCAGCCGCAGGTCCCCCTCGTCGTACGCCCGGTACCCGTTGCCCGCCCGCCGGGCCGGCAACAGGCCCAACTGTTCGTAGTACCGCAGCGCCCGCGTGGTCGTCCCCGCCCGCTCCGCCAACTCCCCGATCCGCATGCCGAACCCGCTCCTCCCGTACTTCCGGCGACGACCGTAAACCTTCCCCCGGACGTCAACGCCAGCCCTCACCACCGGACTCCCGCCCCACCCGGCAAGATGTCCCCCATGGATCTCGGACTCGAAGACAAGGCCTACATCGTCACCGGCGCCACCCGGGGCCTCGGCCTCGCCGCCGCCCGCGCACTCGCCGCCGACGGCGCCCGCGTCCTGGTCAGCGGCCGCACCCGGCAGGCCGTCGACAAGGCCGTGGCCGAACTCGACACCCTCGGCACCGCCCGGGGCCTGGTCGCGGACAACGCCTCCCCCGACACACCCGAGCGCCTCATCGCCGAGGCCCGGCAGCACTTCGGCCGTTTCGACGGCATCCTGATCAGCGTCGGCGGCCCCCAGGCCGGCCCGGTCGAGACCACCCCCGAGGAGGCCTGGCGCGACGCCTTCGAGTCCGTCTTCCTCGGCGCCCTCCGCCTCGCCCGCGCGGCCGCCGCCGAACTGTCCGACGGCGGTGTGATCGGCTTCGTGCTCTCCAGCTCGGTCCGCCAGCCGATCCCCGGCCTGGGCGTGTCCAACGGCCTGCGCCCGGGCCTCGCGATGGCCGCCAAGACGCTCGCCGACGAGCTCGGCCCCCGCGGCATCCGCGTGGTCGGCCTGCTGCCGGCCCGGATCGACACCGACCGGGTCCGCGAACTCGACGCCCTCACCGACGACCCGCAGGCCGCCCGCGCCGCGGCCGGCGCCGGCATCCCGCTCGGCCGCTACGGCACCCCCGAGGAGTTCGGCAAGGTCGCCGCCTTCCTGCTCTCCCCCGCCGCCTCCTACCTGACCGGCCTGATGGTCCCGGTCGACGGCGGCGCCCTGCGCACCCTCTGACCCCCTACACCACCCTCGACCGCCTCCGTCGACGCCGGGGCCGCCGGTGCCGCGGCTCGGCGGGGGCCGCCTGCAACACCCGGATCCGCAGGTCCGCGGGCAGCTCCGGCAGGCCCAGGCTGCGACACGCGTCGGCCCGGGGCCCGTCCTCGAAGTGCGCCACGAGGCCGGCCGGATCCCCACCCGGCGTCAACCGCACCGCACCGCGCAACCGCGGGTGCCGCGGCGCCCGCACCAGCCGGATCCCCGCCCGCTCGACCTCGGGCAGCACGGCCGTCCCGGTCTCCATCGCCTCCTCCAACGCCCGTGCGCCGACCCGCAGCCGAAGCCCGCTCACCCCCGGCGTCGGCACCGCGATGCTCGACAGCCCGGTGCGCCGCAGCTGCGCCACCAGCCACCACGCCATCCCCGCCATCAGCACGGCCAGCCCGCCGATCACCGTCGGCCACCACCACGTCGAGTCCACCCACCGGCCGCGCGTGCGCGCGCTCACCACCGGCTGGTCCGGCGACGTCCAGGGCCACCACTGCGGCGGGCTCACGCCCAGCCGCCGGTACAGGTCGAACCCGCCCGCCAGCACCAGCACCCCCACGCCCAGCAGCACCACCCCGACCGCCCCCAGCAGCACCCGGTTGACGACCACTCGCCTCACGGCGCCGCCCCCGTTCCCGGCCCGGCCGCTGTCCCTGATTCCGTCTCCGTCCCCGCCCCCGCCTCGGCCTTTGCCTCCGTCCCCGCCTCTGCCTCGGTCCCCACCTCGGCCTCCGGGCCCGCCCCCGCGTCACCGCCCGCCGTGCGCCGACCGGCCGTCCGCACGTCCAACCGCAACGGCCGGGCCAACCCCACCCGGTCCAGCTCGTCCCGCAACTGCCGCTGCGCCGAAGCCGGGTCGGCCGGGCCGACCAGCGAGACCCGAACCCTGCGCCGCCCGACCTTGATCCTCAGGCGGTCGATCCCGGCCAGCCCCGCCGCCCGGTCCGTCAGCAGGTGCCCGATCCCGGCCCGCTCGACGGCCGCCGCGGTGCCCCCGTACGGCCGCAGCACCAGCCACCGCCCCAGCCCGGGCGCGATCGCCAGCCACAGCAGCCACCCGCCCAGCAGCGCGGTCACCCCGGCCCCCACCAGCACCCAGGTGTCGTCCAGGTGCCGAGTCGCCAGCTCGTCCGCGAGCTGCGCCCGCCACGCCCGGGCCGGCTGTCCGGCCCGTACGGCGATCACGTCGTACAGCAGCGCCCCCGCGACCACCAGCACGACGGTTGCCACCATCGTCGCCGCCACCGTCCGCGGCGCCCGCAGCCTGTGTACCTTCCCCGCCCCTTCGGCCGCCCCCTCGACGGCCTCCGCGTCCACGTCGCCCGCAGGCACATCGTTCACGTCGCTCACGACGCTCCCACCAGCTTCTCGACCACGACCACCACGTCCGACACCCTGGTCCCGGTCAGCCCCAGCACCCGCTCGGCGATGGCCTCCCGCATCGCCCTCGCCAGCCCGGCGATGTCCGCCGGGAAGGGCAGCTCGACCTCGACCCGGACCGTCACCGTGCTCCCGGGCACCGCCACCGAGACATGCGGCGGCGCCCCCTTCACCCGCCCGGCGGGCCAGGCCGCGACCAGCACCTCCCGCGCCGCTCGGGCCGCGATCCGGGCGTAGACCCGGTCTGCGACCCGCAGCCGCCCCCGCCGCCCCGACGCCGGGACCGGGCGGGAGGCAGAGGCCGCCATCAACGGCGCCGGTCGCGGCCGCGGAACAGGTCCCCGAGTTCACCCAGCTCGATGTCGCCCTCCAGCAGGCGCCCGCCCACGAAGCCGACCAGTCCGAGCGCGGCCACCAGCAGGAACGCCGCGAACCCCCCGAAGTACCCGGCGAAGCCGAGGGCCATGCCCACCACCAGGCCGACGATGGCCAGGTTCATCCGCTACTCCCTCGTTCCTCGCTGCGTCGTGCGCCGTCGGCGCCGTCCGCTACTTGAGCTTGGCCCGCTGCCCCGGCGCCACCACCGGCTCCTCTTCCTCCTCGAACTCCGGTTCGTCCGGGAGGTGGACGTCGTTGACCGCGATGTTGACCTCGACGACCTCCAGGCCGGTCATCCGCTCGACCGCGGCGATGATGTTCTCCCGCACCTGGCGGGCGAGTTCGGGGATGACCACGCCGTACTCGACCACCAGCGCGATGTCGATGGCGGTCTGCTTCTCGCCGACCTCGGCCTTGATGCCCCGCCCGACGCTCGACTTGCCACCGGGCACCCGGTCCCGCATCGCGCCGAACGTCCGGGCGAGCCCGGAGCCCAGCGCATGGATCCCGGAGACCTCCCGGGCGGCCATCCCCGCGATCTTCTCCACCACGCCGACGGCCAGCGCCGTACGACCGCGCTCCTCGACCGGTTTGGCAGCGCCGGAGGCGCCCGGCGGCGGGCCGGGGGTCGGAGCGCCACCGGCGTTCTTGTGCAGGGTCGCGGGCGTCGGAGTGTCAGGCATGGGCACATCTCCCGTCGTACGGCTCCAGCTATATCGCAAACCTCCCCAACTCTGGCATTTCGCCACGTTCCGCGCCCGCCGAACGACACCCGGCCGGCGCCCACCCGGCCCCCGTGACGCGCCCCGGGAAACGCCGAAGGCCCGACCCGGGGCATCCCCCGAGGTCGGGCCTTCGATCGACGCGCGAGGCCGAAGGGCGCGAGGTCAGTCGCCGATCCCGGCGAGCTCCCGCAGCCGACGGGCCTGCGCCACCCGTTCGGCCGAACGCTGCTCCTCGAAGGAGCGCCCGGCGGCCCCCTGCAGCAGCGCCTTGGTCTCGATCACCGCGCCGCGCGGAGCGGCCAGCAGGGCCGCCGCGAGGTCACGGGCGGCAGCGTCCAGCTCGGCGCCCGGCACGGCCAGGTTGGCCAGCCCGATCGCGGCCGCCTCCTCGGCGCCGACCCAGCGGCCGGTCGCGCAGATCTCCAGCGCGCGGGCGTAGCCGACGAGTTCGGTGAGCGGCTTGGTGCCGGCCAGATCGGGGACGAGGCCGAGCGAGGTCTCCTTCATCGCGAACTGGACGTCGTCCGCGACCACCCGCAGGTCACAGCCGAGCGCGAGCTGGAAGCCCGCGCCGACGGCGTGCCCCTGGACGACGGCGATGGAGATCAGGTCCGGGCGGCGCCACCAGGTGAAGGCCTCCTGGTAGGAGGCGATGGTGTCGTCCAGCTCCTTGTCGCCCGCCGCGGCGAGCTGCAGGAAGGTGGGCTCGCCGG
Organism: Kitasatospora sp. NPDC097691; assembly: GCF_040302665.1. NCBI lineage: Bacteria > Bacillati > Actinomycetota > Actinomycetes > Kitasatosporales > Streptomycetaceae > Kitasatospora > Kitasatospora sp. NPDC097691. The sequence goes on along the minus strand of NZ_JBEORY010000053.1, from coordinate 51,578 downwards.
GGATGCCCTCGGCGGTGAACATGGCCCGGTCCAGCCCGGCCGAGAAGGAGACGCCTTCGGCGCGCAGCAGGACGACCCGGACGCTGCCGGGCAGGTCACGGCCCGCGTCGGTGAGGGCGCGCCAGAGCGCGGGCGACTGGGCGTTGCGCCGCTTGGGCTGACAGAGGGTGACGACGGCGAGTTCGCCTTCGATCTCCAGGCGGACGCCGTCCCGCTCCCAGCTCGGGGCCTGCGGGTCGGTGGCGGGGGCGGTCATGCGGGGACCTCCGGTGGCGGGGGATGTGGCTACCGGAGAGTAACAAAACTGGACGCGCAGGGGCAGGGGCCCGGCCCGGAAAGATCGACGGGCTCGGGCGGAGGGGAGAGCCGGGGGCGGACGACACCCCGGACATGACGATCGGCGGCCGGTCCACACGACCCGAGGGCGGACACCCGGCTGTCGGCCAGCCGTCGTCTCCTCGGTCGGCGCCCTGCCGCCGCGTCATCCAGCCAATAGCTGACGAACCGTCAGGAACCGGCCCCGGCAGTCGCCTTGTTCTTGCCCCGCGTGGCACCGCCGCGGCCCCGGAGGATCACTCCGGACTCGCTCAGCATCCGGTGCACGAAGCCGTACGAACGACCGGTCTCCTCCGCGAGAGCGCGAATGCTCGCCCCGGAGTCGTACTTCTTCTTGAGATCGGCCGCGAGCTTCTCACGCGCGGCACCGGTCACCCGGCTGCCCTTTTTCAGAGTCTCGGCCACCCGTGCCTCCTCGTAGCGTTGCTCGGTCAGATTCCCATGATCACCCATCCACCGCGTCCTGGCCACCCATTCGACAAGGTCGATGTCGGAAATGCGTGGTCCTCCGGTGGTGATCCGAGCGCACCAGGGCGCTCACGCAGAGTGCACGCCCCCGGGCGGGTGCCGCCGTTCGCCGCGAAAGGGCTGATCAGCAGCGTCGGCCCGACCACGATCGAGTGGCGGGCCGACGGGAAGTCCTTAAACGGAATCCGGGTCTACTTCATTCCCGGACACGCCGTAAGGACTAGTTTTTCTGGTCCGAAAAGCGGATGCCGCGTCTACTTCCGGTCAGGCCAGCGAGACCAGATCGGCGTAGGACGGGTTCCAGAGGTCCTCCACGCCGTCCGGCAGCAGGATGATCCGCTCCGGGTCGAGCGCCTCGACCGCGCCCTCGTCGTGGGTGACCAGTACGACCGCGCCGGAGAACTCGCGCAGGGCGCCCAGGATCTCCTCCCGGCTGGCCGGGTCGAGGTTGTTGGTGGGCTCGTCGAGCAGCAGCACGTTGGCGGAGGAGACCACCAGGGTGGCCAGCGCCAGGCGGGTCTTCTCACCGCCGGAGAGCACCCCGGCGGGCTTGTCGACGTCGTCGCCGGAGAACAGGAAGGAGCCGAGGATCTTGCGGATCTGCACCAGGTCGGTGTCCGGCGCGGCCGAGCGCATGTTCTCCAGGACGGTGCGCTCCGGGTCCAGGGTCTCGTGCTCCTGGGCGTAGTAGCCGATCTTCAGGCCGTGGCCCGGGATCACCTCGCCGGTGTCCGGCTGCTCGACCCCGGCCAGCATCCGCAGCAGGGTGGTCTTGCCGGCACCGTTGAAGCCCAGGACGACGACCCGGGAGCCGCGGTCGATCGCGAGGTCGACGTCGGTGAAGATCTCCAGCGAGCCGTAGGACTTGGACAGGCCGCTGGCGGTCAGCGGGGTCTTGCCGCAGGGAGCCGGCTCCGGGAAGCGCAGCTTGGCGACCTTGTCGTTCATCCGGACCTGCTCCAGACCGGAGAGCAGCTTGTCGGCGCGGCGGGCCATGTTCTGCGCGGCCACCGTCTTGGTGGCCTTGGCGCGCATCTTGTCGGCCTGCGCGTTCAGGGTCGCGGCCTTCTTCTCGGCGTTGGCCCGCTCGCGCTTGCGACGCTTCTCGTCGTCCTCGCGCTGCTGCTGGTACTGCTTCCAGCCCATGTTGTAGACGTCGATGCAGGAGCGGTTGGCGTCCAGGTAGAAGACCTTGTTGACGACCGTCTCGACCAGGTCGACGTCGTGCGAGATGACGATGAAGCCGCCCTTGTACGTCTTCAGGAAGTCCCGCAGCCAGACGATCGAGTCCGCGTCCAGGTGGTTGGTGGGCTCGTCGAGGAGCAGCACGTCGGAGTCCGAGAAGAGGATCCGGGCCAGCTCGACACGGCGGCGCTGACCACCGGAGAGGGTGTGCAGCGGCTGGGCGAGGATGCGGTCCGGCAGGCCGAGCGCGGCGGCGATGGTGGCGGCCTCGGCCTCGGCGGCGTACCCGCCCTTGGTGAGGAACTCGGTCTCCAGCCGGGCGTACTTCTTCATCGCGTTGTCGCGGGTGGAGCCCTTGCCGTTCGCCATCCGGTCCTCGTTCTCGCGCATCTTCTTCAGCACGGTGTCGAGGCCGCGGGCGGAGAGGATGCGGTCCTTGGCGAGGACGTCCAGGTCGCCGGTGCGCGGGTCCTGCGGGAGGTAGCCGACCTCGCCCGAACGGGTGACGGCCCCGGCGGCGGGAAGGCCCTCGCCGGCCAGCACCTTGGTGAGCGTGGTCTTGCCGGCGCCGTTGCGCCCGACCAGGCCGATCCGGTCGCCGGCGGCGACCTTGAAGCTCGCGGACTCGATCAGGATCCGGGCACCGGCGCGCAGCTCAAGGGCGTTGGCGGAAATCATGGCTGGGAACTACTCCTGGGACGTGGGCGGGCGGCCGGGCGGGGGGCCGGGGCCGGGCGAGCGGAAAGGGGCTTCATCGACGGTCGGCGCAGCACACGGGGCGCCGCTGCCCGCTATTGCCCGGAGAAGATAGCCATGGCGGCAAGTCTACCGGGCGCCGTGAAACACCCCGGGGGGATTACCGTCCCGGGGTACCCGCCGGCCCCGACGGCCCGTCGGTTACGGCTGCTGCGCGTCCGACTGGTCGCCCGCCGGCGCCGAGGGCGCCGTGCCGTCGGATCCGGCGGGGGCGTCGGTCGCGGCCGGGGTGTCGGCCGGAGCCGGGGTGCCGGTCGCAGTCGGGGGCGCGGTGTCGGTCGCGGCCGGGGGCGCGGTGTCGGTCGGGGTCGCGGGGGGCGCCGGGGCGTCCGCGGTCGGGGCCGCCGACGGGTCGACGCAGCCGCCCTGCGGCCGGACGGCGGCGAAGGGCGCGTCGAGGGCGCCGCAGGCCGTCTCGGGTGCGGCCACCTTGGTGTCGAAGATCTTCGGCGGCACGATCGGGCCGTCGGTGATCTCCACCCGGCTGCGGTCCAGTGCCTTGATCGTCGCGGCCGGGCCGGTGCTCATCGACCAGCCGTTGCTGTCCAGCCGGTAACCGGTGATGCCGCCGGCGACGGCCTGCCCGCTGCTGTTGGTGCAGGTGCGCGGGATGAGCACGGCGTAGTCGGTGTGCACGGCGCGCAGCGGGTCGTAGGCGCAGCCGTTGGCCGGCTTGTCGTTGTAGCGCAGGTCGCCGTCGGCGTCGCGCAGGCCCATCGTCAGGTTCGGCGTCACCAGGGCGAGCCAGGGCGAGCCGTCCCGCTGGACGGTGTGCAGCGCGCCGGCGGCCCGCTGCTTGGCGAGCTGCTTGCGCTGGGCGTCGGTCCGCTTGTCGGCGCCGGGCTCGCCGTCGCCGCGCAGCCAGTCGGCCAGGCCCGGCACCGCGCGGTGCCAGCGCACCTCGTGGTCGCCCGGGCGCACCGAGGTGACGATGCCGTCGTCCCAGACCACGATCGCGTTGTCCCCGGCCATCGCCAGGTAGAGCGCCTCGGCGCCCTCACGGCGGTAGGACCAGGCCTGCTCGCCGGTCTGCTTGTGGAAGGCCTCCAGGCCGGGCCCCACCCGCAGGTCCAGGTCGGCCGCGCTGAGCGACTCCGAGTTCACCGGCGTCGCCTCCGCGCCCGGACCGGCCACCCGGTCGCCGAACGGCACCGGCTTGTTCGCGTGGGCCGCCGCACCGGCCGCAAGGACCAGCATCACCGCCAGGGCAGGCAGGATCGAGCGGGGGGTCAGTACACGCAGCGGCTTCCGGGACACGGCCGGAGCGTACCTTTCGCCGGGCGGGCGAGTCAGCCCGGTTCCGGGTTCCGGCCGTACGACCGACCGCGTGCCCGGCCGCGCGCGCCCCGCCCGTACGTCCACCCGCCCACCTGCGTCGTCGGCGCCCCGGCCGCTCCGCGGCGCGGTCCGGCGCGGCCCGCGGGGGCCCGGCCGGACCGTTACAGATCTGATACACGGCGGCCGGTCGCGGACCGTTGCGGCAGACGGCGTTCGAATATCGCCCACTTTAGGGTGACATTCGACTTTTCCGTCCTCCCGCGGGCCTACTGTCGGCGAGCGGGGCGCCACGGTCCGTCCACGCCGTGACCGGGCGCCCCTCCCACGCGACGTCCGGAGGAGAGACCATGCGAATCGGCCGCCTGACGCTGGCCGCCGCCGCCCTGCTGCTGATGGCCACGGCCAGCGTCCCGGCCGGGTCGCCGCTCAGCCGGACCGAACGGCACTCCCTCTCCTCCGACGCCTTCGAGCCGCGCGGCGCCGCCCCCCGCCCGCCGGTCCAGCGGCCGAGGCACGAGCCGCCGTTCGGTGCCTTCGTCGGCTCCTGGGACAACTACATCCCGCAGATCGGCCGGTACGCGCAGTGGCTGGGCGGCGCGAACATGCAGGTCGGCCACACCTACCTGGCCGGCAACGGCTGGGCCGACATCGAGGGCGAGCCGGTGGTGCTCGGCTTGTGGTCGCAGTGGCGGCTGGCCGACCCGTCCCGGCTGCTCGTGCTCGGCGTGCCGATGCTGGTGCCCAACGAGGCGCACGTGTCGGACGGCGAGGTGGCCAGGCTGCTCGCCCAGGGTGTCCGCGGGGACTTCGACGGGCACTTCCTCAAGCTCGCCCGGCGGCTGGTCGCGCTGGGCGGCTCGGACACCGTGCTCACCCTCGGCTGGGAGATGAACGGCACCACCTACACCCACCGCTGCAAGCCCGACCCCTCCGCGTGGAAGGCGTACTGGCGGCGGATCGTCGGGGTGATGCGCTCGGTGCCCGGGCAGCGCTTCCGCTTCGACTTCGCGCCCAACCGGGGCCTGGACGCCATCCCGTGGACCAAGTGCTACCCCGGCGACGACGTGGTCGACGTCATCGGCATGGACAGCTACGACCAGCCCGCCGGGGCCACCTTCGACGACTACGTACGCGAGCCGTACGGCCTGCAGGACCAGGTGGAGTTCGCCGCCAAGCGCGGCAAGCCGGTCTCGTACCCGGAGTGGGGGCTGTTCCGCAACGGCGACAACCCCGAGTTCGTCCAGCGGATGGTCGACTGGATCCGCACCCATGACACCGCCTACCAGACCGTCACCGACTACTGCCCGCACGGCTTCTTCCAGTGCTCCGGCAATCCGCGCTCGGCGGCGCGGTTCAAGCAGCTGATGTCCGGGTCGAAGGGGGCGCCGGCCATGGTGCCGACGGCGCCCCCTTCGACCCCGGCGCCCACTGCTCCCGCGGTGCCGACCGCGCCCGCCACGCCGGGCGTCCCCGCCCCGTCGAGCACGGGCGTCCCGTCGAGCGCCGCAGCGACACCGAGCGTTGCGGCGACACCGAGCGTTGCGGCGACGCCGAAGCCGACACCGGGCCCGACCGCGAGCCCGTCAGCGCCTTCCACGCCCGCCCGGCGCTGAGCGGTCAGCCGCGGCGGGCCAGCAGCGCCTCCTTGAGCCTGGGGAAGCGGGTGCTCAGCTGGTGCGCCGCCGCTGCCCGGGCGCGCACCGCCGCCGCCCGGGCGACGGCCGCCGGCGCCACCCCTGACGGGCCCAGCAGCAGCCGCTGGTTGGGCAGCGGGTCCGGGCGCCAGCGCTGCTTGTAGGGCTCCTGGCCGCGCAGCAGGCCGAGCAGCGGGATGCCGGCGCCGACCGTCTCGTCGAGCGCCGCGCTGAACAGCAGCCCGGCGATGTCCAGCCGCTCGCGCAGCACCGGGTGCGCCCCGTACATGTACAGCCCGCCGAAGGAGGGGCAGAGCAGCAGCAGGTTCACCGCGACCAGCTGGCCGTCCAGGTGGAACCGGTGGACGGCTGCCCTGCCGGTGGCGACCAGGCCGGTGGTGGACTCGGTCAGGTGCCGGGCGAACCGCTCGGTGCGGTGCTCCGGGGTGACGCCGCGCTCCTGCCACTGCAGGAAGTGCAGCCGCAGCAGCCCCTCCACCGCCTCCGGCACCTCGGCCGGCGGCGTCGAGCTGACCTGCACCCCGGCCTCGGCGATCTTGCGCAGCTTCACCCGGCTGCGCTGGGCGGTCTTGCCGGGCACCCGCTTGAGCAGCCGCTCCATCGGGACGGCCGGCAGGTACTGGCAGAGCGAGTCGTCGAAGCGGCGGCGCTCGCCGCGCCAGTGCGCGTACACCCGCTGCACCGCCGCCTCGGGGTGCACCTCGCGAAGCTCCAGCCAGTGCCAGGGGCGGGTCAGCGGGAGGGCGGCGGCGAACTCGGCGGCGGCCCGGTCGGCGCAGTCGTCGTCGAGCAGGACGTCGGTGTAGTCGACCAGCCCGGCGCCGAGGCCGGTCAGGCCGCCGAACGGGCCGCCGCGGCGCCGGAAGGCACCCGCACCGACGAGTCGGCCGTCCCGGCGGACCAGCACCACGACCAGGGCGCCCGGGCGGCCGTAGTGGCGCCACCAGGAGCGCTGCCAGGCGGCCGCCTGGAAGAAGGTGGCGGTCCGGCAGCGGGCGGCCAGGTCGTCCCACTCCTCGGCGAGGGTGTCCAGGGCGTCGTCCTCGCAGCGCAGCTCGGTGGTCCAGGACGGCGCCGCCGACTGGGCCGGCAGACCGGGTCTGCGGATCTCGGTGCTCATCGGGCGCTCCCGGCCGGGGTCTTCTCCTTGGCGGCCGTCCTCTTCGCGGCCGTCTTCTTCGGGGCCGGTTCCCGGGCCGGTTGCCCGGCTGTGGGCTCCGGGGCCGCTTCCGGCCCGGCCTCGGCGGCCGCGGTCGTCCCGCCGGTCTTCGCATCCGCCTTCGCGGCGTCGGCCTTCGCGCCTGCGGTCTCGGCGTCGGCCTCGGTGCCCGGGACGGCCTCGACCGGCTGCTCCCCGGTGCGCGGGCGCGGCGGCGGCGGGGCCTCGGCCGGCCCGGCGCCCTCGGCGGTGTCCGGCGCCCCGGCCCCGTCCCGACGGCGGGTCATCATCACCAGGGCGCCCAGCAGCAGCCCGGCCGCGCCGCCGACCGCGACGTCCAGCTTTCCGGAGGGCGTGGTCGGCTTGTCCGGTGCGGCGGCCGGGGCCAGCGTCACCAGCCGGACGTTGGTGTCCTTGCTGCTGGTGTTGGCGAAGGAGACCAGCGAGCGGGCCACCGCGTCGGCGGTCCGGGCGGCCTCCTGGGCACGCGTCCCGGTGCCGGTGATCTCGATCATCGGCGCGTCCGGGGACGTCGTCCCGTGCACCAGCTCCTCCAGCTCGGCCCGGGTGTGGCCGGTCTCGGCGGCCGCCACCGCGAGCACCTGCGGCTGGCCCGCCAGCCGCCCGTACGCCTGGGCGAAGTTGGTCGCGGTCGCGGCCTCCCCCGGGTTCTGCGGGACCACGAGCACGTAGGCGTTGGTGGCGTACGAGGGGGGCGAGACGACGGCGTACCCGGCGCCGGCCGCGGCGCCCAGCGGAACCGCGAGCGCCACCGGCCACCAGCGGCGGACCAGGCGGCGGGCGCTTCGGCGCGGTGTGGTCATGGGTGTGGCTCCTTGGGAATGGGACGGCGGTTCCGGCGGTGGCGGGCGGTCAGGCGCGGGCCAGCCGGTCGTAGAGGGCGCCCAGGTCGGCGGCGACCCGGGCGATGTCGTAGTGGCCGACGGCCGGCGGGTTCGGCAGCGGGTCGGGGGTGTGGTCGTCGAGGTGCCGCAGGTCGCGCAGCGCGGCGACGTAGGCGGCGGGCTCGGACGGGATCCGGCGGGCCTGCGGGGCTGCGCTGGGCGGCAGTTCGTCGAGCGCCGGGCAGGCGCTGTGCCGCACCGGCAGCCCGGCCGCGAGGCCCTCCAGGACGCCGAGGCCGAAGGTCTCCGCGGTGGAGGGCGCGGCCAGCACGTCCAGGACGGCCAGCAGCTCCGGCACGTCGTCGCGCTCGCCGGTGAGCACCAGCCGCTCCCGGACGCCGAGTTCGGCGGCCCGGCGTTCCAGCGCAGTGCGCTCCGGGCCCTCACCGACCAGCACCAGCCGGGTGGCCGGGTCGAGTTCGGCGAGCGCCTCGACCAGCACCTCGAAGCGCTTGCCGGGGACCAGCCTGCCCACCCCGCCGACCACCCAGCTCCCCTCCGGCAGGCCGAGTTCGGCCCGCAGCCGACGGCGCGTGACGGCCCGGTCGACGGGCGGGAGGCGGTAGCGGCCGGTGTCGATGCCGTTGGGGATCAGCTCGATCCGGGTCGGCGGCACTCCCCAGGAGCGCAGCGTCTGGGCGACCTGCCGGGAGACCGCGACGGTGGTGCTGCCGAGCCGTTCGGCCGCCAGGTAGAGGCCCTTGACGCCCCGGGTGACCGGGCGGCCCTCGATCACCCCGGCGTGCAGCGAGTGCTCGGTGGAGACCACCGCGCGCACCCCGGCCAGCCGCGCGGCCAGCCGGCCGTACAGCTGCGCCCGGTAGAGGTGGGTGTGCACCAGGTCGTAGCGCCCGGCCCGGACCAGCCGGACCAGCCGGGGCAGCGCGCCGAGGTCCCGGTTGCCGCGCATGCCGAGGTGGTGGACGGTCACGCCGTCGGCGCGCAGGGCGGCGGCGACCGCGCCGGGGTTGGTCAGGGCGAGCACCTCGCACTGCTGGTGTGCGGGCAAGTGCCGCAGCAGCAGGTGGAGTTGGCGTTCCGCACCGCCGGAGGCGAGCCCGGTGACGATGTGCAGCACCCTCATGGCCGGCGCTCCGTCCTCTCCCCCTCGCCGCGCGCCCGGCGCAGCTCGGTGACGGCGTCGCGCAACCGGTGCCGGCCCTTCTTGGCGCGCAGCCGCCAGGCCCCGTCGCGGTCGCCGACGTAGCAGCGCGGCAGGGCGAACCGGCCGGTGAGCGGGGAGTGCGCGATGGCGCAGGCGTAGTCGTACCCGGCGTCGCGGACGGCCAGGGCGGCGGGCAGGTCGACGGCGCCGTACGGGTAGCAGAAGCCGGTGACCGGGCCGCCGACGACCTCCTCCAGCAGACGCCGGCTCTCCCGGGCCTGCCTCGCGAGGGCGTCGGCCGGCAGGCCGGTCAGCGCCTGGTGGCCGAGGCCGTGCGAGCCGATCTCCCAGCCGGCGGCGGCGAGTTCGGTGACCTCCGGGACGGTGAGCAGCTGCTTGCGCGGGCCCTCGGTGTCCCAGTCGTTGGCGCGGCCGAGCAGGTCGGCGACCACGTACGCGGTGGCGGTGAAGCCGTAGGCCTGGAGGATCGGTACGGCGTGGCGGGCGAAGTCCGCGTAGCCGTCGTCGAAGGTGAGGCCGACCAGTTTGTCGTCCCGGCCCTGGGCGCGGGCCCGCATCAGCTCGCGGACCGAGACGCCCCGCCGACCGCGCCGGTGCAGCCAGGCGATCTGTTCGGCGAACCGCTCGGGGCTGACGGTGAGCCGGTACGGGTCCTCCTTCTCGACCGCCACCGAGTGGTACATCAGGATCCACGGCGAGGCGGAGCCGGGGATCGGCGGTTCACCGAGCAGGTGACGACTCCTGGGCAGTCGCGCCCGGTGCGGCGGGGCGTTGCTGACGCCCGCCTGGGCCGAACGGACGGTTCCCCGTTCATTGTCCATGGGGACGCTTCCCTTCTTCGGCGAGGGTTGGCGGGTTCAGGGCCCGGGCGGCGGCGAGGACCGGGCCGCGCACCTCACGGGCACCGAGTCCGGTGCCGAGGGCCGCGAAGGTCAGCGCCACGGTGAGGCCCCCGAGGAGGGTCGAGAGCAGGGGGTCGGCGGCCAGTCCGGCGACGGCGGTGCCGAGCACGGTGGCGCCGGCGGCGGCGGCGACCAGGCGGCCGTGGCCGCCGAGCACCCGGCGCAGCCGCAGCGGGATGCCGCGCAGCACCAGGCCGTGCAGCAGCAGCACGGCGGTGGTGGTGATGCCGGCCGCGTTGCCGGCGGCGAGTCCCAGGGCACCGAAGCCGGGCGTGGCGAGCAGACCGGTGGCGACGGTGACGCCGAGGCCGAGCACCATCGCGGCAGCCGGGTACCAGTCCAGCAGCCGGCGGCGGCCGTCCTCGGTGCCGGGGTCGCCGGCCCGGCGGACCACCGGGCGCAGCGAGAAGTACGGCCGGATCATCACGCCGATCAGCGCCTGGGCGGGCAGGCCGAAGCTGTAGACCCGGATGACGTCGGCGGTGGCGGCGGTGTCGCGGGGACCGAAGGCGCCGCGCTCGAACAGCAGCGAGACGACGGAGGGGGCGCAGGCCATCAGGAAGGCGGTGCCGAGCAGGACGACGGCCGCGGCCTGGCCGAGGTCCTTCTCCACCCGGTCGCGGGCGGCGGTGAGGTCCCCGGCGGCGAGTGCCCTGGCGACCAGCGGGAAGGTGACGGTGCAGATCAGGATGCCCGCCGTCATGGCGAGTTGGGAGACCTTGGCGGCGTAGTTGAGGTGCGAGATGGTGCCGGGCGGCAGCGCCGAGCCGAGGTAGCGCTCGACGAAGACCTGCGACTGCCGGGTCAGGGTGAAGGCGCCCACCGGCAGCAGGGCGAGCGGCATCAGCACCAGCGCCCTGCCCGGGCGGCGGGCGCGGCCGGTGCCGGGCTGGCCCTGGCGCAGCCGGCGCAGGAACGGGCCGACCAGCAGGCCGGCCATCAGCAGGCTGCCGGCCGCGACACCGAGAGCGGCGGAGCGCACGCCGAGCGAGGCGTGGAAGCCGAGCAGCACGGCCAGGATGCCGAGGTTGTAGACGACGTAGATGCCGGCCGGGGCGGTGAAGCGGTGGTGGGCGCGCAGCGCGGCGGCCAGGTAGCCGGCCACGCCGAAGGGCAGCACGGTGATCGCGGTGATCCGGGTGCAGGTGACGGCGAGGCCGGGGTCGGGCAGGCCGGGAGCGAGCAGCTCGACCAGCTGCGGGGCGCCGAGAGCGGTGGCCAGGGCGAGACCACTGAGCGCGAGCAGCAGCCAGGGCAGGGTGGCGCGGACCAGCTGGCGGACCGGGTCCGGAGCGTCCGGGTCCTCCTCGCGCAGCACCAGGGCGAGGGCGAAGGCGGGCACCATGAGGAAGGACATGGCGTCCTCGATCAGCAGCGGCGCGGCGGTCTCGGGGACGGTCCAGGCGACCAGGAAGGCGTCGGTGCCCTGGTTGGCGCCGAAGTAGCGGGCCAGCAGGAGGTCGCGCAGCAGGCCGAGGCCGGAGCCGGCGGCGCTGAGCAGGGCGGTGATCCCGAAGGCCCTGGCGAGGAAGCCGCGCCGGGGCGCCGGGCCGGGCGCGGGGGCCGGGCGCTCGCCGGGCGCGCTGCGCGGGGCCGGGAGGGTGGAGGCCAGGGCGGCCGGCCGGTCGGTGGTCACCGCACCGCCTCCCCGTCGGCGCCGCGCCCCTGCGGCTCGGGGCGGTGTGCGGCGGCGCGGGCGGCGAGGCCGAGGACGACGGAGGTCAGCACGGTGGTGGTGCCGCCGATGTCGGCGTACAGGTAGTCCACCAGCACCCAGGTGAGCAGGGCGAGCGCCGCCAGGCCGACGCCGCGGGAGCGGCGCAGGCAGCCGAGCAGGAGGCCGAGGAAGAGCGCGACGTAGGCGGTGATGCCGATCAGGCCCTGCTCGCTGAGGGCCAGCAGGTACATGTTGTGCGGGGAGAGCAGCGGTTCGCGCTGGAAGCCGATGGTGGGGTCGGCGGCGTCGCTGCCGGAGGACAGCCGCAACGGGGCGTGGCTGTCGCGCAGTTGCTGGAAGGCCTTGGGCCCGGCGCCGTGGACGGGGTGGTCCTGCCAGATCCGCCCGGCGGTGGCCCACAGGTCGTAGCGGTCGGAGACGGACTGGTCGGGCGCGGCGGAGACGGAGCCGATCGAGCTGAGCCGCTTGGTGACTCCGGAGCCGCCGAGGCCGAGGCCGCCGACCAGGACGACCGCGGCGGCCAGGCCGAGGACGGCGCTGCGCACGGCGAGCCGGGCGTCGGCGCGCAGCAGCAGCACGGTGGCGGCGGCGCCGGTGGCGATCCAGCTGCCGCGGCTGAACGAGACGGCGAGCGGGAAGACGAGGAACGCGGCGGTGGCGAACATCGAGCGCCGCAGCCGGGCGTCGCCGCCGGGCCCGCGCTCGCCCAGCGCCAGCGCGAGGGCGGCGAGCAGCCCGAAGCCGACCACCGTGGACATCGCCATGACGTCCAGCGCGCCGAAGGTGCCGACGGCCCGGATCGGCTGGCCGGTGTAGGAGGCGCCGGTGTGGGTGAGGTACTGCTTCGCGCCGACCACGCCCTGGATCAGCGCCGCGAGGACGAAGGAGCCGAGGACCAGGCGCTGGTCGGTGCGGTCGCGCAGCGAGCAGAGCACCGCGGCGGGCACCAGCACGAACACCTGGACCAGCCGGACGAAGCCGGTGACGCTGGTGACCGGGTCGATCGATCCCACGGTGGCGACGGCGGCGGCGACCACGATCCCGGCGAACAGTACGCCGGTGGTCCGGTCGACGGCGGGCAGCCGTCCGCGCAGCAGGTCCACTGCGGTGAGGGCGACCAGGGCCAGCGAGGCGAGGTCGGCGGCGGTGATGTGGACGGCGGCGGCGACGTCCTTCTCGCCGGTCGGCACGCACACCAGCAGGACGGTCGCCGCGGCCAGCAGGCTGGGCCGGTCGACGAGCGCGGGCAACGCCTTCCGTAAGGCGGGACGCGGGACGGCGGGAAGGGTCAGGGCCACGGGGGTCAGCTCCCGTCCGGGTGGAGCATCAGGGCCGCGGTGCGGCAGAGGATCTTGACGTCCTGCCAGAGGCTCCAGCTCTCGATGTAGCGGTTGTCGAACCGGGCCCGGTCCTCGATGGAGGTGTCCCCGCGCAGGCCGTTGACCTGGGCCAGGCCGGTGAGGCCGACCGGGACGCGGTGCCGGTCGGCGTACTCGGGGTAGGCCTGGCCGAAGCGCATCACGAAGTACGGGCGTTCGGGGCGCGGGCCGACCAGGCTCATGTCGCCGCGCAGGACGTTCCACAGCTGCGGCAGCTCGTCCAGCGAGCTCTTGCGCAGCAGCCGGCCGACGGCGCCCATCCGGTGGTCCTGCGAGATGTTCCAGCGGGTCGCGGACTCGTGCTCGTTGCTCGGGCGCAGGGTGCGGAACTTGAGGACGGTGAAGACCCGGCCGTCCAGCCCGGTGCGCTGCTGGCGGAACAGCACGCCGGGGCCGGTGTCGAAGCGGACGGCGAGGGCGCAGAGCGCGAGGACGGGGGCGAGCAGCAGCAGGCCGAACGCGGCGGCGGTGATGTCCAGTGCGCGTTTGGCGGCCCAGCCGGGCCGGCGCATCGCCGGGCCGCCGACCCGCAGGCAGGGGAAGCCCCACAGGTGGTCGCCGCCGGCGGTCGGGGCGGTGGGCAGCGAGCCGAACTCGCGCAGCGCGGGCACCAGCCAGACCTGGCAGCCGAGCCGGACGGCGTCCCGCAGGGCGGCGGCGGTCTCGGCCTCGTCGGCGGCACCGGCGGTGGCGATCACGTGCTGGATCCGGTGCCGGCGCACCTCGCGCTCCAGCACCTCGCGGCCGCCGAGGACGGGCGGGTCGGTGTCGCCGGCCCGCAGCGGCGGGTCGGCGTCGAGGAAGCCGACCGGGCGCATCCCGTACTCGGCGTGCTCGCGGAGGGCGGCGGCGACCCGCCGGCCGAGCCCGCCGGCGCCGAGCACCAGGACGGGGGTGGGGCGGCTGCGGCGGATCCGCCGGACGAGGTGGTAGAGGACGGCGCGGCCGATGGTGGCGATCAGCAGTTGGGTGCCGAGCAGGACGGTGAGTCGGGCCGGGGTGGCCGGGCCGCAGTCGGGCCAGCGGCCGCCCAGGCAGCCGGACAGGGTGACGGCGAAGGCGGCGGCGACCACCGCCCGGGCGGCCAGCGCGGGCAGTTCGTCCAGGACGGACAGGGTGAGCCGGGCCCGGTAGAGGCCGCCGACCAGGTTGAGCAGGATCAGCAGGGGCAGGACGGCGGGCACGCCGAGCAGGGGGTCGAGCGGGGCGCCCGGGTCGACGGCGCGGTTGGCGATGCCGCCGGCGGAGCACAGCGCGATGATGTCGGCCTGGACCAGGGCGAGCGGCAGGGCGAGCCGGTTGCGGACCGTCCCGCGGCGTCGGCGCGGCGCCGGGATCGTCCGGCTGCGGGCCGCCCCCACCGGGCGGTCGAGCAGCCCGGTGCCCGGCCTGCGGGGGCCGGACAGGGACCCACCCGATCGCGGCACGCTGTCGTGGTCAATGGTCATCAGCGCACGATCTCCCCTGCTGTGTGCCCGGGGTGACGGTGCCCCGGCACCGGTTTGCGCGGGGCGGCCGTCCCGGCCTGGTGGGCGCGGTCCTGACAGCACCTGCTGCCGCTGGTGGCTTTCGGATCTCCCGCGGTGAGGCCGATCGCGAAGGGGCGGGTCGCACAGGACTCGGTCGCGAGGGGCTCAGCCGTGAATTCCCGGCATGGAATCTGAACGAAGCAGGCAAAATCCGACAATACCGAACCGGGCGCAATGGGCTGGAAGTTGACTTGCCGTTTCATTCCAGCCGCCCATTAATAGGTAATTCGGATTTGACGCCTCGCCGTTAACCGGTTGAGGGTGCGAATACGCCGGCACCGGAACGGCGGGCACTCACGGCTTGTGAAACGATCAGATCCGCTCTGGGACACGGGCCCGGCGGCGCCCCGCGACCGGCCCGGCGCCCAGCAGATGGCGGTAGAGGACGTCCACCTGTTCGACCACGGTGCGCACGTCGTGCCTCGCGACGACGTGCTCGCGCAGTCGCGCGCCGCGTCGCTCGCACTCGATCGAGTCGGACAGCGCTTCCGCCATTCGGGTGGCGAGGGCCGGCACGTCCTCGGACGGCACCACCGCGCGCTCCCGCTCCGCCGCCGGCAGGCACTCCCGCGCGCCCGGTACGTCGGTCAGCAGCACCGGACGGGCGGCCGCCATCGCCTCCAGCGGGGCCAGCGCCATCCCCTCCCAGCGCGAGGGCAGCACCACCAGGTCGGCCGCCGCCAGCCACGGCCGCGGGTCCGCCACGTCCCCCACCAGCCGGACCCGGGCGGGCTCGGCCGTCTCCCGGACCAGCTCCGCCACCCGCTGCTCCTCCGGCCCGCCGCCGACCAGCGCCAGCCGGGCCTGCGGCACCCGGCGCAGCACCTCCGGCCAGGCGGCCAGCAGCACGTCTTGGCCCTTCTGCCGGCACAGCCGCCCGACGCAGACCGCGAGCGGGGCGTCCAGGTCCAGGCCGAGCGCGATCCGGGCGGCCCGGCGGTCGGCGGGCGCGTAGTGCCTGACGTCCACGCCGTTGGGCACCACCGCCCAGTCGGCGTGCACCCCGGCGGCCACGCCGTCGGCCCGCTCCTGGACGCTGACGCAGAGCAGCCGGTGCGCCCAACGGGTGGCGAAGCGCTCCCAGCGCAGGGTCGCGGCGGCCAGCGCGCCGTCCACGGCGGCGAAGGACCAGGCGTGCGGCTGGAAGACGGTCGGGACGGCGCCGCGCACCGCCAGCCGGCCGGCCAGTCCGGCCTTGGCACTGTGCAGGTGGACCACGTCGGGCGCGGCCGCGCGGACGATCCGGCGCAGCCGCCAGGCCTCGGCGACGGTGCCCGGGCCCGGCGAGCGCCCGGCGGGCCAGTCCTGGACCAGCGCGCCGACCGCGGTGGCCTCCTCGGCCAGCCGCCCGCCGCGCGGACAGGCGACCAGCACCCGGTGGCCGGCCTCGCGCTGTCCCCGGACCAGATCGGTGACGACGCGGGCGACCCCGCCGTCCACCGGTTGCGAAATGTGAAGGATCGTCATATGCACGGCGGCGAGCCTAGGGTGGCTCCCCCGTGCCGGGCGGCCCTCGTCACCCGGAGGTGGCGGTTCGGCCACCCGTACGGCTTTCGCGTCGTACGGGTGGCCGAACTACTCGAATTACCGCGCGATTCAGATGCATTGATGGATTTACGCATTCGAATCGCGCTGCCGTCGAAATTCCGGCCCGCCCGCCCGGCGGGCATCGGCCGGCCTCGGCGGCCTCGAAGGCCTCGGCGGACCTCGGCGGACCTCGGCGGACCTCGGCGGGTGTCAGCGGACCTCGGCGGCCAGGTTGGCCAGCACCTGGTCGTGGATCCGGTTCAGGCCCTTCGGGGCGAAGGTGCGCTCGAAGAAGCCGCCGATGCCGGTCGCGCCCTGCCAGGTGGCGGTCACGGTGACCTTGCTGCGGCCCTCGCCGGCGGCGGCGACGGTCCAGGTGATCACCATGCTGGAGTTGGCGTCCTTCTCCACCAGCTGGTCGGGCTTCGGCGCCGACACGGTGAAGAGGCAGTCGCGCACCCGCTTCTCGGTGGCCTGCAGCTTCCAGTGCACCTGGGTGCCGGCACCGGTGCCGCCGACCCGGACCTCGTACTCGCTGTACTGCGCGGGCAGCAGCTTCGGGCGGGTCACCTGGTAGTCGGCCAGCACCTCGTACACCCGCTCGGGGGCCGCGTCGTAGACCCGCTCGGTGGTGGCCTGCACCTGTCCCATGACCTTGCTCTCCTCGTGTGGTGGGTGGCTCTCACCGGCAAGCCAATCACAGGGTCACGCCCGTGACGCGGCGGGATAGGGTGGCCGGTGTGCTCGATCTGGTGACTGCAGTGCGCTACGTCGACCCGCTGCGGGCCGGCGGCTCCGTTCCCGGCGTGGTGGAGACCGACGACCTGGGAACGTACGTGGTCAAGTTCACCGGGGCCGCGCAGGGCCGCAAGGCGCTGATCGCCGAGGTGATCGTCGGCGAGCTGGCCCGGCGGCTGGGCCTGCGGGTGCCTGAGCTGCGGCTGGTGGAGTTCGACCCGGCCGTCGCAGCGGACGAGCCGGACACCGAGATCCAGGACATGCTCAAGGCCAGCGCGGGACTCAACCTGGGGATGGACCTGCTGCCGGGGGCGCGGGACTTCCGCCCGGGGATGATCGCGGTGGACTCCGTCGAGGCCGGCCGGGTGGTCTGGCTGGACGCGCTCACCGGCAACGTCGACCGCACCGTGCACAACCCCAACCTGGTGGTCTGGCACGGGCGGCTCTGGCTGATCGACAACGGCGCCGCGCTGATCTTCCACCACCGCTGGGCCGGCGCCGAGGCGGCCGTCGGCAAGCGGTACGACCTCAGCGCGCACGCACTCGGCGGCTCGGCCCCGGACGTCCGGCTGGCCGACGAGGAGTTCGGCCCGCTGGTCACCGTGCCGCTGCTGGAGGAGGTGCTGGCGCTGGTCCCGGACGAGTGGCTGGCGGACGAGCCCGGCTTCGACTCGGCGGACGCCGTCCGGCACGCGTACGTCACCCACCTGGCCGCCCGGGTGGTGCTCTCCGAGGAGTGGCTGCCGGAGGGCTTCGCCACGCCCGAGCAGCTGCGCGAGGCCGAGCGGCGGCGGGCGGCCCGGACCCGGGCCGGGCGGCCGGCCTGGCTTCAGGAGGTGCCGGACCTGCACGGCAAGCCGTCCGTGGAGACCGTGTGGGAGCACCACGTCGACGAGGGCTGACCCGGGAGTCGACCGGGGGCTGACCCGGGAGTCAACCCGGGGCTGGCCCGGAGGCCGGCTGCGCTCAGCCCATCGCGGGGCGGATCCAGCCGAAGTACTCGATCGCCGTGCCGACCAGCAGGCCGAAGCCGACCACCGGGAACGCGACGTCCCTGGGCAGCCGCTGCAGCCGGGCGACCAGGAACCCGAGGCCCAGGCCGAGCAGCGGGCCGGCGGCGAGCAGCAGGACGAGGAGCAGCACCGCGACCGCCGGACCGCCGGCGGCCAGGCCCATCACGGCGACCACCAGGCCGCCGGTCGCGACCGTGGCCAGCATCGGTGCGGCGAGCAGCAGTTGGCCCACGCCCAGGGCCAGCGCGAGCCGGTTCCGCTTGCCGGGAAGGGCCTGCCGGCCGGGGACGGTCTGCGCCATGCCGCTCAACTCCTGTGGTGACTCCGTCGGGTACGGACCCATCCTCGGCGGCGGCGGGGGCGGCGGCCTGAGTACGGCTACTCAAACGCGACCGGGGAGCGGGACCCAAGTGGCCCCGCTCCCCGGCTCAGCGATCAGACGTCGTCGCGACAGGTGTCGCCGCGATCAGGTGTCGTCGCGGTCAGCGCCTCAGCGCCACCACTGGACCGCCTTCTCGGCGTTGATGATGCCCGCACCGTAGAAGCCGTTGTCGTCGGCGCCGCCCTCGCAGGTGGCCTTCCACTGGCCGGCGCCGCCCGGGTTGTACTCGCCGGTCGGGCAGGCGTGGGACTCGGCCTGGTTGGTGAGCATCTCGGTCAGCTCGTCCGGGCTGGCCCACGGGAAGGTGCTGGCGAGCAGGGCGAGCACACCGGTGGCGTGCGGCGAGGCCATCGACGTGCCCTGCATGTAGCCGTACTTGCCACCGGGGAGGGTGGACAGGATGCGGCCGTTCTTGTCCGGGGTGTTCGGGATCTGGTACCGGGCGTCGCCACCCGGCGCGGCGACGGTCACGACGCCCTTGCCGTAGCTGGAGTAGTACGACTTGTCACCGTTGACGCCCACCGAGGAGACGGCCACGACGCCGGGCAGCTCGGTCGGCAGCGACAGGCAGTCGTTGGTGACCGGGCGGGTGCCGGGGGTGGTGTCGTCCGGGCTGGAGACGTCGGTGGTCTTGTGCGCCAGGTCGATGTTCTCGTTACCGGCCGCGGCGACGTTGAGGACGCCCTTGCGCTGCGAGAACGCGACGGCCTTGCGGACGGCGGCGGTGATGGCCGACTGGTCCTTGTCGTTCGGGCAGTTGAACATCCACGGGTCGATGTAGTAGCTGTTGTTCGTCACCTTGAACTGGTGCTCACCGGCCCACACGAAGCCGCAGATCGCGTACTCCGGGTAGATGAACCCGCCGTCGTCCACGACCTTGACCGCGGCCAGCTTGACGTTCGGGGCGATGCCGACGATGCCCTTGCCGTTCTTGGCGGCGGCGATGGTGCCGGCCACGTGGGTGCCGTGGTCACCGTCGGGGCCCGGCTGCCAGGCCTTCCAGTCGGTGTTCGGCTTGCCGCCGTCGATGCAGGAGACCGACTGGGAGGCGTCCACGTTGGCGGCCAGGTCCTCGTGGGTGCCGTCGATGCCGGAGTCCAGCACGCCGACGGTGACGTTGCGGCTGCCGAGCGAGAGCTTGTGCGCCTTGTCGACACCGATCTGGCGCATGTCCCACTGGTTGGCCTCGAGCGGCTCCTGGCCGGGGGCGGCCGCGGCGGCGGTGGGCTCGGCGACGACCTCGGCCTTCTCCCGGTCGGCGGCCGTGATGCCCTTGGTGCGGCTGGCACCGACGGAGTCGACACCCTTGGCCAGGCGCAGCTTCTCGGCGAACTTGGTGTCGGTCGACCGGGCGATGACGACGCCGATCTGGTCGTACGAGTAGACCACCGTGCCGCCGAGGCTCTTGACGGCCTGTTCGACCTTCTGCACCTGGCCGTGGTTGGCCTTGGTGTTGACGACGTAGCTGAGCAGCGGACCGGTCGTCGGGTCGGCCGAGGGGGCCGCGACGGCGGTGCCGGCCGGAAGCGCGAGGGCGCCGGCAGTGGCGAGCACGAGGCCCACCGCCGCGTACCGGGTCCGGCTGATCCGAGAAACTCTCATTGGGGGTGGCCCTCCCGAGTCGTCATGCGGCAGCTGCGGTTGGCAGGTGCGCGGGGAATGACCCGGACGCTAATGAATATTCGATGAGATGCGCAAGAGGTAGTCATCTAATCGTCACATCTAGATCAGCAACGGATGTTAGGAGTCCGCAGGTCAACAAGGGAAACAGGGACCAAGATTGTTAAAAAGTGATGGTTCGCCGACGTGCTTCCATTGCCGTCGAAACGGTGACCGGGCACCCTGCCCGCAAGGCCGCGGCGCAGCTACAACGCGTACAGCCGACGGGCGTTGTCGGCGGCGATCGAGCACGTCAGCCGCTGCGCGTCGGCGGCGGAACACGCACCGTCCGCCTGCCAACGATCCAGCAACACGGCCAGTCCGTGCCGGAACTGACAGGTGCCCACCAAGAAAAGTTCGGGTAGCCCGTAAGCGTCGGTGGAGAACAGCATTTTGCCGAACGGTGCCAGTTCCAGCATCTCGCCCAGCACCGAGGCCACCTGCGGGCCGGTGTAGGAGGCGGTCAGCCCGAGGTCGGTGAAGACCGTCGGAAAGGCCTGGGCGAGCCAGGCGGCGTGGCGGTGGTACGGGTAACAGTGCAACAGGACCAGCGGGACGCCGCTGGGCTCGGCGGCTCGCACGAAATCCGTCAGCAGGGACGGGTCGGCCCGGTGCAGGGTGAGGTCCGGATCCCCGAAGCCGGTGTGGAGCTGGATCGGCAGGCCGAGCCCGGCGCAGACGTCCACGGCCGTCCAGAGCAGGTGGTGCAGCAGGACCGGGTCGGTCAGCCGGTCGGACCCGCCGCGCAGCCGGGCACCGGCCGCGGCCACCACGGCCCGGCGGGCGGGCCGTTCGGCCGGGGCGGCCAGGCCGTACCGGTAGGCGAGCACCGACTTCACCGCGACGGCCCCGCCGGCGGCGGCCGCCAGCGCCTCGGCGACGGCCGACGGCCAGTCCTCGGCGCCGGAGGCCACCGTCTCGGCGACGGACTCCAGCCGGACCACCTCGCGCACCGACGCCCCGGCGGCCGCGGCCAGTTCGGCCGGCGGCAGCAGCGGCAGGCCCGCGGCCTCGGTCAGCCCGGTGTCCACCAGACAGGTGTCCAGCCCGGCCGCGGCGAGCAGCCGGCCGGTCGCCTCGGCGGCGCCCAACTCGCGCCGCCGGGCCAGGTACTCGGCGGCCGGAGCGTGCACCGGCAGGCCGAGCGCGGGCGGGCACCAGCGCCGCACGGCGAGGCCGAGCGCGCTGTCGAAGGGCGAGCAGCCGGGCGCGGGCGGGCGGTCGGACTCGGTGAGCAGCCCGGCCAGGGCGTCGTCGGTGAGGTCGGCCGCCACCACGCTGTGGCAGTGGTGGTCGACCAGCGCGGGCGCCCCTGCGGACGGCGCGGGCCGCGGCCGGGCCACCGGTCAGTACCGCCAGCGGGTGGCCGCGGCCAACTCCTCGGGCGTGGCGGTGGCGTACTGCTCGGCCTCCGCCCGGCGCACCGCGAGCACCGCCTGGTACAGCGGCTCGCCGAGTGCCTCGCGCAGCACCGCCGAGCGCTCGTACGCGGCCAGCGCCTCGGCGGGGGCCTGCGGCAGCCTCGGTACCGTGCCGGGCTCGGCGGCCGCCGGGTCCCCGGTGAACTCCGGCGGCAGGGCCCGGCGTTGGTCCAGTCCGGCGAGGCCGGCCGCGAGCACCGCGCCGACCGCCAGGTACGGGTTGGCGCTGGCGTCGAAGCACTTGACCTCGGCGTTGGCGGCGGCGGCCCGCTCCCCGGTGGAGCCGGTCACCAGCCGCAGCGCGGCCTCGCGGTTCTCCAGGCCCCAGCACTGGTAGGCGCCGGCCCAGTGCGAGGGCACCAGCCGCAGGTACCCGGCGGGGCTGGAGCAGCCCAGCACCAGCAGTTCGGGCAGCGCGTCGAGCACCCCGGCGAGGAAGCCCTCGGCCTCGGCCGTCAGCCCGTGCGGGCCGGAGCCGCCGTGCCCGAGGTTGTGCCCGTCCCGCCAGAGGCTGAGGTGGAGGTGCCCGCCGTTGCCGACCGCGCCCGCCTCGACCACCGGTGCGAAGGAGACCCGCAGGCCGTGCTTGGCGGAGACGGCCCGGACGGTGTGCCGGACCAGGACGGAGGTGTCCGCGGCGCCGACCGGGCCCTCGGGGGCCACCGAGACCTCGAACTGGCCCGGGGAGTACTCGGGGTGGATCTGCAGGACGTTCAGCCCCTGCTCGCCGAGGGCGCGCAGGACGTCGCGCAGGTAGTCGGAGAGGTCGGTGAGCCGGTGCATCCCGTACGCGGGGCCGTGCGTCGGGTACTGCGGCTCCTCCTGGGGGGAGCCGGCGAGGGCGACCACCCACTCGACCTCGATGCCGGCCTTGAGGCTCAGCCCGCGCTCGGCCGCCGCGGCCTGCGCCCGGCGGGCGAACAGCCGCTGGCAGCCGGGGTGCGGGGCGCCGCTCTGGGTGTACCTGTCCCCCGGGGCCCAGGCCCAGCCGGGCTGGCCGGCCAGCGGGACGATCCGCTCCAGGTCGGGGTAGAGCCTGAGGTCCCCGGTGGGGCCGCCGATGATCGGGCTGGTGGTGATCGCGTCGTCGGCGAGGAACACGTCGAAGCAGGGCGCGGTGCCGACGCCCCACTGCGCGGCGTGCGTCAGACCGCCGAGCGGCACGGCCTTGACCCGGGTGACGCCCGCGTTGTCCACCCAGGTGACGGCCACCGCCTCCACGGCGGCGGTGCGCAGCCGGTCGGCGGCCAGCTGGGCGCGCTCGGCCCGCTCGGCGCGCGGGGGCAGCGCGACGGCGGCCGCGGAGCCGGCGGCGCCGAAGGGCCCGGCGCTGCCGGAGGGCTGGGCGGCGCCGGGCGCGGTGGGGCCGGCGGTGGCGGTTCCGATGGTCATGTCACCATGCTGCCCCGCCGGGTGGGCTTCCGTAACTCCCCTATCGGGTGGTCCAAACGGAAGCCCGTCCACCCGTTCACCCGTTCGGGGCGAACCGGGCCACCAGCTCCCCGGCGGTGATCCGCTCCAGGGCGTCCGGGGCGGCGTCCAGCCGGCCCGGGTAGAGCCGGTACAGCGTCCCGCTCGCCCCCTCCGGGACAGGCACGTCGGCGTGCACCAGGGCCGCGAACACCCGTGATCCGCCGAGGCGTTCGGCGATCAGCCGGGCGGTGTCGTCGGCCGGCTGCTCGGTGCGGTGGTCACTCTCGTGCCGCCCGCGCAGCCGCTCGGCGAAGGCCGCCACCGACTCGTCCGCGCCCCGGTGGTAGCGCCCCAGCCCGAGGCCGGTGCGGTCGCGCACCCACACCTCGTCGGCGGCGGCCGCGGCGGCGGCGCAGCCGAGGTCCCACAGGGTGGCCCGGGTGCCCGTCGCGAAGTGGGTGGTCACCGCCTGGGCCAGTGAGCCGATCTCGGCGTGGTGCCGGTAGACGTTGTGGAACCCGGCACCGGAGCCGACGTTGAGGTCGGTCCAGGTGAAGCTGCGGGTCTGCAGGTCGACGATCATCGGGACGCAGATCCTGGCGTCCCCGGCGAGGTCCAGCCGCTGGCGGACGCTCCTGGGGTGGAAGCCGCCCGTGCGCTGCCGGGCCGCCTCGGAGGGGGTCAGGGTCATGAAGCCGGCGAACGCGTCGGCGAGGTCCTCGAAGGGGATGTCGTTGTAGCTGAACACCACCACCACGGCGTACCGGGCGCGGGCCTTGCCCAGCGCCCGCAGGTCGAGGTCGACGAACTCGGTGGCGCCGTGCGGCGGCGGGGCGGTGGTGAAGTCCCCGGAGTGGACGGCGGCACGCGGGCCGAGCACCAGCCGGGTGTAGTCGCACAGGCCGGTGAACTGCCACTCCTCGTCGTAGAAGGCGACCGACAGGTCGAGGTCCACCCGCTGCGGCGGGCGCTGCGTCCAGTGCACGAACAGTCGCAGGTACTGCCCGCTCGGGAGCCGCTGCACACTGCCGCGCGGCACGGCGACCAGGGTCTTGGCACTGGCCCGCTCGGCGAACGGGACCACCAGGTCGGCCAGGCCGGCGTCCAGCACGGCCGCGTCGTAGCGCTCGGACTTCCCGGCCCGGCGCAGCAGTTCGGTCTCGATCAGGGCGCAGACCGGCGCGCTCAGCCCGGCCGGGACGGGCGTGCCCCAGTCGTGGCGGGAGTGCGCCGAGGCGACCCGGCCGCGCGGGAAGTACAGCCGTTGCTCGCCGATCCCGCGCGGCGCGCGCAGCCGTCCGTACGCGCCGAGCAGCGGGCCGGGGGCGACCGCGCCCAGTGCCGCCGGCAGCGCCTCGGCGAGTTCGGCGGGCAGTGGTTCGCGGGGGAACCAGGTGGCGTGCACCCGCAGCAGGTGGTGCAGTCGGCGCACCAGTTCGCCGGGGCGGCGGGCCAGCAGGCGCACGGCGGCGGGCAGGTCGCCCTGCCCGAGGGCGTGCTCGACCCGGGCGGCGAAGGTCTCCACGGTCAGCCGGGTGTGGCCGCCGGGCGTCTCGCGCACCCGGAGCGGGGCGGGCGCCTCGCGCAGCTGCGGGCCGAGGCCGTGCAGGTCGAGGTCGCTCTGCCGGAGCACGGCGAAGGCGGCCGCGGCGTACGGGAAGCGGGCGCGCTGCTCGTACGGGTGCAGCAGTTCGCCGGCCCGCAGCCAGGGCTGCCGGTGGCGGCGCAGGTCCTCGGCGAGGGTGCCGACCGGGAACGCGTCCAGGACGGCGAGGAGTTCGCGGCGCAGCGGTCGGGGCAGGTTGCGCAGCCGTAGGGTGCGGGCGGTCTCGGGCAGCAGGTCGGGTTCGGCGCCGGACCAGGCCCAGATCAGCCGCAGGACGTCGGTGGCGGTGGTGAGGTGGGCGGCGAGCAGGGGGCGGGTGTGCTCCGGGTCGCGGCGCAGCAGCGCGGCCAGCACGGTGGCGCGGCTCTCCCGGACCGGGATCTCGACGGGCAGCCAGGCGGCCGGGTCGGCCGGGGCGTGGTCGAGCAGCAGGGCCAGGTCCTCGCGGTCCTGCGGGTTCAGCGGGGTCCGCCGGCCGAGCAGGGCGGCGAGCGCGGTGCCGGCGAGTTCGGCCGGGTCGTCGGCCTCGGCCAGGCGCAGCGGGCGCAGGGCGCTGCCCGGCTGGAGGGTGCGGGCGGCGTGCCGGGCGGCCCGGGTGTCGGTCGGGAGGTGGCGCTCCCGCTCCAACGGGGTGCGGCAGACCGGGCAGTGGCGGTCGTCGAAGGGCTCGACCAGGTCGTCGTAGCAGTCGCCGCACAGCAGGTGCGCGCAGGGGGCGAGCGCGCCGATCCCGGCGTCCAGGCTGCTGCGCTCGCAGCAGAGGCAGATCTGGCTCGCCTGGCAGAGGAGGTAGCCGCGGATCGCCGCCGAGTAGTCGGCCTGTGCGTGGGAGGGAACGCCCTCGGGGAAGCGGCGGAACAGCGGCTGGTGGCGGCGGTCGGCGCCGAGCATCGTGTCGATCCGTGCCAGCACGCGCGTGCCGGCCTCGGCCAGTGCGGCCGGGCGCAGCCGTCCGAGCGCGGCGCGCAGGTCGCGGGTCAGGACGTGTCCGCGCTGGGCCAGGTCGGCCTCCAGGGCGATCAGGCCCTTGGCCGTCCAGGGGTCCGGCTCTCCGGGCGCGGCCCCGCCCTCGACCAGGACCGTCCCGTGGCGGCGCAGCAGGTAGGCGGCCAGCCCGTGTTCGGGCGCCGCGGCGCTCGGCTTCTTCACAGCTCTTCCCCCGTCGGATACGACAAAGCGGGGGCGGAGAGTGGGCGCACTCGGTCATGTGAAAGATGAGAGAAGGAAGCACGCCGCGGAGCCGCCCCCGCGTCGGTCACCCTAGCGGGCACGGGCCCCGCGCCCGAACGGTTTTCCGCCCACGCCCTCTTCCTACCGGCGAGTAGCTTCGCTACAGTGGCCGCACGCACCACCGCCGGGCTTCGGGAGCCGCACCGGCGGGAGCCTGCGGTCGCCGTGTCTGCGGCGCTCGCGCGGTGCGCTTTCACCGGCCGGTGCCGCGAACCGCGGCGGGCCGGGTTTCCCTCGCATCAGAGCCGCTTCCTTCACCTTCGAGCGCCTGAGTACCACGGCACACCCGCAGTTCGGCCGGAGCGGACCGGCCGCTGCCCGGGTGGGCCGCACCCCGTCATCTCCCCAAGCCCCCGCGCGTGAACCCTCCTCCGGCGGCGGCCGCCCCCGGCGTACGGGCGCGGCGGCGTGCCCGCCGGAGCACGCGCGGGCCCTTCATGACTAGGAGTCAGGACAGATGGAGCGTCCCTTCCCCACCGTCGCCGTCGTCGGCCTCGGCACGATGGGTGCCGGCGTCGCGGTGGCCGTCGCCAAGAGCGGCCGCCGGGTGATCGGCATCGAGGCCACCGAGGACTCCGCCGCCCGGGCCCTGGCCCGGATCGAGGAGGCGACCGCGCACGCGGTCGACCGGGAACGGCTCACCGCCGAGGAGCGCAGCGGGCTGCTGGCCCGGATCTCCGTCGGGCACGAGCTGGCGGCCGCCGCCGGCGCGGACCTGGTGATCGAGGAGGTGCCCGAGCAGCTGGAGCTGAAGCGGGAGGTCTTCGCCGAGCTGGACCGGATCTGCCCGGAGACCACCGTGCTGGCCACCGGCACCACCGCCCTGTCGGTGACCCGGATCGCCGCCGCGACCGCCCGTCCGGAGCGGGTGCTGGGCCTGCACTTCTTCAACCCGGTGCACACCATGAAGCTGGTCGAGGTGGTCCGCACCGTGCTGACCTCCCCGCAGACCGCTGAGGACGCCGCCGCCTTCGCCCGGGACCTCGGCAAGGAGCCGGTGGCCGCCGGCGACCGGGCCGGCTTCGTGGTGAACGGCCTGCTGTTCGCGTACCTGAACCAGGCCGCCTCGATGTACGAGTCCAAGTACGCCTCGCGGGAGGACATCGACGCCGCGATGCGGCTCGGCTGCGGCCTGCCGATGGGACCGCTGGCGCTGCTCGACCTGATCGGCGTCGACACCGCGCGCACCGTGCTGGAGGCGATGTACGAGCAGTCCCGGGACCGCCTGCACGCCCCCGCCCCGATCCTCGGCCAGCTGGTCTCGGCCGGTCTGCTCGGCCGCAAGTCCGGCCGCGGCTTCTACACCTACGAGGCGCCGGGCTCGTCCAAGGCCGTGGACGCGGCCACCGGGCCGGCCCTGCCGAAGGTGCCGGGCCGCGAGGTCCGCACCGTCGGCGTCTGCGGCTCGGGCACCATGGCGACCGGCATCGCCGAGGTGTTCGCCAAGGCCGGGCACCCGGTGCTGCTGGCCGCCCGCAGCCAGGAGAAGGCCGACCGGGCCAAGGCGCAGCTGGCCAAGTCCCTGGAGCGCTCGGTCGCCAAGGGCCGGCTGTCCGCCGAGCAGCGGGACGCCGCGCTGGCGCTGGTCACCCCGGTCGGCCAGTACGCCGACCTGGCCGACGTCGACCTGGTGGTCGAGGCGGTGGCCGAGGACCTGGGGATCAAGCGCGAGCTGTTCGCCACCCTGGACAAGATCGTCAAGCCGGGCGCGGTGCTCGCCACCACCACCTCCTCGCTGCCGGTGATCAGCTGCGCGACCGCCACCTCGCGGCCGCAGGACGTGATCGGCATGCACTTCTTCAACCCGGCCCCCGCCATGAAGCTGGTCGAGGTGGTCTCCACCGTGCTGACCGCGCCGGACGTCACCGCGACCGTGCTGGAGCTGACCGCCAAGGTCCGCAAGCACCCGGTGGAGTGCGGCGACCGGGCCGGTTTCATCGTCAACGCGCTGCTCTTCCCCTACCTGAACGACGCGGTGCGGATGCTGCAGGAGCACTACGCGACGGTGGACGACATCGACACCGCGATGAAGCTGGGCTGCGGCTACCCGATGGGCCCGTTCGAGCTGCTGGACGTGGTCGGCCTGGACGTCTCGCTGACCATCGAGCAGGTGCTGCACCAGGAGTTCCGCGAGCCCGGTCTGGCCGCCGCGCCGCTGCTGGAGCACCTGGTCGCGGCGGGCTGCCTGGGCCGCAAGACCGGCCGCGGCTTCCGCGACCACGCGCGCCGGTGACCACGCCGCAGCCCGGTGGCGGCGGCCCGTACGCGGCCGGCCCGCCCTCCGGGACCCCTCCGTACGGCGCCGCTGCCCACGGCAACGGCACGCCGCCGCGCGGGGCCGCGCCCGCCGCGCGCCCGGCCTGGAGCCCAGGGGCGGTGTCCTCGCGCTGGCCCCGGCCGGCCGTGAGCGCCCCGGTCGCACCGGTGCGCCGGGGAAGGCCCGCGGCCGCGCCCCCGGGGCCGTGTAGCGTTCCGGACATGGATCGGGTTCAGTCAGCCTCCCCGCAGCACCCCGCCGGTTCGCACGGCACCGAGCGGACCGCCCCCTCGACCGGGGGTACCGGGCCGGAGGGCGGGCCGGGCAGCCGCCGGGCGGCGGCGCAGCGCCAGCAGATGCGCCAGGACCTGGCCACGGCCGCGATGGAGCTGTTCGCCTCGCAGGGCTACGAGGAGACCACGGTCGACCAGATCGCGGCCGCCGCCGGCGTGGCCCGGCGCACCTTCTTCCGGTACTTCCGGTCGAAGGAGGAGGCGATCTTCCCGGACCACGACGACACCCTCGTCCGGGTGGCCGACCTGCTGGCCAGCGCCGAGCCGGAGGAGCACCCGCTGGACGTGGTCTGCCGCGGCATCAAGGAGGTGCTGCGGATGTACGCCTCCACCCCGGGGGTGTCGGTCGCGCGGTACCAGCTGATCCGTCAGGTCCCGGCGCTGCGCGAGCGGGAGATCGCCGTGGTGGCCCGCTACGAGCGGCTGTTCACGCGGTACCTGCTGGGCCGGTTCGACACCGGCGAGTCCATCCCGTCCGGCTGGCAGCGCGGCGGCGAGGACGACTCGATGCTGGCCGAGGTGTCGGCGGCGGCGGTCGTCGCGGCGCACAACCACGTGCTGCGGCGCTGGCTGCGGGCCGGCGGGCGGGGGGACGTGGAGGCGCAGCTGGACCACTCCTTCGAGGTGATCCGGCGGACCTTCTGGGCCTCCAGTGCCCCGGGTGCCAGACGCCGGGGATCTGTGGTGGCACCCGGTGCCAGTGGGATGCCCGGTGACACCGTGGCAGAGAGCGCACTGAGTGCCAGTCCCGGAGGTGAGGTGCTCATCACAGTCGCCCGGACGGACGCCCCGCTGGACGTCGTGGTGGACAGCATCCGGGCCGCACTGAGCGGTATCCGGGAGCCGTAAGCCCAGTATTTTCGCAGGTCAGAGCGATATCAAAGGCCCGCGCCGATTCGTCGGCGCGGGCCTTTCGGCTGCCCGCGCAACGCGCGTCACGCGCCGTTTCGGCCCTTTTCGGCCGGTCGGAATTCGTGACACCCGGTGTCTTTACGAGTGGCACAGGGTGCCACTACCTTGTTACTCACCAGTCGCGGCGCCGCGGCTCCCCACCTCGGCGCGCCGCCGTCCGGTGTTCCCACACCCCGGGAGCAGTGCCAGCACGGCCCGGTCCACCCCGGGCGCCCAGCCTGACCCGACCACCACCCATCTCAGCGAAGCCGGTGTCCGCTCCCGGCTCCCCCAGACGCCCTGTGACCCTCACACAGGTACGCCTTCGGAGGCAGCCATGCAGGAAATCCTCGACGCGATCCTCAGCACCGACAGCACGTCGGCGGACTTCGCGGCGATCAAGCTCCCCGAGTCCTACCGAGCGGTGACGCTCCACAAGGACGAGGAGCAGATGTTCGCGGGCCTCGACAGCCGCGACAAGGACCCCCGCAAGTCCCTTCACCTCGACGAGGTCGCCCTGCCCGAACTGGGCCCCGGCGAGGCCCTGGTGGCCGTCATGGCCAGCTCCGTGAACTACAACACCGTGTGGAGCTCGATCTTCGAGCCGGTCTCCACCTTCGGCTTCCTGGAGCGCTACGGCCGGCTGTCGCCGCTCACCAAGCGCCACGACCTGCCGTACCACGTCCTCGGTTCCGACCTCGCGGGCGTCGTGCTGCGCACCGGCGCGGGCGTCAACTCCTGGAAGCCGGGCGACGAGGTCGTCGCGCACTGCCTCTCGGTCGAGCTGGAGTCCCCGGACGGCCACAACGACACGATGATGGACCCGGAGCAGCGCATCTGGGGCTTCGAGACCAACTTCGGCGGCCTGGCCCAGATCGCACTGGTGAAGACCAACCAGCTGCTGCCCAAGCCGAAGCACCTCACCTGGGAGGAGGCCGCCTCCCCCGGTCTGGTCAACTCCACCGCGTACCGCCAGCTGGTCTCGCGCAACGGCGCCGGCATGAAGCAGGGCGACAACGTGCTGATCTGGGGCGCCAGCGGCGGCCTCGGCTCGTACGCCACCCAGTACGCGCTGGCCGGCGGCGCCACCCCGATCTGCGTGGTCTCCAGCGACGCCAAGGCCGAGATCTGCCGCGCCATGGGCGCCGAGGCGATCATCGACCGCTCCGCCGAGGGCTACAAGTTCTGGAAGGACGAGAACAACCAGGACCCGCGCGAGTGGAAGCGCCTGGGCTCCAGGATCCGCGAGTTCACCGGCGGCGAGGACGTCGACATCGTCTTCGAGCACCCGGGCCGCGAGACCTTCGGCGCCTCGGTGTACGTCACCCGCAAGGGCGGCACCATCGTCACCTGCGCCTCCACCTCCGGCTACATGCACCAGTACGACAACCGCTACCTGTGGATGTCGCTCAAGCGCATCGTCGGCTCGCACTTCGCCAACTACCGCGAGGCCTTCGAGGCCAACCGCCTGGTCGCCAAGGGCAAGATCCACCCGACCCTGTCCAAGGTCTACTCCCTGGAGGAGACCGGCCAGGCCGCCATCGACGTGCACCACAACAAGCACCAGGGCAAGGTCGGCGTGCTCTGCCTGGCCCCCGAGGAGGGCCTCGGCGTGCGTGACCAGGAGTTCCGCGCCAAGCACCTCGACGCCATCAACCGCTTCCGAAACGTGTGAGACGGACCCGATGACCGAGCCCCAGAAGCGCGACCGGCCCTGGCTGATGCGCACCTACGCCGGCCACTCCACCGCGAGCGACTCCAACGCGCTCTACCGGCGGAACCTGGCGAAGGGCCAGACCGGCCTGTCCGTCGCCTTCGACCTGCCGACCCAGACCGGCTACGACTCCGACCACATCCTCGCCCGCGGCGAGGTGGGCCGGGTCGGCGTCCCGGTCGGCCACGTCGGCGACATGCGCACCCTGTTCGACGGCATCCCGCTCGAACAGACCAACACCTCCATGACGATCAACGCCACCGCGATGTGGCTGCTGGCGCTCTACCAGGTGGTCGCCGAGGAGCAGGGCGCCGACATCGCCAAGCTCACCGGCACCACCCAGAACGACATCGTCAAGGAGTACCTGTCGCGCGGGACGCACGTCTTCCCGCCCGGCCCGTCGGTGCGGCTGATCACCGACATGATCGCCTACACGGTCGGCAACATCCCCAAGTGGAACCCGATCAACATCTGCAGCTACCACCTGCAGGAGGCCGGGGCCACGCCCGTCCAGGAGATCGCGTACGCGATGTGCACCGCCATCTCGGTGCTCGACGCCGTCCGCGACTCCGGCCAGGTGCCCGCCGAGCGGATGGGCGACGTAGTCGCCCGGATCTCCTTCTTCGTGAACGCCGGCGTGCGCTTCGTCGAGGAGATGTGCAAGATGCGCGCCTTCGCCCAGCTCTGGGAGAAGGTCACCCTGGAGCGCTACGGCGTGACGGACCCCAAGCAGCGGCGCTTCCGCTACGGCGTCCAGGTCAACTCCCTCGGCCTGACCGAGGCCCAGCCGGAGAACAACGTCCAGCGGATCGTCCTGGAGATGCTGGCCGTCACCCTCTCCAAGGACGCCCGCGCCCGGGCCGTCCAGCTGCCCGCCTGGAACGAGGCGCTCGGCCTGCCCCGCCCGTGGGACCAGCAGTGGTCGCTGCGGATCCAGCAGGTGCTGGCGTACGAGTCGGACCTGCTGGAGTACGGCGACATCTTCAACGGCTCCGAGGTGATCGAGACCAAGACCGCCGCGCTGCTGGCCGGCGCGGAGGCGGAGATCGCCAAGGTGCTGGAGATGGGCGGGGTGATCCCGGCCGTCGAGTCCGGCTACCTGAAGTCCAACCTGGTCGCCTCGCACGCGGCCCGCCGGGCCCGGATCGAGTCCGGCGAGGACAAGATCGTCGGGGTCAACTGCTTCGACACCACCGAGCCGAGCCCGCTCACCGCCGACCTCGACACCGCGATCATGGTGGTCGACCCGGCCTCGGAACGGTCCGTGCTCGCCGCCCTGGAGGCCTGGCGCGGACAGCGCGACGAGGCCGCCGCCCAGACCTCGCTGGCCGAGCTCAAGGCCGTCGCCGCCACCGAGGCCAACCTGATGCCGGCCACGCTCGCCTGCGCCCGGGCCGGCGTCACCACCGGCGAGTGGTCCTTCGCCCTGCGCGAGGTCTTCGGCGAGTACCGCGCCCCCACCGGCGTCGGCGGCGCGCCCGTCGCGGTCGCCGCCGAGCCCGGCGGGGAGCTGGAGCAGGTCCGTGCCGCGGTCGCCGCGACCGCCGAGGAGCTGGGTGCCGGAAAGCTGCGCCTGCTGGTCGGCAAGCCCGGCCTGGACGGGCACTCCAACGGCGCCGAGCAGATCGCCGTCCGGGCCCGCGACGCCGGGTTCGAGGTGGTCTACCAGGGCATCCGGCTGACCCCGGAGCAGATCGTCTCCGCCGCCGTCGCGGAGGACGTCCACTGCGTGGGTCTGTCGATCCTCTCCGGCGCGCACTGCGAGCTGGTGCCCGACGTCCTGAAGCGCCTGAACCGCGCCGGGGTGCAGGATGTCCCGGTGATCGTGGGTGGCATCATCCCGGCAGCGGACGGCGAGGCCCTCAAGGCCGCCGGCGTCGCCGCCGTGTTCACCCCGAAGGACTTCGGCATCACGACCATCATCGGCCGGATCGTGGACGAGATCCGGCTGGCCAACAAGCTCCAGCCGTGGACGCCCGCACCGACCGCGGCCACGAACTGACCAGCTGACCAGCTGACCACTGGGAAGGAACCGAACCACCCTCATGAGCAACGTGAACCGTCTTCGCCCGCGCCGCTCCTGCCTCGCCGTACCGGGCAGCAACCCGCGCTTCCTGGAGAAGGCCCAGGGCCTGCCCGCCGACCAGGTCTTCCTCGACCTGGAGGACGCCTGCGCCCCGCTGGCCAAGGAGGGCGCCCGCCACACCATCGTCGACGCGCTGAACAACGGCGACTGGGGCAACAAGACCAAGGTCGTCCGGGTCAACGACTGGACCACCCACTGGACCTACCGCGACGTGATCACCGTCGTCGAGGGCGCCGGCCCCAACCTCGACTGCATCATGCTGCCGAAGGTCCAGGACGCCGAGCAGGTCAGGGCGCTCGACCTGCTGCTCACCCAGATCGAGAAGACCATGGGCTTCGAGGTCGGCAAGATCGGCATCGAGGCGCAGATCGAGAACGCCAAGGGCCTGATCAACGTCGACGCCATCGCCGAGGCCTCGCCCCGGCTGGAGACCATCATCTTCGGCCCCGCCGACTTCATGGCCTCCATCAACATGAAGTCCCTGGTCGTCGGCGAGCAGCCGCCCGGCTACCCGGCCGACGCGTACCACTACATCCTGATGCGCATCCTGATGGCCGCCCGCGCCAACGACCTGCAGGCGATCGACGGCCCCTACCTGCAGATCCGCAACCAGGAGGGCTACCGCGAGGTCGCCGGCCGCTCCGCCGCCCTCGGCTTCGACGGCAAGTGGGTGCTGCACCCGGACCAGGTCGCCGCCGCGAACGAGATCTTCTCGCCCTCGCAGGAGGACTACGACCACGCCGAGCTGATCCTCGACGCCTACGACTACTGCACCTCCGAGGCCGGCGGCGCCAAGGGCTCCGCGATGCTCGGCGACGAGATGATCGACGAGGCCAGCCGCAAGATGGCCCTGGTCATCGCCGGCAAGGGCCGGGCCGCGGGCATGGAGCGCACCACCAAGTTCGAGATCCCGGAAAGCTGAGGGCCTGAGCCATGCAGTTCGGACGCACCTACGAGGAGTTCGAGGTCGGCGCGGTCTACAAGCACTGGCCCGGCAAGACGGTCACCGAGTACGACGACCACCTCTTCTGCCTCCTCACCATGAACCACCACCCCCTCCACATGGACACCAACTATGCGGAGAAGACGACGGACTTCGGCAAGAACGTCGTGGTGGGCAACTACATCTACTCGCTGCTGCTCGGCATGTCCGTCCCGGACGTCTCCGGCAAGGCGATCGCCAACCTGGAGATCGAGTCGCTGCGCCACGTCGCGCCGACCTTCCACGGCGACACCCTCTACGGCGAGACCACCGTGCTCGACAAGTGGCCGTCCAAGTCCAAGGACGACCGCGGCATCGTCTACGTCGAGACCAAGGGGTACAAGCAGGACGGCACGGTCGTCTGCATCTTCCGCCGCAAGGTGATGGTGCCGACCGAGACGTACATCAAGGAGCGCGGCGGCGAGCAGCCCGGCCGCCCCACCCCGCTCTCGTAGCCACTCCCCCCTCTCCTCACGGAGACCGTGGAACCCCGGAGGGGCAGGCCGCCGTCATCGGCCGACCCCCACCCGGTAACGGGGGCCCTGCTGCCACGCCGGCAGGGCCCCCGCAATCCCCCCCCCGCCTTCTTCAGACATTTCGGAGCCGCACGATGGGACGCCTCGCACAGACCGACGGCCTCACCGAGATCCAGCGGGACATCCTCGCCACCGTGCGGGATTTCGTCGACAAGGAGATCATTCCGGTCGCGACCGAGCTGGAGCACAAGGACGAGTACCCGACCGCCATCGTCGAGGGCATGAAGCAGCTCGGCCTCTTCGGGCTCACCATCCCCGAGGAGTACGGCGGCCTCGGCGAGTCGCTGCTCACCTACGCCCTGGTGGTCGAGGAGATCGCCCGCGGCTGGATGTCGGTCTCCGGCATCGTCAACACCCACTTCATCGTGGCGCACATGATCAACGCCCACGGCACCCAGGAGCAGAAGGACTACTTCCTGCCGAGGATGGCGGCCGGCGAGATCCGCGGCGCCTTC
Organism: Kitasatospora sp. NPDC097691; assembly: GCF_040302665.1. NCBI lineage: Bacteria > Bacillati > Actinomycetota > Actinomycetes > Kitasatosporales > Streptomycetaceae > Kitasatospora > Kitasatospora sp. NPDC097691. Next base: position 17,019 of record NZ_JBEORY010000053.1, on the reverse strand, counting down.
TCGATGTCCGAGCCCGGCCTCGGCTCCGACGTTTCGGCCATCTCCACCAAGGGCGTCAAGGACGGCGATTTCTACGTCCTCAACGGCCAGAAGATGTGGCTCACCAACGGCGGCACCTCCACCCTCGTCGCGGTCCTCTGCAAGACCGACGAGGGCGGCAACACGCCGTACAAGAACATGACCACCTTCCTGATCGAGAAGGAGGCCGGTTTCGGCCCGAACCCCAGGGTTCCCGGCCTGACCGTGCCCGGCAAGATCGAGAAGATGGGCTACAAGGGCGTCGACACCACCGAGCTGGTGCTGCAGGACGTCCGGATCCCGGCCGACCGCATCCTCGGCGGCGTCCCGGGGCGCGGCTTCTACCAGATGATGGACGGCGTCGAGGTCGGCCGCGTCAACGTCGCCGCCCGCGGCTGCGGCGTCGCCCGCCGCGCCTTCGAGCTGGGCATCTCCTACGCCCAGCAGCGCTCCACCTTCGGCAAGAAGATCGCCGAGCACCAGGCCATCCAGTTCAAGCTCGCCGAGATGGCCACCAAGGTCGAGGCCGCCCACCAGATGATGGTCATGGCCGCCCGCAAGAAGGACAGCGGCGAGCGCAACGACCTCGAAGCCGGCATGGCCAAGTACCTCGCCTCCGAGTACTGCAAGGAGGTCGTCGAGGACGCGTTCCGCATCCACGGCGGCTACGGCTTCTCCAAGGAGTACGAGATCGAGCGCCTCTACCGCGAGGCCCCGATGCTGCTCATCGGTGAAGGTACTGCGGAGATCCAGAAGATGATCGTCGGACGTCGGCTCCTGGAGGAGTACCGGATCGCCGAGTGATCCCCGGGCCGTCCGACGACCGACCGCGTCGCCGGACGGCCCCCTCGAACCGCCGGTCGACGGGCGTGCGGGCCCGTCCCGGCGGAGCGCCGTGCCCCGTCACGGGCCCGGCCTGGTCCGCCTGGGTCCGGCACGGCCCTCCGGAAGCGGCCGTAGGGCGTACAGCTGCAACAACGCGCCCTGCGGCCGCTTCCGCACACCTTCTTCCGGCCGCCACGCCCGTTTCCCCGCCGTGGTTCGATCGGGGCACCCGCTGAGACAAGTCTCACCAGCCGCGTCAGGTCCCTTGGGAACCGGACCGGGTCGAGCTACGGTCGTAGAGGTGGGACGCGCACACGCGCTCCCACCGGACACATGAACGAGCAGGCGGGTTGCCCACCCACCGTGTGCTCCCGATAGCATCCACCGGGACAGCAAGCCGTCCCTCTATTACCGATTCCGCGGTGGCCCCCGTCCAGCGGCCATGATCCCCCGCGACAAAGGTCTTCGATGCCCATCAGCCCGTCCCCTCACACCTCCGTCCCGGACCGCGATGCCCTCGCAGCCCCGACGTCCGGTCGGCGACCCCGCGTGACCATCGCGCGCGGAGCCACCCCCTGGTTCGTCCCCACCCTCGCCACGGCCGCCGTGACCACCGCCCTCACCCGGCGCAGCGGCAAGTGGGCCCTGGCGGCGGTACCCGCCTGTGCACTCAGCGCGGGCATGCTGTGGTTCTTCCGCGACCCCGAGCGTGAGGTCGGCACGGGCAGAGTGATCTCCCCCGCCGACGGCGTGGTGCAGAGCATCGACGCCTGGCCGGACGGCCGCACCCGGGTCGCGATCTTCATGAGCCCGCTCAACGTCCACGTCAACCGCGCCCCCCTGCCGGGCACGGTGACGTCGGTCGAGCACGTCGCGGGCGGCTTCGTCCCCGCGTTCAACAAGGACAGCGACCAGAACGAGCGGGTCGTCTGGCACTTCGACACCGAACTCGGCGACATCGAGATGGTCCAGATCGCGGGGGCCGTGGCCCGCCGCATCGTGCCGTACGTGGCCGCCGGAACCAAGGTCGAGCAGGGCGACCGGATCGGCCTGATCCGGTTCGGGTCCCGGGTCGACACCTACCTGCCGGCCGGCGTCGAGGTCGGCGTCGAGGTCGGCCAGAAGACCACAGCCGGGGTGACGCGCCTTGACCGTGACTGAACCTGAGACAATCGTCGGCCTGGACGACGAGGAGACGGCCCTGCGCCGCCGCCGCTGGGCGCGCGACCGCGAGCTGCGCGCCCCGCGCTCTCCCCAGCACCTGTCCACCGCCGACTTCCTGACCCTGGGGAACGCCGTCTGCGGCTTCCTGGCGATCTACTCGATCACCACCGGGGTCCTCGTCCCGCACATCACCAACCCGGACGCCGCTCCGGACCGGCACAGCGCCGCCACCGCGGTCACGCTGCTGCTGATCGGCTCGATGTGCGACCTCTTCGACGGCCTGGTGGCGCGCAAGCTGCGCTCCTCCGCCCTCGGAGCGGAACTGGACAACCTGGCGGACCTGATCAGCTTCGGCATCGCGCCGGCCTACTTCGTCGCGGTCTGGGGCATGGTCTCCCAGGGCTCCAACAGCAAGCTCTCGGCGCTCATCGCGATCACCGTGCTGCTCGCGGTCGTACTGCGGCTGGCCCGCTTCTCGGCCGTCAAGATGCGGCCCGGGGTGTTCCAGGGCATGCCCTGCCCGATGGGCGCGATGACGGTCATCGCCATCGTGCTGCTCGACCCGCCGTTCCTGCCCGGTCTGCTCGCCATCTTCGGCGCCGCGTACCTGATGGTCAGCCGGATCGAGTACCCGAAGCCGCAGGGGCTGCTCGCCACCGCCACGCTCTGCTGGATCGTGGTCTCCATCGGCTGCCTGGCCGCCTGGGCCACCGGCCTGCCCGGCGGCGACGCGCTGATGCACGTCGGCGCGTTCGCCCAGATCACGCTCGCCGCGATGGCGCCGCTGCTGGTCATCCGCCGCAAGGTGGGCCAGAAGGTCGGCGACGTCCGCGCCCGGCGGGCGGAGTCGCGGCTCGGCTGAGGCCGCTCGACCGTCGCATGTGGAAGGGCCCGGAACCGATCGGTTCCGGGCCCTTCCGCATGCTCCGCGGCCCGCGGGCGCTACGGGGTCACGCGCCGCCGGTGTGGACGCTGAAGGCCGAGCGGCGGGCCGCCCGCGCCACGCCCGGGTCCGGGTGCACGCCCGAGACCGCCGTCAGCACCGAGGCGGCCCGCGGGTGCCCGGACTGCCGGGCCCGCGCGAACAGCCGCACCGGGTCGCCCGCCGAGGCGCCCTCGACGTGGCCCACCAGCAGCTCCGTCTCGCCGTGGTCGAGCACCGCCGCCGCCGTGTCCACCCAGAGCCAGGCCGCGTCGTCCGCGCCCAGCACGTCCGCCGGGGCGACCCCGTCGTCCGCGCGCTCCGCCAGCCACAGCAGCGCGTACGGGCGCAGCACCGGCTCGTCCACCGCCGCCCGCACGGCCTGCTCGGCCGGCCCGCCGGCCACCCGCAGCGCCTCGAAGGCCAGCCCGCGCACCAGCGCGTCGTCGCCCTGCGCCGCGTCCAGCAGCTCGGCCACCGCACGGTCCGCCGGACGGGCCGCGACCCAGGCGCGGTACTCGGCGCGGGCCGGGCCCGGCGAGTAGTCCGCGCAGGCGTTCAGCAGCTCGAAGGCGCTCTGCTCGATGTGCCCGGCCGCCGTCTGCGCGACCGTGCAGATCTCCTCCAGCTTCGCCCGCACCGCCCAGTGACCGAGCGGCGACAGCTCGGCCGCATCGTTCCTGCGCGTCAGCGCGCCGACGGCCGCCAGGCCGTCCAGCATCCAGTCCAGGACCGCGGCCACGTCCGAGGGCGCGGCCGGGGTGTCGATCTGCGGCTCCCGGCAGGTGCCGCGGACCGCGGACACCGCGGAGGCCGCGTGCGGCACCGGCGACAGGCCGGGACCGCCGGCCCCGCCGCCGACCCGGCGCTCGTCCAGACCGCGGCGCAGCAGCTCCAGCAGCTCGCTCTCGGCCACCGGGCCGTCCACCAGGTGCAGGAAGGACAGCAGCTGCGGAGCCTGGTCCACGGCCTGCCCGGCCAGCACGGCGAACACCCCGCGCAGCGCGGCGGGCGGCACCGGGGCGAGCAGGGTCCAGGCGTCGAAGAGCGCCGACCAGCCGCGCACCACGGCCTCGTCGTCGTGCTCCCAGGCGTGCAGGCGCCAGCCGGGGCCGGCCCCCGCGTCCCGGGCCTCCACCAGGCCCACCAGGAGCGCCTGCCCCCAGGCCTTGGCGGCGGCGCCGACCGTCATGGCCAGCGCCCGGCCGGCCGCGCGGGCGTCGTCCGGGAGCAGCTCGCCGCGCTTGTCGACCTCCTCCAGCTCCCCGGCCCAGCGGGCGATCCGGACGGCGTCCACCAGCATCCGGCGGGCCAGCGGCGCCAGCTCGGCGGGTGCCGGGAAGCCCTCCGGCACGGGAACCCGGCCCCGCCCGGGCGCCGGAGCGGGCCCTCGTCGCCGGGGTACGCCGTTGCGGGGTACAGCCGCCCCGCTCGGCCTTCCACCGGCTGGCCGGTGGGCCGTACCGGGGAGACGGGTCACCGTCGCACCGGTACCGATCGGAGGCGGGAGCGGGGCATCACGGTCGCGCGGGTTCCGAGACGTCACGTCGAGCAGTCTTCCCCTTGTACCGGCCTTCTGTCACATCCGGTTGTCCGTACGACCGGGCGACCGGCGGCGGCACCTCCGCAAGATCGGGCAACAGAGGCAAACCGCCTGGCCGGAAACGTGTGGCCTGCCCATGCCAGGTGAGCCGAGGCGGTTGCTGCACCCGTTCGGATGGTCACCGTGTGTCACAATCGGGGTGGTGGGCAGGGGCCACGATGTGCCCCTGGCTGCACGGCGATCGCGACGATCGACGCCGCGGCCCTCGACGCCCGGCGGAGCTGTCCAGCCCGGATCCGGACGGATGGCCGGCGGATCGGGCCGATCATGGCACGCGAGAAGTCGACCGGCCCGACTTCTTGCGCCACGCGGCCCCGTGCCCGGTGCCAGTCCCCGGCCCCCGGCCCCCGGCCCCGGCGCCCGGCCCCGGCCCTGGCCCTCGGCCCCCGCCCTTCGGTCAGAGCAGCGGGGTGAGCCAGCGGCGGAGTAGTTCGGTGTAGTGGTCGGGAGTGGTGTTCCACAGGGTGGCGTGGTCGGCGCCGGGGAAGATCTGGAGGTTGACCACGTCGGGGCGGGCGGCGGCGAGGCGTTCGGCGCTGCCGAACGGGGAGACCCGGTCGTCCGGACTGTGCAGGAGCAGGGTGGGGACGCGCAGGTCGGTGCCCTCGGCGATGCGGGAGAAGTCGGCGAGGTCGACCCCGGTGCGGCCCCGGGCGGCGAGGACGCCGAGTTCGGCGGCGGCGCCGCGGAAGCCGAGCCGTTCGGCGTCGCGGCGGGCGGTGGCCGGCAGGTCGAGGACCGGCGAGTCGAGGATCAGGCCGCTGATGGCGTGGGCCCAGGCCGAGCGGGCCGCCGTCTGCAGGACCATCGTGGCGCCGACCGACCAGCCGTAGAGGATCACCCGGCTCGCGCCGTTGTCGAGCGCCAGCCGTACCGCCGCCTCGACGTCCCGCCACTCGGTCTCGCCGAAGTGGCTGTACCCGTCCGGGGAGGCCGGGGCGCCCTCGTCGCCGCGGTAGGTGACGGCGAGGACGGGCAGGCCGAAGCGGTCGAGGACGGGCAGCACCGGAAGGGTCTGCTGGCGGTCGGTCTCGGGGCCGTGGACGAGGATCACCCAGGTGCCGCGCTTGCCGTCGAGGTGCCAGGCGGGGAGCGCACCGAGTTCCCCGTCGACGGAGGTGTCGGTGTGGGCGAGGCCGAGTGCCCGGGTGGGGTCGCCCAGGTGGACGCGGGGGGTGAAGCGGACCTCGGTGCCGGGGGTGAGCGTGCCCTGGTCGGCACGGACCAGCCGGCGGGTGACGCCCTGCTCGTCGCTGTGCAGGACGTCCTCGACGACGGCGTGGCCGTTGTCGCCCCACTCGACCGCCCAGCGGCCGGGACGCAGGCTCTCGGGGCCGCGGGTGAAGGTGACCCGCCCCGCGCCGAGGCTCCGGACCACGACCGGCCCGGCCTCCCGGACGGCGGTCACCGGGCGGACCATTCGCTCGGAAGCCCGACGGCCGATCACCAGGACGACGGCCCCGGTTCCGACGGCGGCGGCCGCCACGACGGCAGCGGTTCCCCAGCGCATATCGTTCCCCGCTCTGTTGGTCTCGGACCGGACGGTGTTCGTACACCAGTCCACCGGCGCCCCGCCCACCCGGCCACCGGACTGACCCGTCCGGGTCACGGCCCCCGGATCCGCTGTCGGAGGATCGACTGCCTCTCCTGCTACGAGTTCGGCCCGGTGGCGCTCGCGGTGGCGAGGAGGTGCCAGAAGCGGGGGGTGAGGGAGTCGGTGGCCGGGGGTGGGGCGGTGCGGGCGGTGGCGCCCCAATGGGTGGGGACGTGGTGTTCCTGGTGGAGGGCGGCGAGGGCCTCGGCGAGGGTGTCGGCGGGGGCGGGGACGATGCGGGCGAGGGCGCGGAGGTGGGGCTGCCAGCGGCCGGTGACGCACTGGCGGAGGAGGTGGTCGAGGGCCTCCCGGCGGCCGGTGGCCTCGACGAGTTCGGGCAGGTCGAGGCCGAGGACCTCGGCGAGGGCGCGGGTCTGCTCCTCGTCGCCGTCCCAGCGGTCGGTCAGTTCGGCCTGCCGGTAGGAGTCGAGGGTGGTGCCGGTGCGCTCGGCGACGGCCGCCTGGCCGAGTTCGCGGGCGACGCGGTGGTCGCGCAGCCGGACCGGGCGGGGGTCCATCAGCTGGGCGGCGGGGCACCAGAGGGCGCGGGCGAGGGCGATGAACTCCGGTTCGCTGGGCCGGAGCTCGCCGTCCTCCCAGGCGAGGACGTGGGCGGGCAGCAGCCGCACGCCGTGTGCGGCCAGGCCCTCGGCGACCTGCTCGGGGGTGAGGCCGAGGGCGGCCCGGTGGGCGCGGGCGGCCGCGGGTGAGAACGGCACCGGCGGCGGGGCGGCGGGGGGCTTTCTGCGACGCATGCCACCGAACGCTAGGCGCGGACCACGGCGCGGCCCCAGCAACCGAACCCACGAAGCGGCCGACCGGGGGGCGGTGCCGCGCTGGGCGATCCCACAGCTCGTCGGCCGGTGTCCCGTGTGACCAACCCCTCCGTGACCTCGGTTGACTCCCGGTTCGGCCGCGTGATGGGATCCTGGGGCCAATCGGAGGCATGGAGAGGAAGCCGGTGCGAGTCCGGCGCGGTCCCGCCACTGTCACCGGGGAGCACGCCCGGATTCTCGCCACGGCGGGCCGTCAGAAGCCGCTGGAAGGCCCCGGGGGTGCGTCCGACCCGGAAGCCAGGAGACTCTCGCCCCCGCTACGTCGATCCAGGGCGCGGACCCTGAGTGAGGACACGCACGCGATGCAGGCTGCCCCGCCCGGCCGGACCCCGAGCTGCCTTCCGCCGAGTTGTCTCCCGGTGAGTTGCCGCCCGGTGGGTTGCCTTCCGGCGTGCGGCCGGTGACCGTCCGTCCTGCCGCCGACCGCCCCTGGGGCCGAGCCGCCGCGTTCGCGGTGGGCGCCGTGGCGGGCTACGCCGCCGACGCCCGCTTCGCGGACCCGCGCCGGGGCCACCCGGTGGCCGTCTTCGGCAGCGCCGCCACCCGGCTGGAGCGGCGGCTGTGGCGCGACGACCGTACGGCCGGGGCCGGGTACACGGCGCTGTGCGTGGGCGCGGTCGCGGCGGGCGCGCTCGCCCTGGACCGTACCGTCGGCCGGCGCCCGCTGGGCCGGGCCGCGCTGGCGGCGGCCGCGACCTGGACCGTGCTCGGCGGCACCTCGCTGACCCGGGAGGCCCGCACCATCGGCCGCTCGCTGCGGCACGGCGACCTGCGGGCCGCGCGGGAGCGGCTGCCGCACCTGTGCGGGCGGGACCCGAGCGGGCTGGACGAGCAGCAGATCGCCCGCGCGGTGGTCGAGTCGGTGGCCGAGAACACCGCCGACGCCGTGGTGAACGCGCTCGCCTGGGGCGCCCTGGCGGGCACGCCCGGGCTGCTGGCCTTCCGCGCGGTGAACACCCTGGACGCCATGGTGGGCCACCGCTCGCCGCGCTACGCCCGGTTCGGCTGGGCCTCGGCCCGGCTGGACGACCTGGCGGGCTGGCCCGGCGCCCGGCTGACGGCCCTGCTGACGGTGGCCGCCGCCCCGCAGCCGCGGACGGCCTGGCGGGTCTGGCGGCGCGACGGCTCCTCGCACCCGAGCCCGAACGCCGGTCAGGCGGAGTCGGCGTTCGCCGGCGCGGTGGGCGTACGGCTGGGCGGGACGCTGCAGTACGGCGAGCGCGTCGAGCACCGGCCGGTGCTGGGCGCGGAGCTGCGGCCGGTGACGGTGGACGACATCGAACGGGCCTGCACGCTCTCCCAGCGGGTGGGCGCGCTGGCTCTGGGTACGACGGTCGCGGGGCACGTCCTGCTGCGCGCGCTCCGCGGGAAGAGGGGAAGGGCATGACGAACGCGCTGCTGGTCGCCGGGACGACCTCGGACGCGGGCAAGAGCGTGGTCACGGCCGGCATCTGCCGCTGGCTGGCCCGCCAGGGCGTGCGGGTCGCGCCGTTCAAGGCACAGAACATGTCGTTGAACTCCTTCGTCACCGCCGACGGCGCCGAGATCGGACGCGCCCAGGCGATGCAGGCGCAGGCCGCCCGGGTGGAGCCGGAGGCGGCGATGAACCCGGTGCTGCTGAAGCCCGGCGCGGACGGCCGCAGCCAGGTGGTGCTGCTGGGCAAGCCGGTCGCCGAGGTGGGCGCGCTGGACTACCGCGAGCGCAAGCCCGTCCTGCTGGAGCGCGCCCTGGAGTGCCTGGCCGATCTGCGCCGCCGCTACGAGGTGGTCGTCTGCGAGGGCGCAGGATCGCCCGCCGAGATCAACCTGCGTGACCGCGACATCGCCAACATGGGCCTGGCCACGGCCGCCGGGCTGCCGGTGGTGGTGGTCGGGGACATCGACCGGGGCGGCGTGTTCGCGGCGATGTACGGGACGCTGGCGCTGCTGTCGGCGGAGGACCAGCGGCACGTGGCGGGCTGGTTCGTCAACAAGTTCCGCGGCGACGCGCGGCTCCTCGCGCCCGGGCTGGAGATGCTGCACGAGCTGACCGGCCGTCCGGTGCTGGGCACCCTGCCGATGCTGCCCGGGCTGTGGCTGGACGCCGAGGACTCGCTGGACCTGTCGACCGTGGTGGACCGGGTCGACGGGCGCGGGCCGCTCGGGGCGGACGTGCTGCGGGTGGCCGTGGTGCGCTTCCCCCGGCTGTCCAACTTCACCGACGTGGACGCGCTGGCGCAGGAGCCCGGCGTCCTGGTGCGCTGGGCCACCAGGCCGGAGGAGCTGGCCGACGCCGACCTGGTGGTGCTGCCCGGCACCCGGGCCACCGTGGCGGACCTCGCCTGGCTGCGCGAGCGCGGCCTGGAGCCGGCGCTGAAGGCGCGGGCGGCGGCCGGGCTGCCGATCCTCGGGGTGTGCGGCGGCTACCAGATGCTGGCGCGCGGGATCGTCGACGAGGTGGAGTCCAAGGCGGGCGCCGTCGACGGGCTCGGCCTGCTGCCGACGCAGGTGCGCTTCGGCGTCGAGAAGGTGCTGGCGCGGCCGGTCGGCGAGGCGTACGGGCAGCGGGTCGTGGGCTACGAGATCCACCACGGGGTGGTGACCGTGGAGGGCGGCGAAGCGTTCGTCTCCGATGGCCAGGGGCGGAGCCTGGACGGGTGCCGGGTGGGACCGGTCTGGGGCACCACCTGGCACGGCGCGCTGGAGAACGACGGCTTCCGCCGCGAACTCCTGCGCGAGGTCGCCGACCTGGCCGGGCGGGCGTTCGTGCCGGCGCCGGACATCTCGTTCGCCGAGGCGCGCGAGGCCCGGCTGGACCGGCTGGGCGACCTGATCGAGGAACACGCGGACACCGACGCGCTGTGGAAGCTGATCGAGGGCGGGGTGCCGGCGGCCGGATCGCTGCCGTTCCTGGCGCCCGGGGCACCTGGGAGTGACGCATGACTGACGTCCGCTATCCGTTCACCGCGATCGTCGGCATGGCCGACCTGCGGCTCGGGCTGCTGCTGAACGCGGTCTCCCCGGCCGTGGGCGGCGTGCTGGTGCGCGGCGAGAAGGGCACCGCGAAGTCGACCATGGTGCGCGCGCTGGCCGGCCTGCTGCCGTCCATCGCCGCCGTGGACGGCTGCCGCTTCTCCTGCGACCCGGCCGCGCCCGACCCGCAGTGCCCGGACGGGCCGCACTCCGCCACCGGGAGCCACGAACGGCCTTCCCAGCTGGTCGAGTTGCCGGTCGGCGTGGCCGAGGACCGGATCGTCGGCTCGCTCGACCTGGAGCGCGCGCTGGCCGAGGGCGTCAAGGCCTACGAGCCGGGGCTGCTCGCCAAGGCTCACCGCGGCGTGCTCTACATCGACGAGGTGAACCTGCTCCAGGACCACGTGGTGGACCTGCTGCTGGACGCCGCCGCGATGGGCCGCTCGTACGTCGAGCGCGAGGGCGTGTCGGTGCGGCACGCGGCCCGCTTCCTGCTGGTCGGCACGATGAACCCGGAGGAGGGCGAGCTGCGGCCGCAGCTGCTCGACCGGTTCGGTCTGACCGTCGAGATCGCCGCCACCCGGGACCCGGCCGAGCGGGCCGAGGTGGTCCGGCGCCGGCTCGCGTACGACGCGGACCCGGCCGGCTTCGCCACGCGGTTCGCCGAGGAGGAGCGAGAGCTCGCCGAACGCATCACCGCCGCCCGGGAGTTGCTCCCCAAGGTCGAGCTCACCGATGTGGCGCTTCGTCAGATCACCGCCGTGTGCGCCGCGTTCGAGGTCGACGGCCTGCGCGCCGACATCGTGATGGCCCGCACGGCCGTCGCGCTGGCCGCCTGGGACGGTCGCACCGAGGTACTGGAGGAGGACGTCCGCATGGCCGCCCGGCTGGCGCTGCCGCACCGGCGTCGCCGCAACCCCTTCGACGCTCCGGGACTGGACGAGGAGCAGCTGGAGCGGACGTTGGAGGAGCACTCCCAGGGCGACGACGACCCGGAGCCCGAGGGTGACGGCCCGGGCCCGGGGGGCGGCCCCGAGGGCGGTCCCGACGGTGGCGGCCCGGACGGCGGCGGGGCGCCCGAGCCGTCCGCCGACGGTGCGCCGGAGGCGCCCGCGACGGACGGAGCGGACGGCTCCGACGGACCGGAGCAGCCGCAGCAGCCCGTCCCGGCCCAACACCCCTCCCCCGCCCGGGAGTCGGCGCCGGCGGCGGCCGGGGACCCGTACCGGACCAAGCTGTTCACCGTCCGCGGCACCGGCCACGGCGCCCAGGGCCGCCGCTCCCCCGCCGAGACCACCGGCGGCCACACCATCCGCGCCCGCCGTCCGCAGGGCGCGCTCGGCCGGCTTCACCTGACCGCGACCCTGCAGGCCGCCGCGCCGCACCAGGTGGCGCGCGGGCGCAGCGGCCGGGCACTGGTGGTGCAGAAGGACGACTTCCGCGAACAGGTGCGCCAGGGGCGGGAGTCCAACCTGGTGCTGTTCGTGGTCGACGCCTCGGGATCGATGGCCGCCCGGCAGCGGATGACCGCCGTCAAGGGCGCCGTGCTGTCCCTGCTGATGGACGCCTACCAGCGGCGCGACAAGATCGGCATGATCACCTTCCGCGGCGCCGGCGCCGAGCTGGCGCTGCCGCCCACCTCCTCCGTGGAGGTCGGCGCGGCCCGGCTGGAGTCGCTGCCCACCGGCGGGCGGACCCCGCTGGCCGAGGGCCTGCTGCGGGCCCACGAGGTGCTGCGGGTCGAGCGGCTGCGCGACCCGAGCCGCCGCCCGCTGCTGGTCGTGGTGACCGACGGCCGGGCCACCGGCGGGCGCGACGCGCTCGCCCGCTCGCACCGCGCGGCCGCGCTGTTCGCGGCGCAGGGCACGGCGAGCGTGGTGCTGGACTGCGAGTCCGGCCCGGTCCGGCTGGGCCTGGCCCGCACCCTGGCCGGGCAGCTCGGCGGCGCCGCCGTCAGCCTGGACGAGCTGCGCGCCGAGGGCGTGGCCTCGCTCGTCCGCGAGAACCGTCCCACGACCGTCCGCGACAACCGCGCGACCACCCTGCGAAAGGCGGCCTGACCCATGCCCAAGGGCGTCCCCGAGAGCGTTCCCGACGACGGCATGACGACCCGTCAGCGCCGCACGCTGCCGATCACCGCCGTGCACACCGGCCCCGGCAAGGGCAAGTCCACGGCCGCGTTCGGCATGGCGCTGCGGGCCTGGAACCAGGGCTGGTCGGTCGGGGTGTTCCAGTTCGTGAAGTCCGCCAAGTGGAAGGTCGGCGAGGAGAACGCGCTGCGCGTGCTCGGCGCCTCCGGCGAGGGCGGCACCGTCGACTGGCACAAGATGGGCTCCGGCTGGTCCTGGATCCAGCGCTCCGCCGAGCAGGAGATGTCCAGCGAGGAGGCGGCCAAGGAGGGCTGGGAGCAGGTCAAGCGCGACCTCGCGGCCGAGACCTACCGCTTCTACGTGCTCGACGAGTTCACCTACCCGATGCACTGGGGGTGGATCGACGCCGACGAGGTGGTCGCCGTACTCAAGGACCGCCCGGGCAGCCAGCACGTCGTCATCACCGGCCGGTACGCCCCCGAGGCACTGACCGACTTCGCCGACCTGGTCACCGAGATGACCAAAAGCAAGCACCCCATGGACGCCGGCCGCAAGGGCCAGCGCGGCATCGAGTGGTAGATCGAGTGGTGGACCGTTGAGCACCATCCCCCGCGTCGTCGTCGCCGCGCCCTCCTCCGGCGCCGGCAAGACCACCGTCGCCACCGGCCTGATCGCGGCGCTCGCCGCGCGCGGGCTGGCGGTGTCGCCGCACAAGGTCGGCCCGGACTACATCGACCCGGGCTACCACGCGCTCGCCGCCGGGCGCCCGGGCCGCAACCTGGACGCCTTCCTGTGCGGTCCGGAGCGGATCGCACCGCTGTTCCTGCACGGCGCGGCGGGGGCGGACGTCGCCGTCGTCGAAGGCGTCATGGGCCTGTTCGACGGGGCCTCCGGCCGCGGGGAGCTGGCGTCCACCGCGCACGTCTCCAAGCTGCTGCGGGCCCCGGTGGTGCTGGTGGTGGACGGCTCCTCGCAGTCCCGCTCGGTGGCCGCGCTGGTGCACGGCTTCGCCTCCTGGGACCCGCAGGTACGGCTCGCCGGGGTGATCCTCAACCGGGTCGCCTCCGACCGGCACGAGCACCTGCTGCGCGAGGCCCTGGAGGAGGGCTCCGGCGTGCCGGTGCTGGGCGCGCTGCGCCGCTCGGCGGCGGTCGCCACGCCGTCCCGCCACCTGGGGCTGATCCCGGCGGTGGAGCGCTCGGCGGAGGCGCTGAAGGCGGTCGCCGACATGGGCGACCTGGTCGCCTCCTCCGTCGACCTGGACGCAGTGCTGGAACTCGCCCGTACCGCGCCCGAGTTGGACGCCGAGCCGTGGGACCCGTCGACCGAGGTCACCCCGGTGGCCGGGCGGCCGCGGATCGCGGTGGCGGGCGGCGCGGCGTTCTCCTTCTCGTACGCCGAGAACGCCGAACTGCTCGACGCGGCAGGGGCGGAGGTGGTCCCGTTCGACCCGCTGCACGCCACGGCGCTGCCGGCCGGGACGTCCGGGCTGGTCATCGGCGGCGGCTTCCCGGAGCTGTACGTACGGGAGTTGAGCGGGAACACCGCACTGCGCTCGGCCATTGCCGCGTTCGCCGCCTCGGGCGGGCCGATCGCCGCCGAGTGCGCCGGACTGCTGTACCTGGGGCGGGAGTTGGACGGTCTGCCGATGTGCGGCGTGCTGGCCACCGGCGCCCGGATGACCGAACGCCTCACCCTCGGCTACCGGGAGGCCGTCGCCCTGCACGACTCGCCGCTCGCACCGGCCGGCTCCCGGGTGCGCGGGCACGAGTTCCACCGGACGGTGTGCGAACCGGGTGCGGGCGAACACCCCGCCTGGGGCTGGCACTTGCCGACCGGGCCGCGCACGGAGGGCTTCGCCGGGGGCAATGTGCACGCCTCCTACCTGCACCTGCACTGGGCGGGGGCGCCCGCGCTGGCGTCGTCCTTCGCCGCCGCGGCGGCCGCCCACGGCGGCACCCGGTAGGCGCCCCGTCCGCAGGCACCCCGCAGGCACCCCGCCGGCACCCCAGTAGGATCCGCTCATGCATGTGATCGTGCTCAACGGCGGCTCCAGCTCCGGCAAGTCGAGCATCGCCCGCCGGCTGCAGGAGCTGCTGCCCGAGCCGTGGCTGCACCTCGGCGCGGACACCATGGTCGACGCACTGCCGCCCGCCCTGCGCGACGGCGGCGAGGGCATCGGCGGCCTGGACGGCGGGGACGGGACGGTCGAGGTCGGGACGGCCTTCGCCCGGCTGGACGCCGCGTGGACGATCGGGGTGGCAGCGATGGCCCGGGCCGGCGCCCGGATCCTGGTGGACGAGGTGTTCCTCGGCACCACCGCCTCGCAGGCCCGTTGGCGGGCCGCGCTGGAAGGCCTGGACGTGCTCTGGGTCGGCGTGCGCTGCGACCCGGCGGTGGCCGCGGCCCGGGAGGCCGCGCGCGGCGACCGGGTCGCCGGGATGGCCGCCGCGCAGGCGGAGGCGGTGCACGCGGGGGTCGCGTACGACCTGGTGGTGGACAACTCGCGGGCCTCCGCCGAGGAGTGCGCCCGAACCATCGCCGCGCGGGTCGGCGCGGCGTAGGGCGTCACGGGGCAGGCCGTCACGGGGCAGGTTGTCGCCGGGCGGGCGGCGCGTCCGTCCGGTGGCACCGGGTCACTCCCGGTCGAGCAGCGAGGCGAGGTAGCGCGCCGTCTCGTCGCGAGGAGCGGTTTGCCGCTGCTTCGCGGCGCGTACGGCCGGAAAGCCGTCAGGCGCCGCTCCCGAAGGTGCCGTTGCCGAAGGTGCCGCCGTCGAAAGCGCTGCCACCGAACGCCCCGCGCAGGACGTCGGCGCGGTGGCAGGCGGCGCAGCGGAGGCGGGTGTAGATCGCCACCGGGCCCATGAAGACGTCCTCGCGGCCGTCGGCCGGGGACGCGGAGGCGGCGGGCCCTCCGCAGTCCAGGCAGGGGCGGTGGGGGCGGGCGGCGACGGAACAGGCCCGGCAGATCAGGTGGGTGGGGTGCTCGGCGTGCACGACGACGGGCTGGGGGCCGCCGTCGAGCAGGTGGTCGCACCAGGTGCAGGACTCGTCCGCCTGCGACGCCAGCATCCGGGCCCGGGTCTCCCGCTGCCAGCGGGCGGCCTGCTGCAGCGGGACGGTCACCGGCGGGCCCCACCCGGCGGCGGTGAGCCACTGTGCGCCCTCCGCGCCGGCCGCCCGCAGCTGGTCGCGGACGGCGATGTCCCTGGGCGTCCTGTCCTTCATCGGGCCACTCCTCCGGTGCGGTTCCGCAGGGTCCGCGGGTGCGGGCTCCGCCCCGGTCAACGAAGCCGGGCGGCCCCTGGACACGCCCGGCCGCCGGGGCTCAGCCGAGGAGCGGCTCGGTGTCGCCGTGCGCGACGAGGAGCTTGCGCAGCAGGCTGTCGAGCTGGGCCTGCTCGTCGTCGTCGAGTGCGGCGAGGATGCGCTCCTCGTTGCGGACGTGGCCGGCCAGGGCGCCGTCGATCAGGTCCTTGCCCGCCGGGGTGAGGCGGATCAGGACGGCGCGGCGGTCGTCCGGGCAGGGGTTGCGCTCGACCAGGCCCTTGGCGCTCAGCCGGTCGACCCGGTTGGTGATGGCGCCGGAGGTGACCATGGCGGCCTTGAGGAGGGCGCGGGCGTTGAGCTCGTAGGGCGCGCCGGAGCGGCGCAGGGTGGCCAGGACGTCGAACTCGGAGGAGTCCAGGCCGCACGAGGTGAAGTACTCGCGCAGGGCGTTGTCGACGCGGACGTTGAACCGCCTCAGCCGGCCGATCAGGCCCATGGCCCCCGAGTTCAGATCGGGACGGGTCCTCGCCCACTGCTCGACGATGTCGTCGACGGTGTCGCGCTGCTGCATGGTCTGCCGCCTTCCTTGCTCTGCTCCCGGGAGACCTCCGGGGACTCCCACCCGAATATCTTAACCTTCACATACTTGACGTTCACCTACCGCGGCGCGTAGAACTTATCTCAACGTTCAGATAATCAACGTTGAGGGGATGGCCGTCATGGACCGCAAGCGCGCAGGAATCGCCGCCACCGCCGCACTCGCCCCGGCCGCCTGGGGCACGACCTACCTGGTCACCACCCAGCTGCTGCCCGAAGGCCGCCCGCTGCTGCTCGCCGCGCTGCGCGCCCTGCCCGCCGGGCTGCTGCTGCTGGCGATCGGCCGCAAACTGCCCAGGGGGCGCTGGTGGGGGCGGGCGGCAGTACTGGGGATGCTCAACATCGGGCTGTTCTTCCCACTCATGTTCGTCGGCGCATACCGCCTGCCCGGAGGGGTCGCGGCGACCATCGGGGCGATCCAGCCGCTGCTCGTCGCCGGGTTCTCGATCGGCGTGCTCGGCGTACGGCCCGGACGGCGCACTCTCTTCGCCGGACTGGTCGGGGTCGCCGGGGTCGCACTCCTGGTGCTCAAGAGCGGCGCCCGGCTGGACGGCATCGGGATCGCCGCGATGGTCCTCGGGATCGCGCTGATGGCCATGGGCACGGTCCTCACCCGCCGCTGGGGCCGCCCCGAGGGCGCCTCCCTGACCGACCTCACCGCGTGGCAACTGCTCGCCGGCTCGGTCTTCCTGGTCCCGCTCGCGGCGTTCGTCGAGGGCGCGCCGCCCGCGCTGAGCGCCGCCAACCTGGCCGGCTTCGCCTACCTCGGCCTGTTCAGCACCGCGCTCGGCTACGTCCTGTGGTTCCGCGGCATCGCCCACCTCGGCGCCGGCCCCGCCTCCTTCCTCGGCCTGATCAACCCCGTCGTCGCCACCATCGGCGGCCTCGTCGTCCTCGGACAGACCCTCGCCGGCTGGCAGATCCTCGGCCTCCTCCTCGCCCTCGGCGCCCTGGTCGTGGGCCAGGCCCCCGCCCGCAGGACCACCGCCCCGGCCCCGGCTCCCGCCCCGGTCCCCGCCGCCGCGCCGGCGCCGGCGCCGGCCCGGGTCCCCGCCCCCACCCACAGACCGGGCCAGAAAGGAAGAGCACACGTCTGAAAACCAGTCACACCACCGAAGATATCGTATGACGTCTTGTGGTGGAAAATT
>NZ_JBEORY010000052.1:0-66235 GCF_040302665.1 Kitasatospora sp. NPDC097691 | reverse complement strand
GCCGACCTCGTCGTGGTCGACTCCGAGAGCCACGACCTGGTCGCCGTCATGCGCCGCGGCCGCTGGGCCGTCGGCGCCGACCGGTTCTCCACCGTGAAGCCCGCCTGACCGCCGCACCGCGCCGCGGAACGACGACGGCCGCCCTCCCCGGGACGGGGACGGGCGGCCGTGGTGCGTCGACGGACGGGCGGCGGCTCAGCCGCCGGGTTCGATGGTGACCTGGTCGACCAGGACCGCCCCGGAGGGCACCGTGAAGGTCACCGAGTTCGGCCCGGCCACGAACTGCGGCAGTATCCACGTCGTGTACCAGGCGGAGTTCTGGTCCTTGGGAGCCGGACCGTAGACCTTGTAGGTCATCCCGGACGGCCAGTCCTTGCCGTTCACCGCGGCCGCGCCCTTGATGTCCGGGCCCAGGTAGTTGTAGTGGACGGTCAGCTTGTACGACCCGGCGGTGGCGATCTCACCGTTCCAGGTCACCGAGCCGCCCGGCTGGAGGGTCAGGTAACTGCCGTCGGCCGACTTGGCGCCCTTGACGGTGTTCCCGGAGGGCGCGTTCTGCCCCTGCAGCTGGCTCGCGTCCACGGTCGACGGGCCGGTGATCGGGGTGGCGCTCGCCGAGGGGGTGCCGCCGGCGGTCGAGCCGGTCGGCGCCGGGGTGGCGGGGCCGGGCGCGGCGGTGGTGGCGCCGCCCTTGGCGTTCTTGTTGCCGTCCGGGTCGCCACCCGTGGAGAGCGCTATCCCGGCGCCGATCGCGATGGCCGCGACCACGGCGACCGCGCCGATCACCGCGCCCTTGCTCCGGCCGCTGCTCGGCCGCTCGTCCCCCGGCTGCGGGCGGGAGTGCTCGGCGTAGCGGTTCTGCTGGGTGGGGGCGGCGCCGTACTCGGCCTGCTGCGGCACGCCGGGCTGGCCGTACGGGGCCTGCGGCTGACCGCCCGGGTGCCCCTGCGGCGGCATGCCCGGCTGACCGTACGGCTGCTGCTGCCGCGGCGGGTAGCCGTAGCCGTACTGGGCGCGCCCGACCTCCATCGGCCGGTTGTACGACGTACGGGGAACACCCTGCTGCGGCTCGGTCGGCTGCCCGGTGGAGCCGTCGGCCGGGCGGTAGAGGTAGCCGAACGGGTCGTCGTCCTGCGGGGCACCGCCCCCCTGGCCCTCGGGCACTCCGTTGCTGCCGGCGGTCGTCACGGTGGTCTGTTCCCCCATCCGGTGCGCGCCGCCGGGCTGCGGGCGGCGCAGATCATGGACGCTGTCGTACCGGGCACCCTACCTGCCGCACGTGACAGCAGGAAAAGAACCCTTGACAACTCACGGGTAACCCGGAACCCACCTGCGGCGTCGGGGCCGCCGGGGCCGTGCCGTACGCCCGCGTCCGGTCTCAGCCCGCGCGCCGGTGCGAGCGCTCGCCGCGCGCCCCGCGCACCGCCCCGCCGCGAGCGCGCTTCTCGTCGTACATCCGTTCGTCGGCGGTGTGCAGCACCTCCTCGATGCTCATCCCGCAGCCCGCCCAGCCGATCCCGAGGCTCACCCCCACCCGCATCGCCCGGCCGTCGATCCGCATCGGCGGGATGATCGCGTTGCGCAGCCGGTGGGCGAGGTCCTTGGCCTCCTCGCGGCCGATGCCGTCGGCCAGCACCACGAACTCGTCGCCGCCGAGCCGGGCCACCGTGTCGCCGTCCCGGACGGCCTGGCTCAGCCGCCGGGCGACCTCGACCAGCACCGCGTCGCCCGCGTTGTGGCCGAACCGGTCGTTGATCGACTTGAAGCCGTCCAGGTCGCAGAAGAGCACCGCGAGCCCCTTGTCCACCGCGGCCGCGCCGCCGGAGCGGAACGGGGCGGACCAGACGTCGCCGCCCGGCCCGTGGTCGGCCGGGACGACCGCGTGCACGTGCTCCCCGTAGCCCGGGCCGAGCCCGGGCGGCGGGACGCCCTCGGGCAGCCCGTAGCCGTGCACCGCCCCGGCGTACGGGTCGGCGCCCTCCAGCCCGTCGTGGGCCGCGTGGGCGCTGTAGGAGTCGGCCGGGTAGCCGTACGGCGGCGGGTAGGCCGCCTCGGCCGGGCCGGGCGCGGCGCCGACCGGCTGCGGCTGGGCGCAGAGCCGGCGGGCCAGCCGGGCCTTGAGCTCGGCGCCGTTGGGCAGACCGGTGAGCGCGTCGTGGCTGGCCCGGTGGGCGAGCTGGAACTCGTGCCGCTTGCGGTCCTCGATGTCCTCGACGTGGGTGAGCAGGAAGCTGGGCCCCTCGGCCGCGTCCGCCACGATCGAGTTGCGCAGGCAGACCCACTGGTAGCCGCCGTCCCGCCGGGACAGCCGCAGCTCCGCCCGGCCGCTCTCGGCGCTGGTGCGCTCCAGCAGGGCCCGGTCCTCGGGGTGGACGAGGTCGGCGAAGCTCTGCTGGCGCAGCACCGCGCGGGGGCGGCCGAGCAGCCGGCAGAGGGCGTCGTTGACCCTGGTCAGCTGGCCGCGCCCGGCGCCGTGCAGTTCGGTGATGGCCATCCCGCTGGGCGCGTACTCGAACGCCTGGCGGAAGCTCTCCTCGCTGGCCCGCAGCGCCTGCTGCTCCTTCTCCAGGCGGGCCAGCGCGCGTTGCATCTCGGCCCGCAGCCGGGCGTTGCCGATCGCGATCGAGGCCTGCAGCGAGAACATCTCCAGTGCCTCGCGGGTCCAGGCGCCGGGCCGCTTGCCGCTGCGCGGGCGGTCCACCGAGAGCACCCCGAGCAGGTCGCCGCCGGCGCTGTACATCGGGGCGAGCAGCCCGTCAGCGGGGTGCCAGTCGTTGGCGTACACGGGCAGCGGGCCGTCGCCGATCCAGCGCGGGATGTCGCTGGCGACGGCCCAGCCGCGGTCGTACGGCAGGAAGCGCAGGGTGCCCCAGTGGTCGCTGACGCCGAGCAGCCGGTCCCAGGACTCCCGGGAGCCGACCTGGCCGAGCAGTACGGAGGGGCCGCCCATCGGGCTCTCCTCCAGCTCCCAGACGGCCGCCACCACGAGGTCGCCGTCCGGGCGGACCAGGCTGACCGCGGCGGCGTCGAAGCCGAGCCCGTGCACCGCGCCCTCGACGACGGCCTGCAGCGTGCCCGCGAGGCTGCGGGCAGCGTTGAGGTCCGCCACGACCCGGTGCAAGGTGCGGAGGGTCGCGAGACGGACGTACGGCTCCGACTCGGCTTCCATGCGGGGGCTCCCCGGCTGCTTCGGATAGTTCTTGATTGGTTATCGTCCGATTGCCAGAAGAACTGAATCACAGGGAGCACAGCGTTCGGCACGCTCGGTCAGCAATAGGGCACCACTTGTGACTTAAATCACACGACACTAATGCGCCCGTAATCAGTTCATCCGCCCCATAACGGGACACATAACGCTATCGGGACCTTTTTTCCTGGTCGACCGCACCGGCCACGGGCTGAAGCCGGCTGCACCCACCGGTCCGTCCGCTTCACCCCTGGGAGTGAGTCCGACCTGCGACCGCAACCCCCCGGACGCTCCGCCGGTCCTACGACCAAGGCCCGATGCCGTTTCCCGCGGGTGACGACTACCGTGCGGTACGTGTACTCGTCCCCGCAGCCCGAAGCTGCCCCCCACGCCACGCCCGACGAGTTCCGGGCAGCACTCTCCCAGCTCGCCGCCGGCGTGAGCCTGGTGACCGTCCACGACCCGGAGGACGGCGAGGACATCGGCATGACCGCGACGTCCTTCCTCTCCGTGTCGCTGGAGCCGCCGCTGGTGCTGATCTCGGTCCGCGAGGACTCCCGGATGGACGAGGTGCTCTCCCGGGTCGACACCTGGGCGGTCTCGGTACTGACCGAGGGGCAGAAGACGCTCGGCTCGCGCTTCGCCATGAAGGGCCGGCTCAGCGACCGACTGCTGTTCGCCGACACCGCGCACCACCGCGGCCCGCGCACCGGCGCCCCGCTGATCGAGGGCGCGCTGGCCACCGTCGAGTGCCGCACCGAACAGCGGATACCCGCGGGCGACCACACCCTGCTGCTCGGCCGCGTCCTGGAGGCCGTGGTGCCCGACCCCGGCGGCCGTCCGCTGCTCTACTTCCGCGGCGGCTACCGCACCCTGGGCTGAGCAGGCCGAACTACTCGCCGCCCCGCGGCGCCCGGCGGCCCTGCTTGACGTCGGAGCGGTGCTTCTTGTTGAACAGCCGGCGCTCGACCATCCCCCGGCTCGGCTTGGTCGCCCGCCGGGCCTTCGGCGGCGGTGCGCACGCCTCGGTCAGCAGCGCCGACAGCCGGGCCGCGGCCGCCTCTCGGTTGCGCCACTGCGAGCGGAACTCCGAGGCCTGGACCACCAGCACCCGGCCGTCCGCCAGCCGCCCGGCCAGCCGCTCCAGGGCGCGCTCGCGCCACACCTCGGGCAGCGCCCCGGTGGACGCCAGGTCGAAGCGCAGCTCGACCTTGGAGTCGGAGGTGTTGACGTGCTGGCCACCGGGGCCGGAGGAACGCGAGAAGCGCCAGACGAGCTCGGCGTCGGGGACGACCACCGACCCCCGTACGCGGATGGGCTCGGGCATGCGCCCATCATCCCGCGCCCGGCCGTCCGGGTCACCCGGTTAATCGGGCCCTGCCTCCCCGTACCCGGCACCCGGTTACCCGCATGCGGCGCGAGCCCCGACAATGGCGTACGTGATCGAGCTCGGCTACTCCCTCTCCAACCGCTTCCCCGACCCCCCGCAGACGGACTACCGCAGCGCGTCCGTGCACGCCCTGCGCTACGACCTGTTCTGCGGCGACGTCTACCTGGACGCCGAGGGCGCCGAGCTGTCCACCGCCTGGGGCTGGGTGCCGGTGCTCGACTTCGCCTGGGCGCTGTGCGACATCGCCGAGCAGCTGGACCGCGACCCGGACGGCAGCCGGGCCGCCCGGGTGCAGACCGCCGACCTCGACTTCACCCAGAACACCGAGCTGCTGCGCTTCGCCCGCCGCTTCAACTGGGTCGAGGTCACCGCGACCTGGCTGCCGGACGAGCCGCCGGCCGTGGTCCGCCACAGCGACCTGCGGCGCGAGTCCCGGGACTTCCTCCAGGACACCCTCGCCGACCTGTTCGACATGCACCCCGACCTGGCCGACAACCCGAACATCTGGTCGCTGCAGGGCCGGTTCCGCCGGATCTGACGGCCGCCTTTGCCAGGGCTTTGCCCCCGGGATTCACCCCCGCGAAGAATTCACGAACCCTGCGGAACCAAGCCCCCCGGGTATTGCGTTGTCCCGGGGAAAAGCGCACGAAGCGAACGAAGGGACAGCAAACGCCATGCCAGTGAGCCTCTCCAAGGGTGGCAACGTCTCGCTGACCAAGGAGGCCCCCGGCCTGTCCGCGGTCACCGTCGGCCTGGGCTGGGACGTCCGCACCACGACCGGCGCCGAATTCGACCTCGACGCCAGCGCGATCGTCCTGAACGCGGACGGCAAGGTGCTGTCCAACGCCCACTTCGTCTTCTTCAACAACACCAGCACGCCGGACAACACGGTCGTGCACACCGGTGACAACCGCACCGGCGAGGGCGCGGGCGACGACGAGTCGATCAACGTCAACCTGGCCGGCCTGCCGGCCGAGGCCACGAAGATCACCTTCCCGGTGACCATCTACGACGGCACCGCCCGCGGCCAGAGCTTCGGCCAGGTCCGCAACGCCTACATCCGCGTGGTGAACGCCGCCGGCGGCGCCGAGATCGCCCGCTACGACCTCTCCGAGGACGCCGCCACCGAGACCGCGATGATCTTCGGCGAGCTCTACCGCAACGGCGCCGAGTGGAAGTTCCGCGCCGTCGGCCAGGGCTACGCCTCCGGCCTGGCCGGCATCGCCCAGGACTTCGGCGTGCAGATCTGACGCACCCCTCCTGAAACGCCGCGGCGCGGGAAGCCGGTCCGTCCGACTTCCCGCGCCGCGGCGTTCGTGCACCCGGCTCAGCGCGAGGCGCGCAGCTCCGGCAGCTGGATCAGCTCGGTCTCGTCCTCCGGCGTCAGGTCCACCACGGTCGGCTCGCCCTGCTCGGACTCCCGCGCGTCCCCGCGCACCGCGCCCGACTCCGCCGCCCGGGCCTCGGCCTCGGCCTTCGCGGCCACCGCCTCGTCACCCACCACGTCCGCCAGGTCGGCCCGCTCCCCGAGTTCGGCGACGCTGCCCACCGCCGACACCGGAGCCGCCGGCCGGACCGGCGCGCCCGCGCCGCGGCCGAAGAAACTGAAGCCCTGCCCGCGCACCTGCCCGGACTGCGCCGGCCTCGGCCGCTGCCGCTCCGCCGGTACGGGCGCCACGGCCGGCGCGGCCTGCGCCCCGCCGAGCTGACCGACCGTCGCCGTCAGCGCCGGACGCAGCGGCGCGGGCCGCACGGACGGCTCGGCCACCGGCGCCGGGGCCGGCGTGGGCACCGCGGGCGCCACCGGAGCGGGCACGGCCATCGGCGCGGGCGCCGGGGCGGCCTGCGTCGCCGGGGCGGCCGGGCGGACCCGCGACGGAGCCGCGGACGCCCGCAGTGCGACCTCCGCGCCCGCCGTCCGCGCCCGCTGCGCCTCCTGCTCGGCCGCGCGGCGCTCCAGCAGCCGCAGCACGGCCGCCGCGCGCACGTAGGCGGCCGGACTGGCCGGGTACTTGGGACGGCTCGCAGCGAGCGCCCGCTGGGCCGCCTCGGCCTCCTTGAGCGCCTGCTCGGCCACCGTCACGGCGCGCTCGCGCAGCAGCCGGGCGATCTCGGTCTCGGCCTTCGCCAGCCGCGACTTCTCCGCCGTCAGCCGCCGCCCGAACCGGGTGGCGCGCTCCTCGGCGACCTCGGCCGCGTACTCGGCCTCCGCCAGCTGCTCCTCGAACCGCTCCTCGGCCCGCATCCGCTGGGCCGCGGACATCTCGGCGGCCGCCCGGGCCGCCTTGTCCCGCTGACGCAGCAACAGCGCGAAGCCGAGTGTCGCGATCAGTGCGGCGATGCCCACCGAGCGCACCAGGATGGTGTCCTGACTGAAAAGCAGAGCGGCCAGAGCGGCTACCAGCAGTACGCCGGCGGCGGTGGGGGGAAACACCCGGCCGAGGACGGAGGAATGACGGTGGCGTCCGCGAGACATGCCAAGAAACTAGCGTGCGAATTGGGGCTCTGTCAGCCCAGGGTCCCCTTCCGCCCTTGACAGGGGGCGGTTTTTACCGCACGTGCCCGGATTCTCACTCAAGATCACGAAGAAAGCCCTGCTCAGCGGTGGGAGGCCGCCGGGCCGCTCGGACCGTCGTGATTCTCGGGCAACTTGCAGACGTGCTGGAGCCAGAGCGCCGCGGCGATCACCGCGACCCCCGCCAGCACCGCGAACCCGGCCGTGACGGCCTGGTCCTTGCGGGCCGACACGTCCAGCTCCCCCAGCAGGTAGATCCCGGCGCCCGCGTAGATGCCGGTGACCACCGCGGAGACCAGCGCGCTGGCCTGCCCCAGCACCAGCGCCCGGGCCGCGAGCAGCGGGTCGACCCCCTTCGCGCCGGGCTGCCGCTCGCGCGCCGCCTTCAGCCGGGAGCGCAGCGACAGCGCGGTCGCCAGCAGGATCACCGCCACCGCCGCCAGCACCACCGGCGCCGCGCCCGGCACCGCCGGCAGCGTGTCCAGGGAGGCCCACAGCTTGGAGCCGGCCCAGGCCAGCGCCGTCGTGGCGGCGGTGATGCCGATCAGCAGGCGGAGGCGAAGCAGCTTCACTCGGAGGAGGTCCTTCCCGGGGTTCCAGAGCCGGCCGACCGCCCGGTGACCCGACGCGGCGGCGCCAGGCCACCGTACCGGGCCCGGCCGGGCGGACACCCGCGCGAACGGCGGACACCTACTGGTACGGCCGGGCCCCCGGTCGAGTTCCCTGATCAACGGCTCCCGGGGCCTACTCCGGCAGCGTCAGCCGGATGTCCTCGCGGCGCTTCACGCCCTGCGCGTCCGGGCCGCCGAGCGCCTCCAGCAGCGCGTCGACCCGCCCGTGGCCGGGCACCTCGGCCTCCGGCTGCGCGTCCAGCCACGGGGCGAGCACGAAGGCCCGCTCGTGCGAGCGGGGGTGCGGCAGCAGCAGCTGCGGGTCGTCGCTGAGCTCGCCCTCGTAGGACAGGATGTCGACGTCCAGGGTGCGCGGCCCCCAGTGGACGGTCCGCACCCGCCCGAAGGCGTCCTCGATCGCGTTGCCGCGCTCCAGCAGGTCCCGCGGGGGCAGCGAGGTGCGCAGCACGACGACCGCGTTGTAGTAGTTGGGCTGTTCGTCGGGCCCGCCGACGGCCTCGGTCTCGTAGACCGCGGAGACGGCCTTGATCTTCAGCCCCGGGGTGTCCGCGAGCGCGTCCACGGCGCCCTGCAGGGTGTCCAGCCGGTTGCCCAGGTTGCTGCCGAGCGCGATCACCGCGCAGCGCTGGCTGTGCAGTGTGGTGTCAGCGGAGTCCACCCGGCTCTCCAGGTCGAACGCGTTCGGCGTGGCGGTCGGGTCGCTGCTACTCATCGAAGTCTTCCCTCTGCATCGGATACCGGGCGCGCGGTGGGGGTCACGCGCGGCCCCGGTGGATGGTCACGGTCACGTCGTCGAACGGCACGGTGATCGGGGCGTCCGGCTTGTGCACCGTGACCTCGACCTCCTCGACCGCTTCGTGCTTGAGGCACTGGTCGGCGATGCGCTGGGCCAGGGTCTCGATCAGGTCGACCGGCTCCCCGGCGATGATCGCCGTGACCTCCTCGGCCACGATGCCGTAGTGCGCCGTGCGGGTGAGGTCGTCTCCGGACGCGGCGGGGCGGGTGTCCAGGTACAGCACGAGGTCGACCACGAAGGTCTGCCCCTCGACGCGCTCGCGCTCGAAGACGCCGTGGTGGCCCCGGGCTCGCAGCCCCCGCAGGGTGACGCGGTCCAGCAAACGAATCACTGCTCCCAGTCGGACGGGCCCCACCCGGAGAAACGCATGGACGGGCAGGGCGAAGGCGGGCAGCACGCCCGCCACTCCGTTTCGAATCTACCCGCGAGCACGGACAACGCCTGACCGTCCTACCCGGCAGGAAACGACGCCACGCGCACCGGAATGGCGATTGACGTGAACGTTCGGTGACCACTCCGGAATTCCCGGGCGACGAACCGCCACCACAATTCCGCAGTGGCCGGAATCAGCCCTCGTCGTCCTCGTCGCCGCTGGTCAGAACGGGTGAACCGTGGTGCGACCAGAGCTTCCACCCGGCCGGGGTACGGCGGAACAGATTGGTCGACACGACCTTTCCGCCGACCAGCGGTCCGAGTTCGCCCTCCTCCTCCGCCTCGCCTCCGGAGAGGATGTTCTCGGTGCACGTGACAAGGGCCACATCGCCGTGGACCTCGGCCTCGACATCGGTCAGGAAGAACTGGATGTACTCCGTGTTCATCATGATCAACATGTACGAACGGGTCACCTGCGCCCGGCCGCGCAGCACCGGCCAGCCGGGGTGGACGCACACCACACCGCCCTTGTCGTCGGCGTCCGCGGCGCCCAGCCAGGTGTCCTCGACCGCCTCCAGGTCCCCCCGTTCCAGCGCCTCGTAGAGCGCCCGGTTCGCCGCCAGCACGGCCTCCAGGTCCGCCTCGCGCGCCTGCCCGGCCGTTCCGCCACTCAACCTGCCGTCACCTGTCACAGACCCTCCCTCACCCCAACCGCGCCGCTTGCTGCCAGGCCGCGACCACCCGTACGGCGTCCGCGGTGCCGGACACGTCGTGCACCCGCACCGCCCAGGCTCCCGCCCGGGCCGACAGCACCGACACCGCGGCCGTCGCGTCGTCGCGCTCCCGGGCCGGGCGCAGTTCCCCGGTTGCCGGGTCGGCGAGCAGCGTACCCAGGAACCGCTTGCGCGAAGCGGCCACGAGGACGGGACGGCCGAGCGCCGTGAGCGCGTCCAGCCGGCCGAGCAGCGCCCAGTTGTGCTCGGCGGTCTTGGCGAAGCCGAGCCCCGGGTCGAGGATCAGCTGGTCCTCCTTGACCCCGGCCGCCAGCAGCGCGTCCACCCGGGCGGTCAGCTCGGCGACCACGTCCCGCACCACGTCGTCGTAGACGGCCAGCCGGTCCATGTCGGCGGACTGCCCGCGCCAGTGCATCACCACGAAGGGCGCGCCGGTCTCGGCGACCACCCGGGCCATCGCCGGGTCGGCCAGGCCGCCGGAGACGTCGTTGACGATCGCTGCGCCGGCCTCGACGGCCCGCTCGGCGACCGAGGCGCGCATGGTGTCGACGGAGACCGTCACCCCGGCGTCGACGAGCTCGCGCACCACCGGGATCACCCGGCGCAGCTCCTCCTCCTCGGGCACCCGCTGCGAGCCCGGCCGGGTGGACTCGCCACCGACGTCCACCAGGTCCGCGCCGCGGGCCCGCAGGGCGAGTCCGTGCGCGATCGCCTTGGCGGGGTCGTGCCAGAGCCCACCGTCCGAGAAGGAGTCGGGCGTGACGTTGACCACGCCCATCACGGCGCAGCGTTCGAGCCGCGGCAGACCGGCCGGAAGGGAGAAGGACGGCGAATCGCTCATGCCCCCATTATCGAACGAGGCCCCCGCCGGGGATTCCCGGCGGGGGCCTCGTTCACGGCCTCGGCGCCTCGAGCGGCGCCGTGGTGCCTCAGGCGGCCTCGGTGACCTCGCGGGTCGACGGGACCGGCATCAGGCCCTCCCGCTGGCGCTTGCGGCCGAAGCGCGGCATGCCGAGGGTGATGAAGGCCTCCGCCTGCATCGCGGCGAAGCCGATCCGCGGCAGGTCCCGGGTGTTCGGGAAGACCAGGAAGCGCGGCTCCCACTCGGGCTGGAACTTGGCGTTGAACTTGTACAGCGACTCGATCTGGAACCAGCGCGACAGGAACACCAGCAGTCCGCGCCAGGCGCGCAGCACCGGGCCGGCGCCGATCCGCTCGCCGCGGGCCAGCGCCGAGCGGAACATCGCGAAGTTGAGCGACACCCGGCGGACGCCCAGCGCGGGCACCGCCTGCAGGGCGGCGACGATCAGCAGCTCGTTGAGGCCGGGGTCGGCGGCGCGGTCGCGGCGCATCAGCTCCAGCGAGATGCCGTCCGGCCCCCAGGGCACGAAGTGCAGCACGGCCTTCAGGTCGTCGCCGCTCTCGCCCTCCTCGGGGGCCTTGTGGGCGGTGACCACCACGCAGTCGTCGTCCAGCGGGTCGCCGAAGCGGCCCAGGGCCATCGAGAAGCCGCGCTCGGTGTCCGTGCCGCGCCAGCGGGCGGCGGCGTCGGCGATCCGGTACTTCTCCTCCGCGGTGAGCTCGGAGACCCGGCGCACCTTGCAGGAGTAGCCGTTGCGCTCGATGCGCTTGACCATCTGGCGGACGTTGCGCATGGCCCGGCCGGCGAGCGAGAAGGCCGAGGTGTCGACGATCGCCTCGTCGCCCAGCTCCAGCGCGTCCAGGCCCGCCTCGCGGGTCCAGACCTCGCCGCCGACCTCGCTGCAGCCCATCACGGCCGGCACCCAGGCGTGCTCGCGGGCCTCGGCCATGAACACCTTGATCGCGCCCGGCCAGGCCTCGACGTCGCCGACCGGGTCGCCGGAGGCCAGCATCACGCCGGAGACCACCCGGTAGGAGATCGCGGCCTTGCCGGTGGGCGAGAACAGCACGCTCTTGTCGCGGCGCAGCGCGAAGTAGCCGAGCGAGTCGCGCTCGCCGTGCCGCGCGAGCAGCTCGCGGACCTTCTCCTCGTCCTCCGCGGTGAGCTCGGGCTTCGGCTTGCCCGGGCGCAGCGCCAGGTAGGCGGTGGTGAAGGCGGTCAGCAGCCCGAGCCCGCCGAGCAGGTAGGCGACCAGGTCGGACATCCGGATGTTGGTGTAGCGGATCGGGCCCTCGAAGCCGAACAGTCCGTACCCGACGTGCTCCAGGCGCTGGGTCAGGCCCGGGTGGCCGATCTCGTACTTGGCCCGGGTGCTCACGATCAGCAGGCCGAGCAGCACGCTGAGGACGCCCATGACGACCAGGTTGGCCAGCGCCCGCCAGCGGGTGCGCGGGTCGGCCTTGGCGTAGAACTCACGCCGGTGGAGCAGCATCACGGCGAGGACGACCAGCGAGACGACCGCCGGGCCGACCTGGTGCCAGCGCACGATGTGCAGCGCCGCGCTGAGCGGCAGCAGCACGCAGACCACCCGCCAGGCCCGCCGCTTGCGGCGGCGCAGCGCGTGGGCGAGCGGCACCAGCAGGATGCCGACCATCAGCGTCCCGACCGCGGCCAGGCTGGTGGTGCCGCCCGGCAGCTGCCCGGCGACGGTGTGCATCTTGGTGTGCCGGAGCTTGGGGAACACCGCGCTGGCGATGTCCACCAGCCCGATCAGCAGACAGGCGTAGCCGACCGCGCCCGGGAGCCAGGCCCTCGGAACAGCGGCTGCCTGGGTGCGCAGCGTCTGCAGGCCGCGGCGACGGCGCGGCGGCTGCTCGGGGCTCGGCTCAACGGACACGGGAACGCTCATGGAAGCTCAGCGTAGAGGCTGCGGTGCGGTGTCCCGTCACTCCGGGGGAGGACGCGTGATGGACCTTCATGCCTATTCCTTCATCAGGCAATGCGCATACCAAGGACCCGGAAACGGTCGGTAAACCGGGGCCGTGGACGCGCTGCGGGTTGAGCCGGCGGTGGGAGCGGGGGGATCGCCGCAGCGTGGCGCGACAGGACCCCCCTGGACGCGTTACGTACGGTGGACGCCGCATTCTAGGGCGCCGGTTGCCTCCGACTTCCCCCCGCCCTTCCGGCTCCCGCCCGGGCGCCCGGACAGCCTAGCTGCGGTGGCCCTACCTGACGGGCCGCCAGACGATGAAGCCTGCCCCGACAGTGTCCCACCGGAAGGCCGACCGCATGGAACTGACCAGCGACGCGCTGATGAACTCGCTGCTCGCACTCGGGACCGCGGCCCTGGTCACCACCCTGTGGGTCTGGCCCCGGCTGGCGAGGCAGCGCCCCCTGCCGGTGCTCGGCCGGATCGGCCTGCTGACGGTCGTTCAAGCCTCGATCGTGGCCGTGCTCGCGCTGTCGGTGAACAACTCGTTCGGGTTCTACACGTCCTGGGACGACCTGCTCGGCCACAGCGGCGCCAAGCTCGCCCTGACCAGCAACGAGAACCACAAGGGCGGCACCCCGGTCGCCGACGCGCTGATCCAGCCCACCGCCGAGGGCGGTCTGGAGACCGTCACCAACCTGCCGAAGGGCACCCCCGAGGAGGTCGGCAAGGTCGAGTCGGTCCAGGTCAGCGGCAAGGAGACGGGCTTCTCCGACCAGATGTTCGTCTACCTGCCGCCCGAGTACTTCGACCCCAAGTTCGCCCTGGTCCG
This sequence comes from Kitasatospora sp. NPDC097691, assembly GCF_040302665.1. Taxonomy (NCBI): domain Bacteria; kingdom Bacillati; phylum Actinomycetota; class Actinomycetes; order Kitasatosporales; family Streptomycetaceae; genus Kitasatospora; species Kitasatospora sp. NPDC097691. Next base: position 52,985 of record NZ_JBEORY010000052.1, on the reverse strand, counting down.
CTTCCCCGTCCTGCTGGCCATCGCCGGCTACCCGGGCACGGCGCTGAACCTGGTCAAGGACCTCTCCCTCCCCCAGACGGCGTACGAGCTGGAGCGCTCCGGCAAGATGCCGCCGACCGTCCTGGTGATGGTCCGCCCCGGGGTGGTCCCGTCCCGGGACACCGAGTGCGTGGACGTCCCCGGCGGGCCGCGCACCGAGGCCTGGTTCGCCAAGGACGTGCCCGAGGCCGTCCTGAGCACCTACCGGGTCGGCCGCACCGCCGGCTCCTGGGCCACCTTCGGCTACTCCACCGGGGGCAGCTGCGCGCTGCGCCTGGCGATGCGCTTCCCGACCGTCTTCGGCAGCGCGGCCAGCCTGCACGGCGACTTCACCGTGCGCCAGGACGGCTACACCGGCGGCGACCTCTTCAACGGCGACAAGGCGCTGACCCAGCAGCACGACCTCGGCTGGCGGCTGCAGAACCTGCCGGTACCGACGCTCAACGTCCTGGTGGTCTCCACCCGCAAGGAGTCGGACTACCCGCAGACCGTCCAGTTCGTCGACCAGGCCACCCAGGTCGCGGCGGCCAACCCGCAGTTCAAGGTCGACTCGCTCTACCTGGAGGACGGCGGGCACAACATCGACAGCTGGACCAAGGAGCTGCCGGCCTCGCTCGAATGGCTGGGCACGCACCTCGGCTAGCGCGTGTGAGTGATTACCCGCCGGTCGGCCCGGTCGGCCGCCGGCCCGAGGGAACGTGTCGAGGCCGTCCGTCCGCCGCCCCGGCGGGCGCCCGCCCCGGATCCGCGCAGGAGGCGCAGTGCTGAGCACCCGATCGCTCTTCAACGAGATCTACCGGAACGACCAGGCGTACCAGCTGTTCTGCAGCATCGCGGCCGGCGGCGAGGACCAGGGCGGCTGGGAGAACGAACGGATCACCACGCTCACCCGGGACCCGGTCCTCGCCCCGAAGGTGGCCCGGCACGGCGCCGACGAGCGCAAGCACGGCCGGATCTTCACCCAGCTGCTCACCAAGCGCGGCCTGCCCAAGGTGCCGGTCCCGGACGAGGCCGACTACTGCATGCTGCTGGAGCGCCAGGGCGTCGGCCTCTCCCACGAGCGGCTGAACAGCGACATCCCGCTGACCGACCGCGAGATCATCACCTACCTGGCGCACAGCCGGGTCACCGAGCAGCGCGCCGCCGAGCAGATGCGCCAGTTGGTCAAGGTGTACGGGGACAACCCCGACCTCGGCCGGGCGATGAGGATGATCTCCGCCGACGAGGACAACCACCTGGCGTACTGCCACGAGGAGCTGCTGCGGCTCCGGGCCGAGGGCCACGGCCCGTACATCCGGCACACCCTGGAGACCAGCGCCCGCGGCGAGATCCGCACCCACCGGGACGTCGGCCTCGCGGTCACCTCCCGGATGGCCCGGATCCTGCGCTGGCCGCGCTGGCAGCTGGCCCTGGTCACCCTCGGGGTGCACGCGCTGTACCTGTACGACCGCGCCTACGGCTGGCGCCGGATGGTCACGCTGCGGATGCCCGAGCGCCGCAACGCACTGGGCACCCCGGCTCCGCCGCACGCGGAGCACGAGGTGCCCTGAGAACCGTTCCCGGCCGCTCGACCGGCCGTTCCGGCCTTACCGGCCGATGATGAGGCTCATCGCCTCGGCCCGGGTGGCCGGGTCGCGCAGCTGGCCGCGCACGCAGGAGGTGATGGTCTTGGCGCCGGGCTTGCGGATGCCGCGCATCGACATGCACATGTGCTCGCACTCGACCACGACGATCGCCCCGCGCGGCTCCAGGATCCGCATCAGCGCGTCGGCCACCTGACTGGTCAGCCGTTCCTGCACCTGCGGCCGGCGGGCGTAGACGTCGACCAGCCGGGCGAGCTTGGACAGCCCGGTGATCTTGCCGCTGGTGGACGGGATGTACCCGACGTGCGCCACACCGCGGAACGGCACCAGGTGGTGCTCGCAGACCGAGGTCAGCTCGATGTCCTTGACCAGCACCATCTCGTCGTGGCCGAGGTCGAAGGTGGTGGTCAGAACCTCCTCGGGCTCCTGCCACAGGCCCGCGAATATCTCCTTGTAGGCGCGCGCGACCCGGGCCGGGGTCTCCAGCAGGCCCTCGCGGTCCGGGTCCTCCCCCACGGCGAGCAGCAGCTCGCGGATGGCGTTCTCGGCCCGCTTCTGGTCGAAGGTCCCGACGGCGGGCGGACCGTCGAGCGTCACCGGGTCGATCATGCGGACCTCGCTTACATGTGGGGAGACTCTGGCTGAACAGCACGGATGCCGCGCCTCCAGGGTACAAACCCTGGTGACGCGGCAGCCATTCCCTACGGGACCGGGATCAGCCCTCGGTCGGCGGCTCGGCGGCCGGCAGCGGCGGGAGCTTCACGACGTCCACCGGAGCGGCGCCGGAGGAGGCGGCGGCGCCGTTGGTGAGCGCCAGCTCCTTCGGCGACTGCACCGGCGGCCGGGTGGACGGCGTGCGACGGGTGGAACCCGTCCAGGCCGGCCGGGTCGGGCGCTTGACGATCGGGGCGAAGATCTCGGCGATCTGCTCCTTGTTCAGGGTCTCCTTCTCCAGGAGCTCCAGAACCAGGTTGTCGAGCACGTCGCGGTTCTCGACCAGGATCTCCCAGGCCTCGTTGTGCGCGCTCTCGATGAGCTTCTTGACCTCTTCGTCGACCAGCGCGGCGACCTCTTCCGAGTAGTCGCGCTGGTGGCCCATCTCACGGCCCAGGAACGGCTCCGAGTTGTCGGAACCGAACTTGATCGCGCCCAGGCGCTCGGTCATGCCGTACTGGGTGACCATGGCCCGCGCCGTGGCGGTGGCCTTCTCGATGTCGTTCGAGGCGCCGGTGGTCGGGTCGTGGAAGACCAGCTCCTCCGCCGCGCGCCCGCCCAGCATGTAGGCCAGCTGGTCGAGCATCTCGTTGCGGGTGGTGGAGTACTTGTCCTCGTCCGGCAGCACCATGGTGTAGCCGAGCGCCCGACCGCGGGACAGGATGGTGATCTTGTGCACCGGGTCGCTGTACTGGCAGGCCGCCGCGACCAGGGCGTGACCGCCCTCGTGGTACGCGGTGATCTTCTTCTCCTTGTCGGACATGATCCGCGTGCGCTTCTGCGGACCGGCCACGACGCGGTCGATCGCCTCGTCCAGGATGCCGTTGTCGATCAGCTTCTTGTCCGAACGGGCGGTCAGCAGCGCCGCCTCGTTGAGGACGTTCGACAGATCGGCACCGGTGAAGCCGGGGGTGCGCTTGGCGACGGCCGACAGGTCGACGTCGGGCGCGATCGGCTTGCCCTTCTGGTGCACCTTGAGGATGTCCAGACGGCCCTGGAGGTCGGGGCGCTCCACCGCGATCTGGCGGTCGAAGCGACCCGGGCGCAGCAGCGCCGGGTCCAGGATGTCGGGGCGGTTGGTCGCGGCGATCAGGATCACGCCGCCCTTGACGTCGAAGCCGTCCATCTCGACCAGCAGCTGGTTGAGGGTCTGCTCGCGCTCGTCGTGGCCGCCGCCGAGGCCCGCACCGCGGTGTCGGCCGACGGCGTCGATCTCGTCGACGAAGACGATCGCCGGGGCGTTCGCCTTGGCCTGCTCGAAGAGGTCGCGGACGCGGCTGGCGCCGACACCGACGAACATCTCGACGAAGTCCGAGCCGGAGATGGAGTAGAACGGCACGCCGGCCTCGCCCGCGACGGCGCGCGCCAGCAGGGTCTTGCCGGTACCGGGCGGGCCGTAGAGCAGCACGCCCTTCGGGATCTTGGCGCCGACGGCCTGGAACTTGGCCGGCTCCTGCAGGAACTCCTTGATCTCGTGGAGCTCCTCGACCGCCTCGTCCGCGCCTGCGACGTCGGCGAAGGTGGTCTTCGGGGTGTCCTTGGTGAGCAGCTTGGCCTTGGACTTGCCGAACTGCATGACGCGGGAGCCGCCGCCCTGCATCTGGTTCATCAGGAACAGGAACACCAGGACGATGATCACGATCGGCAGCATCGACAGCAGCAGGCTGACGAAGGTGCTCTGCTTCTCGGGACTGACGGTGTAGCCCTCGGCGAGGGTGTTCGAGTCCTTGTCGTTGATCTGGGCCTGCAGCTTGTCGGCGATCGCGACACCCTGGTCGCCGATGTACGAGGCCTGGAACTTGCTGCCGGACGGGGTCTTGCCCGTACCGGCACTGGGCAGCGTTGCGCCGTCCTTCAGCTGGATCTTGATCGTGTTCGAGTCACCGGTGGTGATCTGCGCCGACTTGACGTTGTGCGCGTCGATCGCCGCCACGACCTGACCGGTGTCCACCGTCTTGTAGCCGTTCGAGTCCGAAACGACCTGCATCAGTACGATGACGGCGAGGACGGCCAGCACGATCCACATGATCGGCGCACGGAAGTATCGCTTGACGTCCATCCATGCGGGGCGTTGCCGCCCCGTCCCTCCTGCCACTCAACGGCGCCGTGTGGCTGTAGGGCCGCGGCGCGTCCGGTCGGTGCTCATGTGAAGAGCGGTTTATTGGACCGTACCGCAGTCGGACCCACCGATGGCGGGAGCACAGCGACACGGGTTGGTTCTTCGGTCCCCCGGTCCAACGGGCGGGAACGACCTACTGTTCCCGCCCATAGCCCGAACGGAGCCCTCAGCCGCCGTAGACGTGCGGGGCGAGGGTGCCGATGAAGGGGAGGTTACGCAGCTTCTCCGCGTAGTCCAGGCCGTAGCCGACCACGAACTCGTTCGGAATGTCGAAACCGACGTACTTCACGTCGATCTCGACCTTGGCCGCATCCGGCTTGCGCAGCAGGGTGCAGACCTCCAGCGAGGCCGGACCGCGCGAGCCGAGGTTGCCCAGCAGCCAGGACAGCGTCAGGCCGGAGTCGATGATGTCCTCGACGATCAGGACGTCACGGCCGGCGATGTCGGTGTCCAGGTCCTTCAGGATCCGCACCACCCCGGAGGACTTGGTACCCATCCCGTACGAGGAGACGGCCATCCAGTCCATGGTGACCTGCGAGTGCAGGGCCCGGGCGAGGTCGGCCATGACCATCACGGCACCCTTGAGGACGCCGACGATCAGCAGGTCCTTGCCCGCGTAGTCCCGGTCGATGCGCTCTGCCAGCTCAAGGAGCTTGGCGTCGATCTCGTCCTTGCTGATGAGCACCTTCGCGAGGTCAGCGCCCATGTCGTTCTGGTCCACCGGGGATACGTCCTCAAACGTTCGGGGTCTGTGTGGCCGGCGGCCGGCTCCCCCGGGGCATGCCTCGCCCGTCAGTCGCCCTGCCTCCGAAAGACCAGCGTGCCACACCTGCGGGTGGCCTCGACGCCCCCGGGTAGGTGCAGCGGCCCCTGGCCCCGCCATCCGGTGACCAGCAGGTCGATCGTCTCCAGGTGCCGGGCGAAGAGGTCCCCGGCCGGACACCCCGCGCGCAGGGCGGCCCGGCGCAGCACCCGGCGGCGCACGGCCGGCGGCAGTTCGGCCAGTTTGACGGCGTCCAGGGTGCCTTCGCCCGTACGGAGGTCGCGTTCGGCCAGGGAGGCCCACTGGTCGAGGGCGTCGGCGTCGTCGCGGAACAGCCGGGCGGTGCGGGCCAGCGCCTCGACCACGCCGCCGCCCAGGTGCTTCTCCAGCACCGGCAGCACCTCGTGGCGGACCCGGGAGCGGGTGTAGGCGGGATCACAGTTGTGCGGGTCGTCCCAGACCGGGATCGACTGGGCGGAGCAGGCCTGCCGGGTGGCGGCCCGGTCCAGCTCCAGCAGCGGGCGGCGGTAGCGACCCTTCTGGGCCGGCATCCCGGCCAGCGAACGGGCGCCCGAGCCGCGGGCCAGGCCCAGCAGCACGGTCTCGGCCTGGTCGTCCCGGGTGTGGCCGAGCAGCACCGCGACGGCGCCGTGACGCTCGGCGGCCCCGTCCAGGGCCGCGTAGCGGGCGTCCCGGGCGGCCGCCTCCGGGCCGCCGGCCCGGCCGACGCGCACCGGGATCGCCTCGACCGGGTCGAGGCCGAGCGAGCGCAGCCGCTCGGCCACCTGGTCGGCGCGCTCGGCGGAGCCGGGCTGCAGGCCGTGGTCGACGGTGACGGCGCCGACCCGCAGGCCGATCTTGGGGGCTTCGAAGGCGGCGGCGATGGCCAGCGCCATGGAGTCCGCGCCGCCGCTGACGGCGACCAGGACCAGCGGCGAGCCGGGCGCGGCCGGGGTGCGGGGCAGCCCGGACGGGTGGCGTGCGGCGTTGCCGATCAGCGTGGTGCCGACGGCGGCACCCACCAGCGGCGCCCCGGCCGGGCGCTCGCGGGGCTCGCGCACGGGCGCGGTGAAGGTGGTACCGACCTCGGCGGCGAGGTCGGTGAGCGTGCGGCGAACGGCCAGGCGTATCGCGGCGACGGCGGGGTGAGGGCCCACGGCGGACGACTCCTCGACGGAGGGGGACAGGACTGCGGCGGGCGGCGGGGACCGCACACTGCGTGCGCGCCCTGTTACCGGGCGCTCACAGATGGTGGCAGAAAGGAGCGACCCGCTACGCCACCCGCGCCACCGGTACGACCACCGTCCCACGTTCGGGTGAATGAAGAAACGCTTCTTCACTCGCCATCTGCACGATTGGACCACTCGTACGAGCGGGTTTGACCGCCGCGCGCCGCTTGCCGTCCGGCTCGCGGCGCGCCTGCGTCACGACGGGGCGCTCAGCGGGCCACCCGGGCCACCCAGGCGGCCGGGTCGTGGATCTCCTCCTTGGTCGGCAGGGTGTTCGGGGAGGTCCACACCCGGTTGAACCCCTCCATGCCGACCCGCTCCACCACCCCGCGCACGAACACCGCACCGTCCTGGTACTGACGCAGCTTGGCGTCCATGCCCAGCAGCCGGCGCAGCAGCAGGTCGAGCCGGTTCGCACCGCGGTCCCGGCGCTGCTGGAACTTCTCCCGGATCTCCGCCACCGTCGGCACCACGGCCGGGCCGACGCCGTCCATCACCACGTCCGCGTGGCCCTCCAGCAGCGACATCACGGCCGTCAGCCGGCCGAGGATCTCGCGCTGCGCGGGCGACTGGACGATCTCCATCAGGTTCGACGAGGAGGATCCCTCCCGGCCGCCGACACCCGGCAGCCCGCCGAGCGAACCCGCCGCGTCCCGCAGCCGGTCCAGCAGCGCACCCGGGTCGACGTCCGTCTCGGCGAGGAAGGACTGCACCTCGGACTGGATGTGGTCGCGCAGCCACGGCACCGCGGTGAACTGCGTCCGGTGCGTCTCCTCGTGCAGGCAGACCCAGAGCCGGAAGTCGGACGGGTCGACGTCCAGCTCCCGCTCGACGTGCACGATGTTCGGCGCCACCAGCAGCAGCCGACCCGGCCCGGGACCCTCCGGCCCCGTCCGCGGCTTGTCGAACAACGCCGCCGGGCTGTCCGGCGCCTCCAGCGAGGGCTCGGCCGGGGCGAAGGTCTCGTACTGGCCCAGCACCTTGGTCGCCAGGAACGCCAGCAGCGCCCCGACCTCGATGCCGGTCGCCTTCTCCCCCACGGTGCCGAACACCCCGGCCGTCGCGCTGTTCGCCCGGCGCGCCTGCAGCTTCTCCACCAGCGGCTGGACGACCGTACGGAAGCCCGCCACGTTGGCCCGCACCCACCCGGGGCGGTCCACCACCAGCACCGGCGTCGCCGCGGCCCGGGCCAGGCTCGACGACTGCATGCCGGTGAACGCCCGTACGTGCTCCTCCGCCTCCAGGGCGTGCCGGCGCAGCTCGGCGACCACCGCCGCCGCCTCCTCCCGGCTCACCTCCGGCCCCGGCCTCACCAGCCTGGTCGCAGTCGCGACCGCGAGGTTCCAGTCGACCATGTCAGCACCGCCACTCGCGCTCGTCATGCCCTCACCGTACGTGCTCGCCACCACCAACGGCAGCCACCCACCCGGAACACCTCGCCCCCGGCCCCCCTCGACGCGGCCTCCCGGTGACGGCACCGGCCCCGCCGGCACGCCAACTCCCCTACGGCCCGGGTGCCGTGACGCTCCGCGCCGGGCGGCCGGTGGGCGCGGTGGGGGCGCCCGACGCCGCACACGGGAGGGGTCGGCCTGGGGCTGATCGCCGCCCGCCCGGCAGGTGGTGGGCTGCCCGACGGCGCACCACCGCACAGCCGGCCCGGAGCGGGCGTGAGCGCGTAGTGGGCGGGGTGATCGTCGCGTCTTCGGGCCGTCGCCCTCGCGGGAGACCGCGACGGCCCGGGGGCCGGTGTCGGGCGTTGACGGCGGAAGCGGGGACGGGCGGGTCAGTGGCAGCCGCAGGCGGCGAGGCGGGCGGCGATGCGGTCCATCGCGGCGCGGGCGGTGTCGGCGGGGGCGGAGGTGCGGGTCATGACGGCGAAGGCGAGGAGGCGGCCGTCGGCATCGACGACGGTGCCGGCGAGGGTGTTGACGCCGCGGAGGGTGCCGGTCTTGGCGCGGATCAGGCCGGCCGCGTCGGCGGCGCCGGAGCCGGAGCCGTAGCGCTTGCCGAGGGTGCCGGTGAAGCCGGCGACCGGGAGGCCGGTGAGCACCGGGCGCAGGGCGGGGTGCTCCGCGGAGGCGGCCAGGGAGAGCAGCCGGACGAGGACGGCGGGCGGGATCGCGTTGCCCGTGTGCAGGCCGCTGCCGTCGTTGAGGACCACGTCGCCCATCGGCACGCCGAGCCGGGCGAGTTCCCGGGTGACGGCGGCGGCCGCCCCCTCGAAGCTCGCCGGCTGGTGGGCCGCGAGCGCGGCCTGACGCGCGATCGCCTCGGCCAGCTGGTTGTCGGAGGTGGTCAGCAGTCGCTCGACCAGCCGGTCGAGCGTGGGCGAGTCGACCCGGCCGAGGACGGGCGCGTCGGCGGCGGCCGGGGCCGCGGCGGGCTTGGCCCCGCCCTCCACCGTGATGCCCTGGGCCTTGAGCAGGGCGGCGAAGGCTTCGGCGGCCGCGGCGGCCGGGTTGGGGACGCGGTCCGGCGCGTCCTCGCGGCTCTTCGCGTCCACCTTGGCCTCGTCCACCATCAGCGGGACGACCAGGGCGATGTTCTGCCCGTCGTGGTTGTTGTGCTGCGCGCTGCCCGTGTACATCGACAGGTCGTAGTCCAGCTTGACCGTGGTGGTGCCGGCGGCGGCCAGGGCGGCGGCGGTCTGCCGGGCGAGGGCGTCCAGCGAGGCGGGGGCGGTGTCGGCGTCGACCGGCTGCCCGCCGATCTGCACCTGGTCGGCGGGCAGTGCGGTGAGCGTCGGGTCACCGCCGCCGACCAGGGTGATCGTGCCCGGGTCCGCGCCGCGGACCACCTTGGTGCTCAGCCGGGTGTCGCCGGGGAGCAGGGACAGGGCCGCGATCGAGGTGGCCAGCTTGGTGGTGGAGGCGGGGGTGGCGGGGGTGTTCTCACCCGATCCGTACAGGAGTTGGCCGGCGGCGGCGTCCGCGACGGCGAAGGTGACGTCACCGAGGTTCGGGTCGGCGACGGCGCCGGCGAGCGCCTGCCGGAGGCCCTGCGCGGTGGGGACGGCGGCCGCCGGACCGCCGTCGGCGGAGGCCAGGACGGCGCCCGGCGCCGGGGCCGGGCGTACGGCGGACGGGTCGCCGCCGGCGGCCGCGGGCGCGGAGGCCGCGGACGGCCCGGACCGGCGGACGGGTGTGGCACTCGGGCTGTCGCCCGGCCCCGGCTTGGCGCCGCCCTTCCCCTGGTCACCCTTCTTGCCGTCGTGGCCGTCCCGGCCGCCGTCGCGGTCGTCGTCCTCGCCGTGCCCGGTGCTGTGCCCGCCCGAGGGCGGTGAGGGCTGCGCGTACGCACCGCCCGAGGTCAGGACCGTTCCGGCGACCAGCAGGGCCGCTCCGAACAACCCCGCGGCCGTCCCCCTGCGGCGGCGAGCCGCCCCTCCCCCAGCGCCCACCGACCGGCCCCTTTCCCGAGCACCCACTCCCGTAGGAGACACTTGGATTCTGTCAGTCCCTACCTTGGAGGAACCGTTGGAGTTCGACGTCCTTATCGAAATCCCGAAGGGCTCTCGTAACAAGTACGAGGTCGACCACGAGACCGGCCGCCTGCGGCTCGACCGGATGCTCTTCACCTCGACCCGCTACCCGGCCGACTACGGCTACGTCGAGGGCACGCTCGGCGAGGACGGCGACCCGCTGGACGCCCTGGTCATCCTGGACGAGCCGACCTTCCCGGGCTGCCTCATCAAGTGCCGCGCCATCGGCATGTTCCACATGACCGACGAGGCCGGCGGCGACGACAAGCTGCTCTGCGTCCCGGCGACCGACCCGCGCTGGGAGCACCTGCGCGACATCCACCACGTGTCGGAGTTCGACCGCCTGGAGATCCAGCACTTCTTCGAGGTCTACAAGGACCTGGAGCCCGGCAAGTCCGTCGAGGGTGCCAACTGGGTCGGCCGCGCCGAGGCCGAGGCCGAGGTCACCGCTTCGATCAAGCGCCTGGCGGAGCAGGGCGGCCACTGAGCCGTCGTTCCGATCTCGATCGATCAGGACCGTTCGAGGCAGGTCGGGACAGCCTGGGGCCGGGGTTTCGCGGATTCGTCCGCGGGCCCCGGCCTCTGTCGTGTCCGGGGCCGGGCCCGTCCGGTCCGGGCCGTTCCGTTTCGTGGGGCGGTGGGCGGGCCGGCTTGCCAGACTGGTTGCCGACAGACTGTCGGCATGATGCAAAGTTAGGTTAGGCTAACCAAAATTGTCGGGGCCGGATCCGACCCGGCCGCATCCGATCCCTGGAGGCCGCATGCGCGCGCCCGAGCCCGTCCCGTTCTCCACCGTGCTCCGCACCGCCAGCAGCGAGGAGCACGAGGCCGCCGAACACTCCTCGTTCATGAGCCACCTGCTGCACGGGCGCCTCGGGATCGAGGCGTACGCCGACCTCACCGGCCAGCTCTGGCACGTCTACCGGGCGCTGGAGGGCCGGACCGGGCAACTCGCGGAGCACCCGCTGGCCGGCCCCTTCATCGACGGCGCGCTGCTGCGCACCACTGCCATCGAGCGCGACCTGGCGCACCTGCGCGGGCCCGACTGGCGGGACGGACTGGCGCCGATGCCGGCCACCGCCGCGTACGTCGCGCGCGTGGAGGAGCTGGCCGCCGAGTGGCCGGCCGGGTACATCGCGCACCACTACACCCGCTACCTGGGCGATCTGTCGGGCGGCCAGATCATCCGGGGCGTGGCGGAGCGGACCTGGGGCTTCGCGCGCAAGGGCGACGGCGTGCGGTTCTACGTCTTCGAGGAGGTCGACAACCCGGCCGCCTTCAAGCGCGCGTACCGGGCCAAGCTGGACGCGGCCGGGGCGGCGATGGACGAGGTCGAGCGGCGCCGGGTGGTCGAGGAGTGCAAGCGGGCCTTCGTGCTCAACGGGGCGGTCTTCCGCGACCTGGACTCGCGCTACCCGCTGAGCGCGTAGGCGCTGCCTTCCGGCGGCCCCGGAGACGGGCCGGCCCCGGGGAGCGGCTGCTCGCCGGGGCCTCCTGTCGATGCCGCCTCAGGGCGCCGCGACACCACGACGGTTGCGCACCGGCCGCGGCGCGGCTGAAACGGGTCAGTCCTCCAGCCGGAAGCCGACCTTGATGCAGACCTGGTAGTGCTTGATCCGGCCGTCCTCCAGATGCCCCCGGACCTGCGCAACCTCGAACCAGTCGAGGTTGCGCAGGGTCCGGGCGGCCCGCTCCACCCCGTTGCGGATCGCCGCGTCGATGCTCTCGGTCGAGGACCCGACGATCTCGGTCACCCGGTACACGTGGTCGGTCATGGCGGACTCCCTCAGCTGTGCGACGGTCCCCCGGTCCACCGTGCACCGCCCCCGCGCCGCCCGCACCCCGACGGGCCGCCACCGCCCCGGGCACGGGGGCCGAGGGGCTCCGGAGCGGGCCCAGGGGAGGCCGGGCCCGAGGGAGACCGGGCCCAGGGGAGGCCGGGGCCTAGAAGGCCGCCCGTACCTGTCCGACCGGCGCGCCGCCGCCGAAGAGCGGGGCCGCGCCGATCCGCTCGACGGTCTCGTCCGCCCCGGTCACCCCGAGCCGGCGCAGCGCGGCCGCCAGCACCGGGCCGCGGGCGCGCTCGCCGCCGTCGTCGATCTTGAAGGCCAGTGCCCGCCCGTCCGGCAGCGCCACCACCTGGACGGCCTCGGCGCCCATCTTGGACAGCGCGCCCGGGATCGCCCGCATCAGCCAGGTGTCGGCCCGGCGGGTGCCCGCCACGTACTCGGGGTGGGCACGCATCGCGTCGGCCACCCGGCGCGGCGCGGTCGCCGTGGCGGCCAGCACCAGGCCGCGGTAGCCGCGGGCCAGGCCGGTCAGCGTGACGGCCAGCAGCGGGGCGCCGCAGCCGTCCACCCCGGCGTGCGCGGGGGTCTCGCCGGTGCCCTCCTCCAGGGCCTCGCGGGCCAGCAGCTGGATCGGGTGGGCCGGGTCGAGGTAGCTCCCGGTGTCCCAGCCGTTGGCCACGCAGGCGGCCAGCCAGCCGGCGTGCTTGCCCGAGCAGTCCATCAGGATCGGGGCCCGGCGACCGCCTGCGGCGAGGTGCAGCTCCGCCTCGGTCTCGTCCAGCGGCAGGTCGGCCGGGGTCCGCAGGGCCGACTCGTCCAGTCCGGCGGAGCCGAGGATGGCCCGCACGCCGGCAAGGTGAAACGATTCTGCAGAGTGACTGGAGGCCGCCAGCGCCAGCAGCTCGGCGTCGATCGTCAGCCCGGCCCGCAGGGTGGCCACCGCCTGGAACGGCTTGGCGGTCGACCGCGGGAAGACCGGTGCGTCCGGGTCGCCCAGCGCGAACTCGACCGAGCCGTCGGCGGCGAGCAGCACCAGGGAACCGTGGTGGTGGCCCTCGACGAAGCCCGATCGTATGACCTCGGCGAGAACGGGCGCGGTGGCGAGCTGGGACATGGGGGTTGAGCCTTCCGGGGCGATGGTGAGCCGGGAGCGAGCCGGGCCCCACCCGCCCGCAGCGACTCACCCGGTCAGAGCGGCCCCCCTGCGAGCAGGTCGTCGACCCGTGCTTCCCCATCACGGTACCTGCGGGTGATCTCGGCATTGCAACCGTCGGCCGTGCGCAGCAGCCGCTGGCGCCGTCCGGACACCTCCCGCTCGTGCGCGCGCAGCCGCTCCAGGGCGGCCAGCAGCTCCTCGACCGGGTGCGCCGCCAGGTCGGCCAGCTGGACGTCGCCCATGAGCGCGTCCGCCTCCAGCCGGGACTCCCGGGTGCGCGGCGGGCCGAGGGTGACGTGCCGGGCCGAGCGCCGCACCGTGGAGGGCGCGTCGGTCAGGATGGCCGGCAGCCGGTCCAGCAGGTCGCCGGGGGCCGGATCGGGGCCGGGCGCACCGGCCGCCCGGACCGGGCCGACGCCGGGGCGCCGGTCGAGCTCGGCGCGCAGGATGTCCATCCGCCCGTGCAGCAGCCGCCGCAGGTAGGACAGATCGGCCTCCTGCTCCAGGGTCTCCCGGCGCAGGACCCGCAGCTGGTCCAGGCCCAACCCCTCCAGATCGGGCCCGTCCTCCGCGCCCGCCACCGGACCGCACGGGCCCCCGGGAGCCGGTGCCACCTGCCCGGACCGGTCCCACGCCGCGCTGCTCGCGTCCATCACCCAACCCACCTGCCGTCGTCCGATCCCGCCCGCTCGCGGCAACCCCGTCCTGCCGCCGATCCGGCCCGTCCCCCGACGGGCTCGGCGTTCCGTCCGTCGGCACGCCCGGGAGCCCCCGGAGGTTCCGCTCCCCGGCCGCGACCACCCGTCGGGGCGACACCACCAGAACGCCTGACCTACCGACCCGACCGCCCGGCCGAACCCGGGCCCGACGCGGCGGACCTCCAGGCGCCCCGGACCCTTCGTACGGTCCACCAGCGTGCCACCCCACCCGGCGCGCGCGCACCGCCCGTGCACCCGAACGGCCCCCTGGCGAACGGGGGTGGCTGATATGACCGGCCCTTTCCGCAGGAAGAGCGGCGCCCGGGCCGGCGCAGGCGCTCACCTCACGGCGTGCACAACCATGGCGCACGCCCCTCGTCTGCGCCCTGGGATGACCCCTGTGACGCACGTGGGGGACGCGACGCGACGGACGGAGGGCGCGCGGGCGCCGAGGCGCGGAGACGGGGACGGGAGGCCGAGCGGACCGCCCCCGCAGCGCACGTGGGGGCGCGGGACGGCGAGCGGAGCGCGGGACGGTGAGCGGGAGCCGTACCCGCCGTCCCGGCCGGGCCCGTCGTCCACCGCCGGGAGCGGCCGGGTGCCGCGCCGGGGGCCCTCCGGCGGCCGCAGCGGGCTCCGGCACAATGGCGGCATGCGAGCAGTGGTGCAGCGAGTGACCGAGGCCCGGGTGACCGTGGCCGGTGAGACCGTCGGCGCGATCGAGGGGCCCGGGCTCTGCGTCCTGGTCGGCGTCACCCACGACGACACCCCCGCCAAGGCCGCCCAACTGGCCCGCAAGCTCTGGACGCTGCGGCTGCTGCCCGCCGACGAGGAGGGCGTGGAGCAGAGTTGCTCCGACCTCGGCGCCCCGCTGCTGGTGATCAGCCAGTTCACGCTCTACGGCGACGCCCGCAAGGGCCGGCGCCCCACCTGGAACGCCGCCGCCCCCGGCCCGGTCGCCGAGCCGCTGGTGGACGAGGTGGTCGGCGCGCTGCGGGCGCTGGGCGCCAAGGTGGAGACGGGCCGGTTCGGCGCCGACATGCAGGTGGCGCTGGTGAACGACGGCCCGTTCACCGTCCTCGTCGAGGTCTGAGGTCCGAGGCGCCGGGGGTACCTGGGATCCGGGGGTACCGGGGGTCCGGGGGTCCCGGGCCGGAGCCCCCGGCACGGGTCCCCTCAGCCCCGGCTACTGCGGGACGATCACGTCCTGGGTGCCCGGCACCGTCCCGGCCAGCAGCACCGCGTCCACCGGGACGTTCCGCTTGACGATCGCCAGCGCGATCGGCCCCAGCTCGTGGTGGCGGGCCGAGGAGGTCACGAAGCCCAGCGACCGCCCGTCCGGGTCGGTGGCCAGCCGGACCTCGGTGCCGTGCGGGGGCAGCGACTCCTCGGTGCCGTCCAGGTGCAGGAAGACCAGTCGGCGCGGCGGCCGGCCGAGGTTGTGCACCCGGGCGACGGTCTCCTGGCCGCGGTAGCAGCCCTTCTGCAGGTGGACGGCGGTGCGCAGCCAGTCCACCTCGTGCGGGATGGTCCGGTGGTCGGTCTCGAAGCCGAGCCGGGGCCGGTGGCCCTCGATGCGCAGCGCCTCGTACGCCCAGATCCCGGCCGCCGGACCGTACCCGGCGGTGAGCTTCTCCAGGTCGGCGCGCGGCACGAACAGGTCGCGCCCGTACGGGAGTTCGCGGACGGCTGCGGCGCCGTCGACGGAGGTGGTGGAGCCGGCCGGCAGGTGGACCACCGCGTACTCGGCGGTCGCGTCGGCGACCTCCACCCGGTAGAAGAACTTCATGCTCTCCAGGTAGGCGACCAGCGCGCCCTGGGTGCCCGGCTCGACGTGCGCCCAGGTTGTGGTGCCGTCGTCCACCAGGTAGAGCGCGTGCTCGACGTGCCCGTTCGGGGAGAGCACCAGCGCCTCGGCGGCCTGCTGCGGGGGCAGCTCGCTGACGTGCTGGGTGAGCAGCAGGTGCAGCCAGGTGAGGCGGTCGGCACCGGTGACCGTGACGACCCCGCGGTGCGAGAGGTCGACGAAGCCGGTGCCCTGCGAGAGGTGGCGTTGCTCGCGGAAGATGTCGCCGTAGTGGGCGGCGACGCCCTCGTCGGCCCCCTCGGCGGGGACGGCTCCGGGCAGGGCAAGCAGCGGACTCTTCACACCGGTCATACCGGCCAGCTTACGACCGGCCGTCGGCGAGCTTGGCGGTGCAGTCGGCGCAGCGGCCGAAGATGGCGAAATGCTTGAGGTCGGTGTCGAAGCCGTGCTGCGCGCGCAGGCTGTCGATCAGCGGCTGGGCGATCTCGGTGCCGGTCTCGGTGACCTTCTCGCAGTCCCGGCAGACCAGGTGCAGGTGGTGGTGGCGGCCGGCCAGGTGGTAGGTCGGGGCACCGTGGCCGAGGTGGGCGTGCGAGACCAGGCCCAGCTCCTCCAGCAGCTCCAGGGTCCGGTAGACGGTGGAGATGTTGATGCCGCTGGCGGTCCGCCGGACGTGGCAGAGGATGTCGTCGGGGGTGGCGTGGTCGAGGGCGTCGACGGCCTCCAGCACGAGCTGCCGCTGCGGGGTGAGGCGGTAACCGCGCTCGCGCAGGTCGGTCTTCCAGTCGCCGGAGAGCTGCCAGTCGGTGGTGCCGGTGTCCGCCACGGTGCTGTCCCTGCCAAGGAAAGATGGAAAGTAGGGGGTCCTGATGCAAGTGTAGGGACCGGCCCGGGGCCGGTCCCTACACTTGCACGGACTGCGTTGCCGCCGGAGCCGTGCCTACTTGAAGAAGGCGATGCCGTCGTCCGGCAGGTCGTTGATGTCCTTGATCAGCTGAGCCGGGCTGAGCACCTTCTTCAGCTGCGCGGACATGTACGGGCGCAGCGGCACGTTCGGGGCGGCCTTCTCGCCGACCCAGAGCAGCTCGCCGTTGACGAAGCCGTACAGGCGCTTGCCGCCCGAGTACTCCGGCGAGCCCTCGATCCGGGCCACCGCGTCGGTGGAGACGTCGACCTGGGGCTTGCCGTCGGCCAGCTCGCCGTACCAGATCTCGACCGTGCCGTCGTCACGGACGGAGGAGATCTCGATCCCCCGGGCGCCGCTGGTGCCGTCGTGGTTGCTCGTGATGCGCCAGAACGCGTGCTCGTTCTCCAGCGGGCGGACCTTCTCGCCCTCGTTGTCCAGCACCCAGGTGCGGGAGCGGAACTCCAGGAAGGGCCGGCCGTCGTGGCGGATCACGATCTCCTGGCCGAAGTTGCACTTCTCCGCGCCCGGGCCCCCTTCGCCGGGCAGCGGGGCGTAGACGCCCGCGCCCTCCCAGGTGCCGAGGAGGAAGGCGAGCGGCACGACGTCCTTGTGGAGGTCAGAGGGGATCTCGATCATGTTCCTGGTCGCTGTCGTCGTCGGTGTGGGGCTGCCTCAACCGTACGGCAGGCTCAGCGCTGACCCTGGTACAGCTTCATCACCGAGAAGATGGCGAACCAGGTGATCAGCACGGCCATGAGGGCCAGCAGACCGTCGAAGAACATTTCCAGACCGGACACGGGGGGCTCCCAGGCGGCGACAGTGTGGTGGATTTTGCTCCGCTCACTCTATCCGTCGGACTCCGGCCGGTCGCGGTGAGCCCCACCACGTCGCCGTTCGCGCCGGGGTTACCACGCCGCTCAAGCTTTCCCCACGGGTTCCCGGGATGACGGCCGGCGGGGGTGGCGGGACCTCTAAGGTGGCGCCATGTCGAAGAAACTGGTCATCAAGGTCACCGCAGGGGCGGACGCGCCGGAGCGGTGCTCGCAGGCGTTCACGGTGGCGGCGGTGGCCGTCGCCAGCGGGATCGACGTCTCGCTCTGGCTGACCGGGGAGTCCTCCTGGTTCGCGCTGCCGGGCCGCGCCGCGGAGTTCGAACTGCCGCACGCGGCGCCGCTGCCGGACCTGCTGGAGTCGATCCTGGCGGTCGGTTCGGTGACCCTCTGCACCCAGTGCGCGGCCCGGCGCGGGATCGAGCAGAAGGACACCGTCAAGGGTGTCCGGATCGCGGGCGCGCAGGTCTTCGTCAGCGAGATCATGGCGGACGGTGTCCAGGCGCTCGTCTACTGAGCGTTCCCGCACCCGGGGTCACGGACGCTGTTCGTGGTCGGGGCGGTCCCGGTCGTGGCCGGGTTCGTCCCACTTCGGGTCGTCCCAGCGCGGGTCGTTCCACCAGTCGTCGTCCGGGTCGCGCTTGTTGGCGAACACCGCGGCGGCCGGCGGGATCACCATCGCGACCAGGCACATGCCGATCGCCGCGCCGACCGAGAAGAACCGCACCACGCCCCAGGCCATGACGAACAGGCCCAGGCACACGCCCATCATGGCGAAGTAGTAGCGACGCCGCCGTCTTGCCTGCACCCCTCCACGGTACGGCCGAGGGCCCCTGCTCGGCAGGGGCCCTCGGGGTGTCGTCCGTACTCCGGTCGACGCGCTCGCTCCGGTCGACCGGAGCGGGCGGTCAGACCGCGATCGCGACCTCGACGGCGGTGCCCTGGGAGGCCACCACCTGACGGTCCACGGTCTGGCCCGGCACCAGCGCGCGCAGGGTCCACTTGCCCGGACGGGCGAAGAACCGGAACTGGCCGGTCGCCGAGGTGGGCACCTCGGCCGTGAACTCGTTGTTCTCGTCCAGCAGCCGGACGTAGCCGTTGACCGGCTCACCGTCGCGGGTCACCGAACCCTGGATGATCGTCTCGTTCGCCACGTCAACTCCTGCCAGGTCCGGGCCGCCGGCCTTCGCACCGCACATGTCTGTCTTCCCTTCTGACTTACGGGTCGAGCCGGGGGCTCAGTTGTTGCCGAGCTCGATCGGCACGCCGACCAGGCTGCCGTACTCGGTCCACGAACCGTCGTAGTTCTTGACGTTCTCCTGGCCGAGCAGCTCGTGCAGCACGAACCAGGTGAGCGCCGAGCGCTCGCCGATGCGGCAGTAGGCGATGGTGTCCTTCGCCAGGTCGATGCCCTCGGCCTCGTACAGCGCCTTGAGCTCGTCGTCGCTCTTGAAGGTGCCGTCGTCGTTGGCGTTCTTGGCCCACGGGATGTTGCGGGCGCTCGGCACGTGGCCGGGGCGCTGCGACTGCTCCTGCGGGAGGTGGGCCGGGGCCAGCAGCTTGCCGGAGAACTCGTCGGGCGAGCGGACGTCGACCAGGTTGAGGTTGCCGATGGCGGCGATCACGTCGTCGCGGAAGGCGCGGATCGACGAGTCGGCGGCCTGCGCCGTGTACTCGGTCGCGGGGCGGGCCGGCACCTCGGAGACCAGGTCGCGGGAGTCCAGCTCCCACTTCTTGCGGCCGCCGTCCAGCAGGCGGACGTCGCCGTGGCCGTACAGCTTGAAGTACCAGTAGGCGTACGAGGCGAACCAGTTGTTGTTGCCGCCGTACAGGACGACGGTGTCGTCGTTGGCGATCCCCTTGGCGCTGAGCAGCGCCTCGAAGCCGGCCTGGTCGATGAAGTCGCGGCGGACCGGGTCCTGGAGGTCCTTCTTCCAGTCGATCCGGACGGCGTTGCGGATGTGGTTCTTGTCGTACGCGGAGGTGTCCTCGTCGACCTCGACGATGACGACCTTCGGGTCGTCCAGGCGGGCCTGGACCCAGTCGGCGTCGACCAGGACGTCGCTGCGGCTCATGGTGGTGTTCTCCATCCGAGGGCGGTTGGCGGAAGGTGCTGCTCAGGAGGTGCTGCAGGGGTACCCGGGCGGATGCGGTCCGAATCGATGTCCGAATACTGGGACAGGACGGGTGGGCCGGTGCGGCCGGGCAGGAGACTGCGGAGTACATCGGCGCCGGCCCGCGAGTACGGCCGGGTACGGTCACCGGAGAGATCGGCGGCGGGCGTCAACTGCCCTGCCGGGATGCCGAGTCAGCGCATTCGACACAGACAGGCGGCCACGCGGCACAGGTCTACCGCCCGCCGCTTCGTGAGGTCCGTCTGTCGCTTCATGCCGACGATGCTAGGGACACCGACGGCCCGCTGTCATCAGCGTATCGAATAATGAGACCAAAACAGCCGCATTGCGAGATTTGGCCTCTTCCCGGTCGGTCCGCCCCGGCCGGGCCGCCCCTCGGTGGCGCACAACGGGCGGAAACGACACCGCTCCGCGGTCCGCGCTGGACAGCGCGTCTCGCGGAGCGGAACGCTTCGGCAATCCGACGGGTCGGCCCGGGACGGTGGGCGGGCGCGGCCGGTGCGGGCGGTCGCGGGCGGGCGCGGGCCGCCGGAGGGCCACTCGGGCCGGTGCGGCAGGGGCTCAGCCGAGGAGCTTGACGCCCTTGCCGTCGAAGGTCAGCTGGAGGCCCTCCGGCAGCGGCATCACGCCGTCCTTGTCCCCATCCTTGGCGGCCAGCTTCAGCCCGGCCGGCAGCGTGTCCAGGGTGAAGCTCATCGGTTCGATCTGCTGGTTGGTGATCCCGGCGAACATCCCCGCCAGGGAGCTCAGCCGGAAGCCGTCCACCGTGACGGTGTTCCCGTCGTTGTGCACGGTGCCCTCGCCGATCGCGAACGGCCCCAGCGAGGCCTTGACCTTGCCCGGCCCGCCGTACGACAGGCTCAGCCGGGTACTGCTGCCCACCGGCAGTTTGGTGCCGTGCAGCAGCTGGGAGGCCGGGGGCAGCAGCTGCGCGAGGTCCGGGTACGAGATCACCCCGCTGCCGGTGCCGCTGTCCACCGTGGCGCTGTTCATGCTGTCGCTCACCTTGACGCCGGCGAGCTTGGCCTTGAACGAGTGCAGCGCGACCTGGTGGCTGCCGTCGCCGACGGTCAGGCCGTCGGCGGAGATCCGGACGTCGTCCAGCTTCATCGACAGCACCTGGGTGAGGAACGGGAAGCCGTCGATCGAGACGTCCGGCCGCTGGCTCATCCGCCCGCTCTTCACGATCCGGTCGGCGGCCTCGTCCTCGGCCACGCCGACCGCGATCCGGTCGGCGCCCACCAGGAGGCCGGAGAGCACCACCAGGCCGATCGTGGCCTTCAGCCATCCGCGCATCGTGTCCCCCGTCGTCGCCGGTCGCTGTGGGTCGTTCGCTGTGGGTCGTTCGGTGTTGTCCGCTGTCGGTCGTTCGCTGTCGTTCGCCGTTCCGTGGCGGCCGCCGAACGCGCCCGCTCCCGCACGACGGTACGACGTCCCGCCCCGGAGCATGGTTCCGGGGCGGGACGTCGACGGGAAGGGGCGCCTCGGCGCGAGGAGCGTCAGGCCAACAGGTCGGTGGCGATCCAGATCAGCGGTGCGGCCACCGCCAGCGGCAGCGCCACGCCCGCCGTCATGTGCACGAAGCGGGACGGGAAGTCGTACGCCGCGACCCGGCGGCCGACCAGCGCCCCCAGCCCGGCGAGCGCACCGAGCGCCACCGGCGCACCCACCAGCAGGCCCAGCGCCACGGCCGCGACCAGGCCCAGGACCGGGCCCAGCTGCTTCGGGCCGGGCAGCGGCGCCGCCGCCAGCAGGGTGGCCAGCGCGACCGCGCCCACCCCGGCCGGCACCCAGTCGGCCAGCAGCAGCATGGTGCACAGCGCCGTCACCACGGTGGCCGAACCCAGCACGGTCAGCGCGTAGAACCGCTCCTTCGGGTCCGACGGGCGGAACGTCTGCAGCACCAGGACCAGCAGGAAGAACCCTCCCAGGGTGCCCACCACCGCCGCCACGCCACCGTCGGAGTCCGCCAGCAGCACCGCCGCGTCCGCGGTGAACCCGGACAGCGCGGCGAGCAGGATGCCCTGCCGGGCCGGCCACATACCGTTCAGCCGGAACCAGCCGGCCGCCGTCAGCAGCTGCAGCAGCGCGACCACCAGGGCCAGCGCCACCTGCCCGAGCGCGGCGCCGCCGGCCAGCAGTGCGGCCGCGCCGGCGGTGATCAGGGCCGGCTGCAGACCCGGGTCGATGATCGGCGAACCGGTCCGGCGGACGGGGCCCGCGGGCGGCACGGGCTGCGCCGGAACGGCCGCGAACGGCGGCGGGACGGGGGCACCCACCGGGCCGGCCTGGCCTGCCGGACCCACCGGGCCGGGGGCAGGCGGTCGCTTGAGCGTCATGGTCGGCGGGTCGAAGGCCTCCGCCGACTGCTGCGCGGCGGGGGGCTGCGGCGCCGGGGCCGCGTGCCGGGCCCGGGCCCGGGCCGGCTGCTGCTGCTGCTGCTGCTGCTGAGCGTGCGGGGGCTGCGGCTGCTGCTGCGCGTGCTGCGGGGCCGGGGGCTGGTACTGCGGAACCGGAGCCTGGTGCCGCCCAGGAGTCTGCCCCGGGTGGAGCGGCGGCCCGGCGGGCGGCGCGGCCGGCATCGCGCCGGAGGCCGTCACCGGCGGCAGCAGCGTGGTGGCCGCGGCGTCGTCCATCGGCGGCACGGGCGGCAGCAGCGTCGTCGCCGCGGCGTCGTCCATCGCGGGAACGGGCGGCAACAGGCTGGTCGCGGCCGCGTCGTCGAACGCCGGCACGGGCGGCAGGATCGTGGTCGCGGTGGCGTCGTCCACCGGGTAGCCGTACGGCGACTGCTGCGCGTGCTGCGGCTGCCCGTGCTGCGCCTGCGGCGGGAAGGGCTGCTGCCCGTGCTGCGGGTACCCCTGGGGAGCCTGGGGGTGCCGGGGCTGCTGCGGCCACTCGCCGTAGGGGCCGCGGTTCGGGTCGTTCATGTCGGTCACGCCGCTCACCCTCCCGCGAACGGCGGGAGGACCTCGACCGTCCCGCCCTCGGTCAGGGCGACGGTCGCGTGGTCCCGGCCGCCCACCTGGGCACCGTCGACCAGGTACGAACTGTGCCCGAACAGCCGGACGAGCTTCGGCTTGTCGGCGTGCCGCTCCTTGGCCGCCGCCAGCGCCTCCGCCAGGGTCGCCGCCTCGTACGGCTCCTCGGCCAGCCCGGCCTCGGACTTCGCAGCCGCCCAGTAGCGGATCGTCCCGCGCACCCGGGCGCCGCTCGCGGGCTCGGTGGTAGCGCCCATCGGGCCACCCCTTCTCGTCGTCCTCGCCCGGCCCCGGTGCCCCGGTCCGGCTCGCCACCGGGGCGGCCGCCCGACCACCCGAACGATGGACCCGCGCTGCGCCGCCGATGTGCGTCCCATGATGGCGTGTCCGTCGCCACGAGCGGCAATCGCCCTGGCCCCGCCGGTGGGGAGCGGCGCTCGAAGCTGTGTCCAGGCTCACCCGGCGCACGCCCGAAAAGCGTGAACCGCCGGATTCGAACACTCCCGGCGCGGCGGGAGGTCGGCTATCCTCGACCACCAAGAGGGATCCGGGCAGAGTCGCCCCCGGGTCCTTTTGTGCTTTCAGGACGCCAGTACGGACGTTCTTGCGATTCGTCGGCCCACCCCCGGCGCAGCGCGGGAACCGCCCCGTCCGTCGCGGCACAACGACGTGCCGCGCTCGGCCGGGACGTCGCCACCGGGCACCGGGCCGCCGCCCGGGACCGGAATCAGACCGGAGGGTTCACGGTGATGGACAGGGCAGGAACGGTACGCCAGGGGTTGCGGGACCCCCGGCGGATCCGCCACTCCTCTCCGTCCTTCGCCCTGCGCGCCGTCCGCTCCCCCGGTACGCCCCAGGCGCCCGTCCTCCTCTCCTCCCCCTCAGCACGTGCGCCATCCGGCTGTGGCGGCAGCCGTAACGCGACCGCGACGACCCGGAAAGGGGACCACCGGGTATGAGTTCTCTCCTCCTCCTCACCAACGCACTGCAACCGTCGGCCGAGGTACTGCCCGCCCTCGGCTTGCTGCTGCACAACGTCCGGGTGGCCCCCGCCGAGGGCTCGGCCCTGGTGGACACCCCCAGCGCGGACGTCATCCTGGTCGACGGCCGGCGTGACCTGCCGCAGATCCGCAGCCTGTGCCAGCTGCTGCGCTCCACCGGCATCGGCTGCCCGCTGATCCTGGTGGTCACCGAGGGCGGCCTGGCCGCCGTCACCGCCGAATGGGGCATCGACGACGTCCTTCTGGACACCGCCGGCCCGGCCGAGGTCGAGGCCCGGCTGCGGCTGGCCCTCGGCCGCCTCCAGGTCGTCACCGACGACAGCCCGATGGAGATCCGCAACGGCGACCTCTCGGTCGACGAGGCCACCTACTCCGCGAAGCTCAAGGGCCGGGCGCTCGACCTCACCTTCAAGGAGTTCGAGCTGCTCAAGTACCTCGCCCAGCACCCCGGCCGGGTCTTCACCCGGGCCCAGCTGCTGCAGGAGGTCTGGGGCTACGACTACTTCGGCGGCACCCGGACGGTGGACGTCCACGTCCGTCGTCTGCGCGCCAAGCTCGGCGTGGAGCACGAGCAGCTGATCGGCACCGTACGCAACGTCGGCTACCGCTTCGTCGTCCCGGAGAAGCCCGAGAAGGGCGAGCGCCCGGAGCCGGCCCAGCGGCCCGCCGCCTCCCTGGAGACGTGACCGGCGAGCCGGGCGGGCCGTCACCCGCCCGGCTTGTCCGGTTCATCCCGGAGCCGCCCGCCGTCCACCGGCGGCGTCCCCAGGTCCCACTGCCGCCCCGGTGACCACACGCGTAGACTCCACTCGTGGCCAAAGTGACGCGCGACGATGTAGCCCGACTGGCTGGTACCTCGACCGCGGTCGTCAGCTACGTCATCAACAACGGACCGCGCCCGGTCGCGCCCGCGACCCGGGAGAAGGTCCTCGCGGCGATCGAGCAGCTCGGCTACCGGCCGAACAGCGTCGCCCAGGCGATGGCCTCCCGCCGGACCAACCTGATCGGCATGGTCGTCCCGGACGCCCGCCAGCCCTTCTTCGCCGAGATGGCGCACGCCGTGGAACGCGCCGCCTCCGAGCGCGGCAAGCTCGTGCTGATCGGCAACTCCGACTACGTGGACGACCGCGAGGTCCACTACGTCCGCGCCTTCCTGGGCATGCGCGTATCCGGCCTGATCCTGGTCAGCCAGGGCCCCTCCCAGCGCGCCGCGGAGGAGTTCGCCGCGATGGAGGGCGCCAAGGTGGTGCTGCTGCACCGCCGCCCCGAGGCGATCGACGACGTCGCGGTGGTCACCGACGACGTGGGCGGCGCCGAGGCCGTCGTCCGCCACCTGCTGGAAGTGCACGGACACCCGTACGTCGCCTGCTTCGGCGGCCCGGTCGAGTCCCCCGCCCCCGGCGACCCGGTCATCGACCACGTCGAGGGCTGGCAGCGCGCCATGGACGCGCACGGCGTCCCCACCGAGCCGCACCTGATCGACGCGCCCTTCCACCGCTACGGCGCCTACGAGGTCGCCCTCTCCGTGCTGAGCTCGCCGGACCGGCCGCGGGCGATCTTCTGCTCCACCGACGACCAGGCCATCGGCGTGCTGCGGGCCGCCCGCGAGGTCGGCCTGCGCGTCCCGGAGGACCTCGCGGTGGCCGGCTTCGACGACGTGCCGGAGGCCGCGCTCGCCGACCCGCCGCTGACCACCGTCGCCTCCGACCGCGACGCGATGGCCCGGGCCGCCGTGGACCTGGTGCTGGACGACTCGCTGATGGTGCCCGGCTCGGACACCGAGCGGGTCCGCAAGTTCCCCTCCCGCCTGGTCATCCGCCGCTCCTGCGGCTGCGACGGAGCCGCGCCCGGCCGGGGCACCGTCGCGCAGTAGCAGGCGGAGCGGAGCGGCAGGTAGCACGCGGACCTGAGCGGCAGGCCGGTCCCGAATGGAACCGGAGTCGCCCATTCCGCTCCACAGGCCACCTGACCAGGCTTTATGAGAATCCAACGGGCTTCTCTCCCCGTTCTGAGTCGGTTCTCATCCAGTCCTCATCCACCAGGCGGAGCTTGGTCGGCATGAGCGAACAGCAGCAGCACCCCGACGACCGGTACCGCGACCAGTACGGCCCGTACGAGCCCCGGGTGATCGAGGGCACCGTGCTCGGCAGCAGCACCACGGGCAGCAGCGGCACCACGGGAAGCGCCGGCTCCACGGGCAGCACCCACCCGGCCGGGTACGCGTACCGCGAGGACCACTCCGGCGGCAGCTTCGACGGACCGCCGCCTCCCCCGCCCATCCCGCCCGAGCCGCCGACCATCCTCGGCCCCGGCTCCCCCGACGGCCCCGACGGCCCCGGCCGCCGCGGCAACCGGGCCCGGCGCGGCATGCTGCGCGGCCGACTCGCCCTGGTGACCGCCGTCGCCGCGGTCGCCGCCGTCCTCGGCGGGGTCACCGGCGGGGTGGTCGCCGCCGACCGGCAGTCCGCCGACACCCGGGTCGCCACCGTCGCCAGCCCGGTCTCCGCCCGCAGCGACGGCAGCGCCGACGTGCCGGCCATCGCCGCCGCCGTCTCGCCCAGCGTCGTCCAGATCACCGTGAAGAGCGGCAACGGCACCGCCACCGGCACCGGCGTCGTCCTGGACAAGGACGGCCGGATCCTCACCAACTACCACGTGATCGACACCGCCGGTGCGGGCGGCCGGATCACCGTGACCTTCAAGGACGGCTCCACCGCCCAGGCCACCGTCACCGGCACCGACAAGGCCATCGACGTCGCCGTCATCACCGCCACCGGCGCCGGCAACCTCACCCCCGCCGTCCTCGGCGACTCCTCCACCGTGGCCGTCGGCGACCCGGTCGTCGCCATCGGCAACCCCGACGGCCTCACCGGCACCGTCACCTCCGGCATCATCAGCGCCGAGAACCGCGACGTCACCGTCCAGCTCGACGAAGGCAGCACCAGCACCAACGGCGGCTTCGGCCTCCCCTTCCTGCCCGGCACCCGCGGCACCGCCCCGCAGTCCAACGGCAGCAGCACCACCTACAAGGCCTTCCAGACCGACGCCGCCCTCAACCCCGGCAACTCCGGCGGCCCGCTGATCAACGCCAACGGCCAGGTCATCGCCATCAACTCGGCGATGTACGCACCCAGCGGCAACAGCTCCGCCGGCAGCAGCTCGGCCGGCAGCGTCGGCCTCGGCTTCGCCATCCCGATGAACGACATCAAGCAGGTCCTGCCGAAGCTCGAAGCCGGCCAGAACCTGTAAGCCACAATCCCCACGACGGACAATTGGCCCCAGCAGGCCCCTCCACCCGACGAGAAAGGGCACCCGCCCATGACCCCGTCCGCCGACGACCGCACCCCCGCCGAGCCCGGCCACCCCTCCGCCCGGCTCCTCGTGGTCGACGACGAACCCGCCCTCCGGGACGCCCTGGAGAGCAGCCTCGCCTTCGAGGGCTACGAGGTCTCCACCGCCACCGACGGCTACGAAGCCCTGGAATCCGTCGAACGCGACCGGCCCGACCTCGTCCTGCTGGACATCATGATGCCCCGGATGGACGGCCTCACCGCCGTCCGCCGGATGCGCTCGCGCGGCGACACCGTCCCGGTGCTGATGCTCACCGCCCGCGACGCCGTCGGCGACCGCGTCACCGGCCTCGACGTCGGCGCCGACGACTACCTCGCCAAACCCTTCGAACTCGACGAACTCCTCGCCCGCGTCCGCGCCCTGCTGCGCCGCAACGCCCTCGCCGCCGAGGCCGCCGCTCGCGCCGCCGCCGAGGACGAGAGCGAGGTGCTCGCCTTCGCCGACCTGCGGATGAACACCGCCACCCGCGAGGTCACCCGGGCCGGCAAGCCGATCGAACTCACCCGCACCGAGTTCATGCTGCTGGAGATGTTCCTCTCCCACCCCCGCCAGGTCCTCACCCGCGAGCAGATCCTCAAGGCGGTCTGGGGCTTCGACTTCGAGCCCTCTTCCAACTCCCTGGACGTGTACGTGATGTACCTGCGCCGCAAGACCGAGCAGGGCGGCATGCCCCGCCTGATCCAGACCGTACGCGGCGTCGGCTACGCCCTGCGCGCGGCCGCCGGCGTCGGCGCGTGAGCGAGCACGCCGAGCGGGGCGTGCGGAGCGGCACCGTGCCGCCCCCGCCCCTGGCCCCGCCCCGCACCCCCGGCCGCCGGCGGCGCCTGGTCCACTGGCTCCGCTCCCGCTCGCTGCGCAGCCGCCTCACCTTCCTGAGCGCGGCGGCGGTGGCGGTGGCCATCGCCCTGTCGGCGCTGGCGTGCTGGTTCATCGTGGAGAAGCAGCTCTACAACCAGGTCCGGGCGGATCTGGCCAGCGCGCCGCTGCCCATGCCTCCCCGGGGAGCCGGTCTCGTCTGCTACAGCACCCCGGAACAGGCACTGGATCACCAACCCGTCGGCAGTCTCCAGGAGATCAGCGGAGCGGCCCCCCGGGACACCCAGTTCCTCGCGGAGGGGAAAGGGGTCTGCCTGCCCCCTGGCGCGACCAAGGCGATCGCCACCGAGCCGGGGGACTCCGCCGTGTTCCGCCTCAAACCCGGCCAGTCGATCATCCGGGAGGGCCGGTTCACCAATGGGGATCCCGCACTGGTCCGGCTCACCAACGACCCCAGGTACCTGGTGCCGGTCGTCGTCATGGTGGCCACCCCCACCCAGTCCGTCGAGGAGTCCCTCCAGGGCCTCGCCATCCTCCTCGGCTCCGTCTCCGTCGGCGGCATCCTCCTCGCCGCCGTAGCCGGCCGGCTGGTCGCCAGGTCCGCCCTCAAGCCGGTCGACCAGCTCACCGACGCCGTCGAGCACATCGCCCGGACCGAGGAGGTCGGCACCACCATCCCCGTCCACGGGCACGACGAGATCGCGCGGCTCTCCACCTCGTTCAACTCCATGAGCACCTCGCTCGCCAACTCCCGCGAGCGGCAGACCCGGCTGATCGCCGACGCCGGCCACGAGCTCCGGACGCCGCTCACCTCCCTGCGCACCAACGTCGACCTGCTGATCCGCAGCAACGACACCGGCCGCCCGCTGCCCCCGGCGACCAAGACCAAGCTGCTCGGCAACATGAAGGCGCAGATGCAGGAACTCACCGTCCTGATCGGCGACCTGCTGCAGCTCTCCCGCCCCGACTCCCCCAAGGCGGGCCCGAACCTCGCCGTCGTCGCCCTGCACGAGATCGCCGGGCGGGCCGTGGAGCGGGCGAAGCTGCGCGGCCCGGGGCTGGTCTTCGAGACCGGCACCGAGCCCTGGTACGTGCACGGCGACGCGGCCGGGCTGGAGCGGGCCGTGATCAACCTGCTGGACAACGCGGTCAAGTACAGCCCGCCCGGTGGGACCATCGAAGTCCGGCTCCAGCAGGGCGTGTTGACCGTCCGGGACCACGGCCCCGGCATCCCGCCGGACGAGCTCCAGTACGTCTTCGACCGGTTCTGGCGTTCGCCGTCCTCGCGGCAGCTTCCGGGCTCAGGTCTCGGGCTGTCGATCGTCGCGCAGAGCGTCCGGGAGGCGGGCGGCGAGGTCACCCTCGGCCCGGCCTCGGACGGCGGTCCGGGCGCGCTGGCCACCGTCCGGCTGCCCGGCGGTCACGGCCCGGAATAGGAGCCGGCGGAACAGGAGCGCCCCGCACAGGCGCGCCCGGGAACACGGAAAGGGGCGGGTGGGGCGCCCCGACAGCGCCCCACCCGCCCCTCAGGGCCGGCTCACGGTCAGTCGATGTCGCTGCCCGGGCCGATGACCTTGATCCGGTCCTGCGCCGGGGCCTGCAGCGGCGCGCTCGCCGAGCTGTGGCTGCCCAGGTAGGCCGTGAAGAGGTCCAGGTCGGAGGCGCCGACGAGCTTGTCGGTGCCGGCCGCGAAGGCCGGGAAGCCGTCGCCGCCGCCGGCCAGGAACTCGTTGGCCGCGACGCGGTACTTGGCGGCCGGGTCGATCGCCGCGCCGTTCAGCCGGATCGAGTCCACGAGCACCCGGTCCGCGCCGGTCTTGCGCATGTCCAGGGTGTAGTGCAGGTTCGACGACACCTGGAGGACCTTCGGCGCGGCGTCGTTGGAGCCGCTCACCTGCTGCTGGAGCAGCTGGACCAGCTGTGCCCCGGTCAGCGTCTTGACCTGCATCATGTTGGTGAACGGCTGGACGGTGAACGCCTCGCCGTAGGTCACCACGCCGTCGCCCTCGCTGCCCGAGGCCTTGTAGACCAGGTCGGAGCGGATGCCGCCCGGGTTCATGAAGGCGACCTGAGCGCCACCCTTGTCCGCGGGGGCCAGCCCGGCGAGCTGCGCGTCGGCGATCACGTCACCGAGCGGCTTCTCCAGGTCGCTGCTGCCGCGGCCGTTGACGTCCGAAGCGATGTAGCCGATCGGACGGTTGGCGATCGGGGCGGCCAGCTTCTGGTAGTGGTCGACCAGCGCCGTCATGTCGGGCGCCTTCTCGACCGTGCGGCGCACCACGTGGTTCTCGGCCTTCACCGAGGGGCGCACGATCTCGCCGGTGGTCTTGTCCAGCTTCATGTCGATCTGGGTGAAGAGCCGGCCGAAGGAGGCGGCACTGGTCACCGAGCGCGGAACGCCGTTGGGGTCGGGGATGGTGCAGGCGTACGCGTTGTGGGTGTGGCCGGTGACGATGGCGCCGACCGCCGGGTCGATCTTCTTCGCGATGTCGACGATCGGGCCGGAGATGCCCTGCCCGGCCGCGCCGCAGTCGTAGTTGTAGACCGCGCTGGCCGGGTAGCCGCCCTCGTGGATCAGCGCGACGATCGAGTTGACGCCCTTGGCCTTGAGCTCGGCGGCGTACTTGTTGATCGTGGTGACCTCGTTGGCGAACTTCAGCCCCTTGACGCCCTCGGCGGTCACGATGTTCGGCGTGCCCTCCAGGGTGACGCCGATGAAGCCGACCTTCACGCCCTGGGACTTGGTGATCCAGTACGGGGCCAGCAGCGGCTTGCCGGTCTTCTCGTCGGTGACGTTCGCCGACAGGTAGTTGAAGTTGGCGCCCTTGAAGGTGCGGCCGGGCTCGTAGCAGCCGTCGGTCGGGTGGCAGCCGCCCTCCTGCATGCGCAGCAGCTCCTGCGCGCCCTCGTCGAACTCGTGGTTGCCCACGGAGGTGACGTCCAGGCCGAGCTTGTCCATCGCCTCGATGGTCGGCTCGTCGTGGAAGAGGGCCGAGGTGAGCGGGCTGGCACCGACGATGTCGCCGGCCGCGACGGTGATCGAGTCGTCGGCCGGGATCCGGGCCTTGCGCAGCTCGGTGGCCAGGTACTCGATGCCGCCGGCCGGGGTCGCGACCTCCTTGCCGGTGGCCGGGTCGATCTCCTTGATCGTGCCGGACGAGCCGGCCGGGGGCTCCAGGTTGCCGTGGAAGTCGTTGATCGCCAGCAGCTGGAGGTTGACGGTCTTGTGACGCTTGGCGTTGGCGTCGGCGGCCTGGGCGGCCGTCGGCACGAGCACCGTGCCGAGCAGACCTGCGGCGGCGACTACGGCGAGCGCCGTCCGTCGGGATCTGACGGTGAGCATGAGAGGGGTCCCCTGCACCTCGGAGGAGCACCGGCTGTGGGACAGCATCGGCGTCTGGGCATGTGTTGCGCGTGTGAAGCCTAGGGTCAACGCGCGTAGCTGTCAGGACGTCGAACGTAACGAGAGGATTACCTACTGACGAACCATCGCCGTCCGCGGGGTGCGGGGACTGCGCAGGAGCCGCCCTCAGACCCCGGGCTCGGCGGCCAACTGCCGCTCCGCGCGCACCCGTTCGGCCACCGCGTCCTCGGTCATCGCGCGGTCGGTGTACACCAGCGGCCGCTCGGTCTCGGTGATGATGTGTTTGACCACCTGGACGTTCCCGTTGACGTCCCAGACCGCGATGCCCGGCGAAAGTGTGGGAATGATCTCCACCGCCCACCGCGGCAGGCCCAGCACCCGGCCGGTGGCCCGCGCCTCCTCGGCCTTCTGCATGTAGATCGTCCGGGTGGAGGCCATCTTCAGGATCGCCGACGCCTCCTTGGCCGCCGCCCCGTCCACCACGTCCGACAGGTGGTGCACCACCGCGACGAAGGAGAGCCCGAGCCGACGGCCGAACTTCAGCAGCCGCTGGAACAGCTGGGCCACGAAGGGGCTGTTGATGATGTGCCAGGCCTCCTCGACCAGGAAGATGCGCTTCTTCCGGTCCGGCCGGATCCAGGTGTGCTCCAGCCACACCCCGACGATCGCCATCAGGATCGGCATCGCGATCGAGTTGCGGTCGATGTGCGAGAGGTCGAAGACGATCAGCGGCGCGTCCAGGTCGATGCCCTCGGTGGTCGACCCGTCGAACATGCCGCGCAGGTCACCGTCCACCAGCCGGTCCAGCACCAGGGCCACGTCCAGGCCCCAGGACTGCACCTCCTCCACCGCCACACCCAGCGACTCCACCGAGGACAGGTCGGGGTTGCGCAGGATGTCGATGATGTCGTCCAGCACCGGCTGCCGGTCCGTCACCGAGGCCACCACGTGGGCGTGCGCGGCCTTCAGCGCGAAGCCGGCCCGCTCCTCCAGCCCCCGCCCCATCGCGACCTCGATGATGGTGCGCAGCAGCGACAGCTGACCGGTCTGGGTGATCGCCGGGTCCAGCGGGTTGAGCTTCACCCCGCCGTCCCGGGCGGCCATCGGGTCCAGCCGGATCGACTTTATGCCCAGCGCCTCGGCGATCAGGTTCCACTCGCCGACGCCGTCCTCGCCCTGCGCGTCGAGCACCACGACCTGGCGGTCACGGAACCTCAACTGCCGCAGCACGTACGTCTTCTCCAGCGCCGACTTGCCGTTGCCGGACTCACCGAGCACCAGCCAGTGCGGGGCCGGCAGCTGCTGCCCGTACAGCTGGAAGGGGTCGTACACGTACCCCTTGCCGCTGTACACCTCACGGCCGATGATCACGCCCGAGTCGCCCAGCCCCGGCGCGGCGGTGGGCAGGTAGACCGCCTGCGCCTGGCCGGTGGAGGTGCGCACCGGCAGGCGGGTGGTCTCCACCTTGCCGAACATCAGGCTGGTGAACGCGTCGGTGAGGTTGCCGAGCGCCATGTGCGGCCTCCCTGAGTCGGCGGAACGGTCGGACGGGTGCGGAGGTCCGCGACGGTGTCAGCGGCGGATGCCGGTGGCGAACGGAAGGGTGTTGACGAAGGCCCGGTGGTGCTCGCGGTCGCACCACTCCAGCTTGAGGTAGCTCTTGCCGGCCGAGGCCCGGATGGTCCGCTTGTCGCGGGCCAGCGCGTCGGGGTTGCGCGAGGAGACCGTGATGTAGCCGACCAGGTTCACCCCGGCCGCGCCGGAGGCCAGGTCGTCACCGCGCTGGTCCACCCGGCCGGTGTGGGCCAGGTCGCGCGGGTCGACCGTCCGGTTCATCTTGGCGGCCCGGCTGGCCTCCGCCTCGTCGTTGGTCTTCTCGGTCAGCATCCGCTCGATCGCGACGTCGGTGGGCTCCAGGTCCATCGTCACCGCGACCGTCCGGATCACGTCCGGGGTGTGCACCAGCAGCGGCGCCAGGAAGTTGACGCCCACCGGGGTGAGCGGCCACTCCTTGACCCACGCGGTGGCGTGGCACCACGGCTCCCGCGTCACCGACTCGCGGGTCTTCGCCTGCAGGTACTGCGGGTGGGTCGCGTCCAGCTCGGCCGGCCAGGCGTTGCGCCGGGACATCGCCTGGATGTGGTCGATCGGGTGGTCCGGGTCGTACATCGAGTGCAGCAGCGAGGACAGCCGGGCCTGGCCCAGCGGCTGGCGCACCCGGATGTCCGCCTCGGCCAGCCGGGCGCAGATGTCGGTCAGCTCGCGCGCCATCACGGCCGCCAGCCCCTCGTCGTCCCTGGCCCGCCGGCCGTTCGCCGTGCGGCCCATCGCGTGCGCCTCGGCGGCGAGGTCACGGGTGTAGTGCATGCAGGCCACCAGGTACGCCCGGTGCTGCTCGGACGACGTCGACACCATCGACTGCAGCTGGTCGTAGGAGTCCTGCAGCCAGCGCGGCGAGGACGGGTCGCCCCGGCGCTCGACGTCCTTGGCGTGCGCGTCCGGGTCGGCCGGCAGGGTCCGGGCCAGGATCTGCAGCCGGGTCACGAAGCCGTCCCCGTTGGCGACGTGCTTCAGCAGCGTGCCGAACCGGTCGACCAGCGCCTCCTGGTCCTCCGAGTCGCGCAGCCCGACGCCCGGGCCCTCGATCTCGATCGCGGCCGTCACCGTCCGCCGCTCCAAGTGCATCAGCACCCCGACCTCGTCCGGCCCGAACGGCGCGGTCAGCCAGCGCAGCCGCCCGACCCCGGGCGGCGGGCCGACCTCCACCTCCCGGCCGTCCATCCGGGTACCCGCGTCCATCACGTCCGAGCGCCACAGCGCCCGCCCGCTGCGGACCGTCCGGCGGTAGGTGCGGTTGATCTCCACCCACTTGTAGAACGTCCGCTTGCGGTACGGCACGTACACCGCCGCGATGGCGAGCGCCGGCAGGCCGACCAGACCGCCGATCCGCAACGGGAGGATCGGCATCAACAGGCCCCAGAGCATCCCGAGGAACGCCCCGAAGATGATCAGCAGGATCTCGCCGGACTCCCGGTTCCGGCCGATCGGCGCGTTCGGGCGGGCCTTGCCGATCAGGTAGGTGCGGCGCTGGTGCACGTACGGCTGGGCGTACTGGGCGCCGTACTGGCCGAGCGGTTCGCTGCTCACTTACCCGTCACCCTCCCTTCGCTGGATTGCTGTCGCGGATCGGGACCGGAGCGGCCTGCGGCGGCCCGGCCTGCGGCGGTGGGGCCGGCGTCCGGCCGGCGTGGGCGGCGATGCCCGGCGCGACCGAACCGCCGCCCGCACCACCGCCGCCACCGCCCGCGCCCGCCTGCCCGCCGCGGTCGCCGTGGGTGGTGATGCCCTGCTTCATCAGGTTCGCGGTGCCGTTGATCATCGCCGAACCCGCCTGCACCGCATTGGCCCGGGCCTGGCGCATGTTCAGGATCTCGTCGCCGAAGCCCGGCACGAAACGGTAGATCGCGGCACTGGCGAAGATCGACAGGAACAGGATCGCCAGCCCCGACAACACCCGGGCGAAGTCGTCACTGGCCCCGGCCCCGGTCGCCACCGCGCCCGCCAGGCCCAGGATTATCACGATGATCGGCTTCGCCAGGTCCACCGCCAGCATCACCCCGGCCCACCGGCGCACGTGCTTCCACAGCTGCTTGTCGACCAGCCCCGCGTACACCGCCGTCCCCAGCAGCGCGCCCACGTACAGCATCGCCGCCCGGATCAGCAGCTCGATCCAGAGCACCGCCGCAGCCAGCACCGCGACCAGTGACACCAGCACCAGGATCAGCGGACCGCCACCGACGTTCCCCTTCTCCAACGTGTCCGCGAACCCGCCCAGGTACGACCCGGTGTCCGTCTTCGTCCCGACCGCGATCGCCTTGGTCAGCCCGTCCGTCACGCTCACCACGGTGTACAGGATCAACGGCGTGAACGCGGACGCCACCACCGTCAGCCACAGGAAGCCGATCGCCTCCGAGAACGCCGTCGTCAGCGACGCACCCCGCACCGCCCGCTTCGACACCGCCAGCAGCCACAGCACCAGCGTGATCACCGTCGACACGGCGAACACCACGGCGTACTGCTGCAGGAACGACGCATTGGTGAAGTCCACCTGCGTCGTCCCGTCGATCGCCCCCGACAGGTTCCGCACCACCCACGCCGCCGCCTGCGCACAACTCTTCGCCAACGCCCCGAGCGGATCGGCCACGGCCCCGACGCCGCTTCCACCAGGAATCGACCCGCCGGGCTTGGACGCGCAGTAGACGTCGCTGCCGGGCAGCGGCAGGACATCGCAGTTATTGCTGGCCGACGGGCTGGGAGTCGGGTCCGCGAAGGCCCGGGACGCCATGCCGATGACTGTGGCCTGTACGAGAGCAAAGGCCGTGACGACCCGGCCGAATCGAGGGAGTCGTCGCCCGACCGCACCGTCAACGCGCATAGCGGAACCCTCCGAACTGCTCTGCTGTTCCGGCGATCTCATCCGCTGTGGCCGCCTGCTGGTCGCCCGGCATGGGAGCCGGGCCCGACTTCCGAGTGAAGTCGGTGAGCTTCCAGTCGCCGCCCGTCCAGTGCAGCGAGAGCGTGAGGGTGAACCAGTTCGTGGTCACCGGCTGGACGGAGCGCTCGCCGGCGAGGCCGGTGAGGCCGGTGCACCACACTTCGACCTTGGCGTCGCTGTCGGTGTAGCCCGTCGACTTGGTGCCGACCGGGACGGTGCGGCTGACGAAGGTGAGGCCCTTGGGGGCGCGGCCCTGGGCGTCGAGGCCGTAGCGGGCGACGGTGTCGCCGCCGAAGCCCTGGTCCAGTCGGCTCTGCAGGGTCGGCGCCGCGCCCGGGTCGGCGATGGTGGCGACGATGGTGTGGCGGCTGTCGGTGCGGAACATGTCCGCGGACCCGATCGCCACCGCGTAGTTGGCCGCGGCGGACTGGGCGCCCTGGTCGCTGTGCGGGAAGCCGGAGGCGATGCCGTTGGCGGTGGTGCCGACGGGCTGGTCGCCGCTGGGGCCGGGGCCGGCGCCGGAGGGCGCGCTGGGGGCGGCGTGGTCGGCGGAGCGGCCACCGTCGCTGCCGGTGGCGGGCTTGCCCCGGTTGGCGATGGCGATGGCCACGACGAGCAGGGTGACGACGACGAGGACGGTCAGCAGGGTTCGCAGCGGCCGTGACTGACGGAGGCTCGGCTGTGGGGAGGGCTGTTCGCCGACCGGTAGCCGCGTTCGGGTGTGCGGCTGGTCGTCGGACAACGGCACGGCGGCCCTCCTGGTGCGGGGAGCCGTGGGGCGGCTCCGGGGGCCTCCACCCGGGGCGGGCGCGGACGGAGGGTGGGAACGGGGGTGAAGTCCTGGCAGCGGCCGCTGGAGGGGGTCCGGACGGGGAACCCGACCTCGGACGGGCCGGACTACTGCTGTCCGATCGTCAGACCGCCATGCCGTAGACAATGGTGAACAGAGTGCCGAGTGATCCGATGATGAACACGCCGGTCAGTCCGGCCACGATCAGCCCCTTGCCCTGTTCGGCTCCGAAGCTGTCGCGCATCGCGGTCGCACCGATCCGCTGCTTGGCGGCGCCCCAGACGGCGATGCCGAGGCAGACGAGGATGGCGACGGCCATGATGACCTCGACCATCACCCGGGCCTCCGACCCGAGGCTCGCGAACGGGCCCCAGTCCGGGGCGATCCCGCCGATGATGGTGTCGATATTCGGCTTCTTGGGAGGGTCATCGGCCAGGTGGCCGACCGCATAGGTGTGCACGCTGCTCAGGTTCATTTCCATCTCACCGCCCGATCAGGCAAATTCAAGGGCCCGGACCCCGCCCGCGCGAAGGGTCGGTGCCTATTCTTGGCCAGATCTGATGTCGACTTGGCTACTTCTCGCGGATTGGTCGTGAGGCATCGGACACGTACGCGAGGATGTCCACCGTACGAAGGATAGCGCTCACTCCTTGTATCTCTGATGATTGCGGTGAGCAACGCCTTCCGGGACACTTCGACTGACGAATCGTCGGGATGGTGCTGATGGTACTCCGGAAGGCCGGTGCGGCCGCCGTCGCTGCGGGAGTTGTTTCGTTCGGGCTCATCGGGCTGGTGACGATGGGGACTTATGCGGCGAGTGGGACGGCGCAGCAGTCGGCGAATCGTTCCGTCCTCTCACCCGGAACGGTCCCCGCGGCCTACCAGGACGCGATCCAGAAGTGGGGCGCGCTGTGTCCGGAGATCTCTCCGCCGATGCTCGCGGCGCAGCTGTACCAGGAAAGCGGATTCGACCCCAGGGCCCGCTCCGGCGTCGGGGCGCAGGGAATGGCGCAGTTCATGCCGGGCACCTGGGCGACGTACGGAACGGATGCGAACGGTGACGGCCGGAAGGACGTCTGGGACCCGTACGACGCGATCGCCTCGGCGGCGGTCTACGACTGCGCGCTCGCCAAGGACGTCTCGAGCGTCCCGGGCGACCCGCAGGCCAACATGCTGGCCGCCTACAACGCCGGTCCGTACGCGGTGACGAGCAACCGGGGCATCCCGCCGTACAAGGAGACCCAGGGCTACGTGCGGAGCATCCAGGCGATGGCGCGCAGCTTCACCGCGCCGACCGCGCCGTTGGAGGTGTCCGCGCAGTCGGCGGCGGCGATCTACTTCGCGCAGACCAAGCTCGGCACCCCCTACCTGTGGGGCGGCGAGGGCCTGCCGTCGCAGAACGGGCGGTTCGACTGCTCGGGCCTGACCCAGGCCGCGTACGCCAGTGTGGGCATCACCCTGCCCCGGGTGGCCAACGACCAGTGGTACGCGGGGCCGCACCCGTCACGCGATCAGTTGCGCCCGGGCGACCTGGTGTTCTTCGCGACGGACCTGGGCGATCCGCGGAGCATCCACCACGTCGGGATCTACGTCGGCGGCGGGTACATGATCAACGCGCCGCACACCGGTGCGGTGATCCGCTACGACAAGATCGACACCAAGGAGTACATCGGCGCGACCCGGGTCACCTCGGACGGCGCCCAGGCGCTGCCGAGTCGGAACAACGACGGTTCGGTCAACGCCCCGAGCCGGCCCGGCTCGACGGCGACGGCGCCGGCGGCGGCGAGCCCCGCCGGGAACCAGGGCGCCGCCCAGGGCGGCGCCCAGGCGGCGTCCGCCCGGCCGGCGATGGCGGCCCCGCCCGCGCCGACCGGGCCGGCCCCCGCCGGGGCGGGCCGGTAGGCCGGGGTGCGGCCGGGCCGGCCGGGACCTGTGTGCGCGCTGTGGACGCTGAGTCAAGTTTCGATAACCGCGCGTTTCCGTGGAACGCTGTATCCCGGAAATGACGTTTCTTCCGGTGGCCCCTCGTCAGCACTCCGCGCCGGGCGGGCCCCGGCGGGAACCTACAGGTGCAGCGGACCAGAAGGAGGTGCGGCGTGTCGACGCCGCTTGCCGACACGACCAACCCCGACCTCGGCCTGCTCTACGCCGTCAACGGTCTGGCCAAACGCTCCCCGCAGTGGCTGGACCACCTGGTCTCGTGGATCGGCGAGTACGGCATCCTGATCGGCCTGGGCATGCTCGGTCTGGTGGCCTGGCTGCAGGCCAGACGCCGCCCGGACGCGCCGGTGGCGATCGCCGGGCTGCTCTGGGTGCCGCTCTCGGTCGCGATCGCCGAGCTGGCCAACCTGCCGATCGCCGCGATCGTGGACCGTCCGCGCCCGTTCGTCGACCATCCCGGGCTGCTGGTGCTGGTGGACGGGAAGGCCGGCACGCACTCCTTCGTCAGTGACCACTCGACGATGACGATGGGCGTCGCGGTGGCGCTGTTCCTGGTGAACCGCAGGCTCGGCTGGATCGCCGGCGGCCTGGCCCTGTTGCAGGGCTTCTGCCGGATGTTCATGGGTGTCCACTACCCGACCGACGTGATCGGCGGCTTCGCGCTGGCCGTCGCCGTGGTGCTGCTGTTGGCACCGATCGCGATGGCGGTGCTGGTCCCGTTCTGCCACGCGCTGAGCCGGACGGCCGTCGCCCCGCTGATCCGGGCGCCGGAGCGCGGCGGCGCGGGCCGTGCCGGTGCCGCCCCGCGCGGCCGTCGGCGCGGGCGCGGGGCGGTGCGGGCCGAGGAGCAGCCG
Source organism: Kitasatospora sp. NPDC097691 (assembly GCF_040302665.1). NCBI lineage: Bacteria > Bacillati > Actinomycetota > Actinomycetes > Kitasatosporales > Streptomycetaceae > Kitasatospora > Kitasatospora sp. NPDC097691. The sequence continues at coordinate 14,141 of NZ_JBEORY010000052.1, read as the reverse complement.
CCGGAGTCCGACCTCGCGGCCTGACCCGCCGCGCCGGTGTCCGACCCGGACGCGGTCCGAAGGCGGCGGCGTTCCGGCCCGGCGGCGGCCACACCGCACGGGCGGTCCGACGCTGAACAGTCCGGGCCTCGTCCGGTCAGTCCGACGTCACGCCGTTCTCGGCCAGGTGACCGGCCCCCTCGCGGCGGGCGAGGTCGCGGGAGCGGCGGGCCGGGGCGTACCACCCGCAGCTGCAGGTCGCGAAGGCGAAGGAGCCGCGCTCACTGATCGCGACGCGGTGCTCGGGCATCCGGGTGCCGGGCGCGGCCGGCAGCTCACTGTGCACGTGGTTCACCGTAACGCGCCGGACGCCGGGTGCGCGACGCCCTCCGGGGGCGGGCACCCGTAACCCTTCGCCGCCCAACTCGTTTGCCCGGAAAGAGCTCTGCCCACCCGGTGGTGTCCGGGGGCAGTCGGGCCCGAGGGGGTTGTCGCGAGGATGAAGATGACCGACCAGCAGCGCACCGGGCGGCCAGCGCGCCGTCCGGGTCCGCACCTGCGCTCGGCGGCCGGGGCCGCCCTGCTCGCCGCCGCGCTGGCGGCCGGCGCAGCCGGCTGCACGGGCTCCGGCGGCGGCTCCTCCGACCAGCAGTCGGCCGCCCCCGACCAGCTCGCCGCGGACCCGCTGACGGCGGTGCGCAACGCCGCCGACATCACCGGCCGCACCGGCTCCGCGCGCACCGCCACCGAGCTGGTCACCGAGTCCGCCGAGAAGAAGGCCTCGTTCAGCGGCACGGGCGGCTACGACTACGTGAAGCGGATCGGCCGGCTGGAGGTCCAGGTCCCGCCGGGCGCCGCCACCACCGGGAAGATCGTCGAGGTGGTCCTGCCGGGCACCGTGTACCTGCAGAACAGCGGCGCCAAGGTGCCCGAGGGCAAGTGGGTCAAGCTGGACGTGCGCCAGCTGCCGGACGGCAACCTGGTCAGCAGCGGCGCGACCGACCCGGCCTCGGCGGCGGGGGCGCTGCGCGGGGCGCAGAAGGCGGACGCGGTCGGCACCGAGACCGTCGACGGGGTCGCGCTGCACCACTACCGCGGCACCCTGGACCTGGCCAAGGCCGCCGACGCGACCGGTGGCCGGGGCGGGGACGGCCTGCGGATGGGGGCGCAGACCTTCACCGCCAAGGAGGTTCCGTACGACGCCTGGCTGGACGACCAGGGCCGGCTGCACAAGGTGGTCGAGGTGTTCACCTTCGCCGGGGTGGCCGGGTCGAAGGAGCCCAAGGACCAGGTGAAGGTGACCTCGACGACCGCGCTGGCGGACTTCGGCAAGCCGGTCCAGGCGGCCGAGCCGTCGGCCTCGGACATCTACCAGATGAAGCCCACGGAGAGCCCCAAGTAGGCCGCCGGGGCAGCGCTCCGGCGCCGGGGCGTGACGGGGTGCCGCCGCAGCGGGTGGCCGTCCGGGGAGCGGCGGCCACCCGTTTCGGCGGCGCCGAGATGGCCCGTCCGTGCCATGTGGACGGGCCCCGGAGTGCCTAGGCTGGACGTCGGGTGGCTGCCGCCCGGGCTGGCGAGGCACTGAAGGGGTGGTGCAGGTGGTGTCGTCCACGGGCGGCCGCAGCGGCGGCCACGACGACGCGGCCCTCGACGAGATCGAGCTGGCCGGCGAGCTGATGATCGCCGCGACGGCCAGCTCCGGCGACCGGCTGCCGACCGAACGGATCGACGAGGTGCTGCTCGACCGGGCCGACCCCCGGCCGGCCGACCGGGAGGCCGACGGCTAGCGGGGTGGCCCGGGCCACCCCGCGGGGCCGTGGGGCCGTGGGCTCAGCTGCGCAGCAGCCGGCCGATCGCGGCGGTGGCCTCCGCCACCTTGGCGTCCAGCTCGGCCCCGCCCTCCTCGGCGGCCGCGGCGACGCAGTGCCGCAGGTGCTCCTCCAGCAGGGAGAGCGCGAACGACTGCAGCGCCTTGGTGCCGGCCGAGACCTGGGTGAGCACGTCGATGCAGTACACGTCCTCGTCGACCATCCGCTGGAGGCCGCGGATCTGGCCCTCGATCCGGCGCAGCCGCTTGAGGTGCGCGTCCTTCTGGGCGCTGTAGCCGTGCGGGCCCTGGTGTCCGGCGGCGGCCGCGGGTGCGGCGTGGCCGGCGTGCGGGTCGGCCCCGTGCGCGTGATCCGGCTCGGTGCGCGCTTGCGTCGTGGTCATCGGCCCCGCCTTCGTCTGAGTGCCTGGTGGCTGCGTCGGCCACCAGTGTCCAACACCGGGGCCTCCGGTGGTGTTCCGGCGGCCGACACGGCATGTGCCGCCGGGCCCGGGCGGGCCGTCCGGCGGGTTCGTCCTTCTGAGCGGCGCCCCGGCCCTCCGTACGCACGACGGGGACAATCCGGGCGAGGTTCCGTCAGACTGGGGGCCCGCGTCCGTACGTGGCGGTGCGGCCGGACCGGCTGACGCAGCAGCCGAACGGAAGGGGAGGCTCCGGCTCCGACCTCGGCACCCCGTTTGCGTGATTGCGCTCGGTTGCACCTAGCATCGTTCAGTCCCTACCCCGCACATCGGAGATTTCCGTGCGTTTTAGCCTGACCCCGAAGGAGACGAGCTTCTACGACATGTTCGCCGCTGCGGCGGAGAACCTCGTCGTCGGATCGAAGCTCCTGCTGGAGCTGCTGGGATCGGACGTGTCGGCCCGCACGGAGATCGTCGAGCGCATGCGCGCCGCCGAGCACGCCGGCGACGACACCACCCATGCCGTCTTCCACCAGCTGAACTCGTCCTTCATCACGCCCTTCGACCGCGAGGACATCTACAGCCTCGCCTCGTCGCTGGACGACATCATGGACTTCATGGAGGAGGCCGTCGACCTGGTCGTCCTCTACGACATCCAGACCCTGCCGAAGGGGATCGAGCAGCAGATCGAGGTGCTGGCCCGGGCCGCCGAGCTCACCGCGGCGGCGATGCCGAACCTGCGGAGCATGTCGAACCTCACCGAGTACTGGATCGAGGTCAACCGGCTGGAGAACCAGGCCGACCAGATCCACCGCAAGCTGCTCGCCCACCTGTTCTCCGGTCAGTACGACGCCATCGAGGTGCTCAAGCTCAAGCAGATCGTGGACGTTCTTGAGGAGGCGGCGGACGCGTTCGAGCACGTCGCCAACACGGTGGAGACCATCGCCGTCAAGGAGTCCTGACCCTCGTGGACATGGCAGCACTCATCGTCGTCATCGGCGTTGCGTTCTTCTTCACCTACACCAACGGCTTCCACGACTCGGCGAACGCGATCGCCACGTCGGTGTCCACCCGGGCGCTCACCCCCCGGGCCGCGCTCGCGATGGCCGCGGTGATGAACCTGGCCGGCGCCTTCCTCGGCAGCGGCGTGGCGCACACCGTCTCGCAGGGGATCATCGAGACCCCCAAGGGCAACCAGGGGATGGCGATCCTGTTCGCCGCCCTGATCGGTGCGATCGCCTGGAACCTGGTCACCTGGTACTTCGGCCTGCCGTCCTCCTCCTCGCACGCCCTGTTCGGCGGCCTGGTGGGCGCCGCACTGGCCGGCGGCACCGAGGTGATCTGGAACGGCGTGATCGACAAGATCATCATCCCGATGGTCGTCTCGCCGGTGGTCGGCCTGATCGGCGGCTACCTGGTGATGCTGGCGATCCTGTGGATCTTCCGCCGGGCCAACCCGCACCGGGCCAAGCGCAACTTCCGGGTCGCCCAGACCGCCTCCGCCGCCGCGATGGCACTGGCTCACGGTCTGCAGGACGCCCAGAAGACCATGGGCATCGTGGTGATGGCGCTGGTCATCTCCGGCCAGCAGGCCACCTACGACATCCCGGTCTGGGTGAAGATCTCCTGCGCGACGATGCTCTCGCTGGGCACCTACGCGGGCGGCTGGCGGATCATGCGGACGCTCGGCCGCAAGATCATCGAGCTGGACCCGCCGCAGGGCTTCGCGGCCGAGACCACCGCGTCGGTGGTCATGTACATCACGTCGTTCGTCTACAAGGCGCCGATCTCCACCACCCACGTGATCACCTCGGCGATCATGGGCGTGGGGGCCACCAAGCGGATCCGCGCGGTGCGCTGGGGCGTCGCCAAGAACATCGTGCTCGGCTGGTTCATCACGATGCCGGCGGCCGCCATCGTCGCAGCGCTGGTGTACTGGTTCGTCCACCTGTTCTGGGGCTGATCCCGGAGGGACCCGCCGGACGTCGATCCGGGAGGGTCCCCCCGGACGGCACCGGGGACATGACAGGGCCCGCCCCCACATCTCGGGGGCGGGCCCTTCTTCATGTCCCGCGGCGGCACCGCCATGCAGCACCACGGGACAGCTCGCGTTCCGCCGTTCTCCGCGCTTCCGCGCGTGGCGGGGTCCGGTCTAGCCGAAGCGGCCGGAGATGTAGTCCTCGGTCGCCTGGACCGACGGGTTGGAGAAGATCCGCTGGGTGTCGTCCAGCTCGACCAGCTTGCCCGGCTGGCCGACGCCCGCCAGGTTGAAGAAGGCGGTGCGGTCGCTGACGCGGGCCGCCTGCTGCATGTTGTGGGTCACGATGACGATCGTGAACTGCGACTTCAGCTCGCCGATCAGGTCCTCGATGGCGAGGGTGGAGATCGGGTCGAGCGCGGAGCAGGGCTCGTCCATCAGCAGGACCTGCGGCTCGACCGCGATGGCGCGGGCGATGCACAGGCGCTGCTGCTGACCGCCGGAGAGGCCGGCACCGGGCTTGTTCAGCCGGGTGTGGACCTCCTTCCAGAGGTTGGCGCCCTTCAGCGAGCGCTCCACCACCTCGTCCAGGACGGACTTCTTCTTCACGCCCGCGAGCCGGAGGCCGGCGACCACGTTGTCGTAGATCGACATGGTCGGGAACGGGTTCGGACGCTGGAAGACCATGCCGATCGAGCGGCGCACGGCGACCGGGTCGACGTTGGAGGCGTACAGGTTCTCGTCGTCCAGGAGGACCTTGCCCTCGACGCGGGCGCCGGGGATCACCTCGTGCATCCGGTTGAGGGTGCGCAGGAAGGTGGACTTGCCGCAGCCGGAGGGGCCGATGAAGGCGGTCACCGAGCGGGGTTCGATGCTCATCGAGATGTCCTCGATGGCCTTGGTGGTGCCGTAGTAGGCCGACAGTCCGCTGACGTCGATGCGCTTGGCCATGATCGTTGCTTCTCTCGTCTGTCTCGTACGTCAGTCTGGTCAGTGGCCGGTCTTGGGCGAGCGCCAGCGGGCGATACCCCGGGCGATGAGGTTGAGCCCCATCACGAAGGCGATCAGTACCAGTGCCGCACCCCAGGCTCGGGCGTAGCCGTACTGGTTGTTCACCTGGGAGTACTGCGTCCAGATGTACATCGGCAGGGACTGCTGCGGACCGTCGAACGGGTTGTTGTTGATGTAGTCGGCGCCGAACACCAGCATCATCACCGGGGCGGTCTCGCCCGTGATGCGGGCGACCGCGAGCATCACACCGGTCGTGATGCCGCCGATCGCGGTGGGGAGGACGATCCGCAGGATGGTCTTCCACTTCGGCACGCCGAGCGCGTACGAGGCTTCGCGCAGTTCGTTCGGGACGAGCTTGAGCATCTCCTCGGTGGACCGGACCACGACCGGCATCATCAGGATGGCCAGCGCGAGGCTGCCCGAGAAGCCGGAGTAGCTGAAGCCCAGGGCGAGGTTCCAGAGCGAGAGGATGAACAGACCGGCGACGATCGACGGGATGCCCGTCATGACGTCGACGAAGAAGGTGACCGCCTTGGCGAGCTTGCCGCGGCCGTACTCGACCAGGTAGACGGCGGTCAGCAGCCCGATCGGGGCGGCGATCGCGGTGGCCAGGGCGACCTGCTGCAGGGTGCCGATCAGCGCGTGGTAGATGCCACCGCCGGGGCCGGACTGGAGCACGCCCTTCATCGAGTGGGTCAGGAAGTTCCCGTCGACCACCTCGATGCCCTGCTGGACGGTGTACACGGTCAGGGCGACCAGCGGGACGACGGCCATGATGAAGGCGACCCAGACCACCGAGGTGGCGAGCCGGTCCTTCGCCTGTCGGCGGCCCTCGACCGAGGCCGAGGCGATGTAGCCGATCAGGAGGAACAGCGCGCCCGAGATCAGGCCCCACTGCAGGTGGCTGGCGAGGCCGGCGGCAGCGCCGATCCCGCAGCCGAGGGCGATCGAGCCGACCGCCACGGCAGCCGGGGCCCACTTGGGCAACCGGTTGGCGGTCAGCGGACGGCCGGCGGGCCGGGCGTCCTCGACGACGGCGGTGACGGTCATGCGTTGGCCCCCGAGTACTCCTTGCGGCGGGCGATGATCAGTCGCGCGGCACCGTTCACCAGGAGGGTGATGACGAACAGGACGAGGCCGGAGGCCATGAGCGCGTTGCGCCCGTTGTCGCCGGCCTCGGCGAACTTCAGCGCGATGTTCTGCGCGAAGGTTCCGCCGCCCGCGTCGAGGATGTGCAGCGACAGGACGTTGCTGGAGGAGAGCACCACCGCGACCGCGATGGTCTCGCCCAGCGCACGGCCGAGGCCGAGCATCGAGGCCGAGATGATGCCGGGGCGGCCGAACGGCAGCACCGCGGTGCGGATCATCTCCCAGCGGGTCGCGCCGAGCGCGAGCGCCGCCTCCTCGTGCATCCGCGGCACCTGGCGGAACACCTCGCGGGAGACCGCGGTGATGATCGGCAGGACCATGATCGCCAGCAGGATGCCGACGGTGAAGAGGTTGCGCGGGGTACCGGACTTGGTCTGGTCGAAGATGTACGTCCAGCCCAGGTACTCGTTGAGCCAGCTGGTGAGGCCGTCCATGTGCGGGACCAGGAAGAGCGCGCCCCACAGGCCGTAGACGATGCTGGGGACGGCGGCGAGCAGGTCGACCAGGTAGGCGAACGGCTGGGCGATCCGGCGCGGCGCGTAGTGCGAGATGAACAGCGCGATCCCGATGGCCACCGGGACGGCGATCGCCATCGCGATGACGGCGCTCACGATGGTGCCGACGACGAGGACCGCGATGCCGAAGACCGGCTTCGGGGCGTCCGGCGCCCACTCGAAGGACGTCAGGAAGTTGCCCTCGTTCTTGCTGAGGGCCAGGCCCGAGCGCCAGGCCAGGAAGCCGGCGATCGCGGCCATGATGACCAGCAGCAGAATGCCCGAGCCCCGGGCGAGGTTCATGAAGATCTTGTCGCCGACCCGGCTGTCGCGCGGTCGGCGTTCCCTGCCTCGCGGGGCGGCAGGGGAGGATGAAGTCATTGGTCTACTCCGGTCTGGTGATGCCGCCCCGGAAGGGGGACGGCACCATGGCGGCGGTGCCCCGGACGTGGTGCTGGGTTTGGTGCGTTCCGGTGGGGCGGCCCCGGCCCCCCTCGCTCACGGGGCCGCCCCATCGGTGGTCCTGTCGGATCAGGCCAGGGTCGGGATGACGGTGTTGACCTTGTCGGTCAGCTCCTTCGGCAGCGGGACGTAGCCCTTCTCGCCGGCCGCCTTCTGGCCCGCCTCGCTGGCGGTGTAGGTCAGGAAGGACTTCAGGGTGTCGACGGTGTCGGCCTTGTTGCCCTTGTCGCAGACGATCTCGTAGGTGACCAGGACCAGCGGGTAGGAGCCCTCGTCCTTGGTCGCGTAGTCGAGCTTCAGCGCCAGGTCGCTGCCGGTGCCGGCGACCTGGGCCTTGGCGAAGGTGTTCGCGGCGTTGGCGGCGGTGGCCTCGACCGGCTTGGAGGCGCCGGTGTTGATGGCGGCGCTCTTCAGGCTGTTGGTCTGGGCGTAGGCCAGCTCGACGTAGCTGATCGAGTTCTTGACCTGCTTCACCTGGGCCGCGACACCGGCGCTGCCGTTGGCCGACTGGCCGCCCTTGGCCGCCCAGGTCTTGCTGGACGGGTAGGCCCAGGCGCCGTTGCCGGCGGCGGCGAAGTACTTGGTCAGGTTGTCGGTGGTGCCGGAGTCGTCCGAGCGGTGGAACGACTGGATCTCGGCGTCCGGCAGCTTGGCGCCCGGGTTCAGGGCCGCGATCGCCGGGTCGTTCCACTTGGTGATCTGCGAGTCGAAGATCTTGGCGGCGGTCGGACCGTCCAGGACCAGGTTGTCGACGTTGTCCACGTTGAAGACCAGCGAGATCAGACCGCCGGCCATCGGCAGGTCGATGCCCTGGCCGCCGGTGCAGACCGCCTTGGTGGCCTCGACCTCGGCCGGCTTCAGGGCCGAGTCGGAACCGGCGAACTGGACCTTGCCCTGGGTGAACTGCTGGATGCCCGCGCCGGAGCCCACGCCCTGGTAGTTGATGGTGGTGCCGGAGCACGAACCGCTGAAGTTGGTCTTCCAGACGTCGACCGCCGTGCCCTGCGCGGTCGAACCGGCGGCGATCAGCGAACCCGGCTTGCCACAGTTGATCGAGGCAGCGGGCGCGGCGGAGCCGCTGGAGCCGCCGGAGGCGGTCGTGTTGTTGTTGTCCGAGCCGCAGGCGGCGAGCGACAGCGAGCTGACGAGCGCCACGGCACCGATCGCGAGGGCCTTGGAGCGGCCGTTCCGCTGGAGCTTCACAGGGGTGTCCCTTTCTGAGGCATTGCCCGCTGCGGGTGCCGTACGCGTACGGCGCAGCACGGGTTTCTGCTGTGGTCCGGGGCCCGTTCGGCCCTCCGGTGGTCCCGAAGTTAGGCCGGGTAAGTGACACGACAGCCGGTCGCAAGTGAACGGGGAGTGAACCTCGAAGGGATGGCAGGAAACTACGTCAGGTAGTAACGGTTGCGTCACGGCAAGGGCGCGGGAAGATCACTTCCGCTGTTCCTTCACCGCGGCGCGCCGGCCGTGCGCACCGGCTTCGCCCCCAGGATCACCAGCAGTGCATCGATCAGCAACCGGTCGTGGTCGTAGGTGAGCCGGGCGCGGGCCTTCCCGGCCGGCAGCCACTCCAACCGGTCCACCTCGCGGTTGGGCCGGAAGGCGCCGCTCGACGGCACCGCGGCCCAGTAGCGGACCTCCTTCGGGCGGCCCTGCACGTGGTAGTGCTGGGCGGGCAGCTCAGGGCCGAGCAGGCACCGGAAGCCGGTCTCCTCCCACACCTCGCGCAGCGCCGCGTCGACCACGCCCTCGCCGGGGTCGAGCTTGCCCTTCGGCAGGCTCCAGTCGTCGTACTTGGGCCGGTGGATCACCGCGATCCGCGGCCGCCCGAGCCGGCCGCTCTTCTTCGGCCGGCCCGGCAGCCACAGCACCGCGCCCGCCGCCATGACCACCGGAGCGCGCACCGCCCCGGTCGCGCTCCCCGCCGCCGCCCGCCCGGCTCCCGGACGCCCGCCCAACTCAGACCGTCCTCGGTGCGGTGGGGTGGCCCCAGCCCTCGGTCGGGAACTCCAGCCAGCCCTCCGGGCCGGGCACCAGCTCGGGCCACCGGCGGCCGAAGGCGTACCGCGCCGACTCCACCTCCAGCCGCTGGTCGGCGTGCACCACGCCCAGCACGTACGCGGTCGCGGGGGTGATCCTCGGGGTGCGCGCCGCGGTGGCGGCGGTGACCGCGGCGTCCGCGGCCTCCTGCTGCCGGGCCAGCACGGCGTCCAGCTCGTCCAGCTCGGAGGACGGACGGCCGCACACCTCCAGCGCGTACCGGCTGCGCTTCACCAGGATCCGCAGCCGGGCCCAGGGCGCGTCGTCGGCCGCCAGCGCCGTGTCCGCGTCCACCGCGCCACGGGCGGCCGGGACGGCGCCCAGCCGGCGCAGCCCGTCCCCGCCGTACGGCGTCGCGGCCCGCTGCAGCGGCAGCTGCTGGGCGGTCGCGGACAGCGCGGCGAAGGCCGCGGCCGCGTGCGGCAGCAGCACCGCCGACGCCCGGCCGCCCGCCGAGTCCAGCAGCGGCGCCTCGCCGACCAGCAGCGTCATCCGGTCCGCCAGCGCGTGCAGCCGGGCCGAGCGGAGCTCCTGGAGGACCGTGGAGTGCGCCCGGGTCCTGGCCAGGGTCAGCTGCCGGTCCAGCAGCGCCCGCGCCTTGGGGGCGCCCGCGTGGCCGGCCAGCATGCCCGTCCCTCCCGGGTCGCTGCCGCTCAGCGAGTCCAGCGCACCCAGCAGCCGGGCCGAACGGCGGACGTACCCGGGTTCGAGCGCCAGCAGGTTGAGCAGCCAGCGCAGCTCGGTGCGCGACTCCTGTGCCCAGCTCTGCTCGAAGACCGAGCCGAAGGTGTGCAGCAGCCCGCCTGTCCGCCGAACGGCCCGCAGCAGGTCGGCGGTACCCGCCGCCGGGACGGCCGAGGCGGTCCCGGGTCTTGCGCCGACCTCGCCCACCGCCAGCGGCAGGGCGCGCAGGAAGGCGCCGGCCTGGGCGGTGAGGTGGCGGGAAAGAATGTCCCCGGCGGTCGCGGTGGAGGCCGCCTGGGCCGTCATCGGCGCATCGGTCATGGCGTGGTAGATCCCCGTTCCTCCGGAGTAGTTCCCCGGAGCTGGTGGCCGACCGCCGGACCGGCTGCCCTCGGGAGTCTCCGGGGCCCGCCGTTCCGGCAGCTCCGCATCAGTGGTCGCGTCAGCGCGAGGTGGCGGCCCGGCGGCGCTGGCGCGAGTCGATCAGCAGGTCCTGGAGGTGCCGCAGCTGTCGGCCCTCGGCGTCCTGCGAGTGGCGGGTCCAGGTGCCGTCCGGTCCCAGGTGCCAGGACTCGGTCTCGTCCGACACCCCGAGGTCGATCAGCCCGGACAGCTCGGCGCGGTGCGCCGGATCGGTGATCCGCAGCAGCGCCTCGATCCGGCGGTCCAGGTTGCGGTGCATCATGTCGGCGCTGCCGATCCAGACCTCCGGATCGCCGTTGTTGCCGAACACGAAGATCCGGGAGTGCTCCAGGAAGCGCCCCAGGATGCTGCGGACCCGGATGTTCTCGCTCAGCCCCGGCACGCCCGGGCGGATCGCGCAGATGCCGCGCACCCAGACGTCCACCGGCACGCCGGCCTGCGAGGCCCGGTACAGCGCGTCGATCAGGGCCTCGTCGACGATCGAGTTGACCTTGAGCTTCACGTACGCCGGGCGGCCCGCCTTGTGGTGGGCGATCTCGTTGTGGATCCGCGCGACCAGGCCGTCGCGCAGGCCGCGCGGGGCGGTGAGCAGGCGGCGGTAGGACTCGCGGCGCGAGTATCCGGAGAGCCGGTTGAAGAGGTCCGACAGGTCGGCACCGACCTGCGGGTCGGAGGTGAGCAGGCCCAGGTCCTCGTAGAGCCGGGCCGTCTTCGGGTGGTAGTTGCCGGTGCCGACGTGCGAGTAGCGGCGCAGGGTGTCGCCCTCCTGGCGGACCACCAGCGACAGCTTGCAGTGCGTCTTCAGCCCGACCAGGCCGTAGACCACGTGGCAGCCGGCCTCCTCCAGCTTGCGGGCCCACTTGATGTTGGCCTGCTCGTCGAAGCGCGCCTTGATCTCGACCAGGACCAGCACCTGCTTGCCGGACTCGGCCGCGTCGATCAGCGCGTCCACGATCGGCGAGTCGCCGGAGGTCCGGTACAGGGTCTGCTTGATCGCCAGGACGTCCGGGTCGCCGGCGGCCTGCTCCAGGAAGGCCTGCACCGAGGTGGAGAAGCTGTCGTACGGGTGGTGCAGCAGGACGTCGCGCTCGCGCATCGCGGCGAAGATGTCCGGCTGGGAGGCCGACTCGACGTCGGTCAGGCCGCGGGCCGTGCCCGCCACGAACTTCGGGTACTTGAGCTCCGGGCGGTCCAGCTCGGCGATCCCGAACAGCCCGGTCAGGTCCAGCGGCCCGGGCAGCGGGAAGACCTCCGCCTCGGTGATGTTCAGCTCCCGCACCAGCAGGTCCAGGATGTAGGGGTCGATCGACTCCTCGACCTCCAGCCGGACCGGCGGGCCGAAGCGCCGCCGCATCAGCTCCTTCTCCAGGGCCTTGAGGATGTTCTCGGTGTCGTCCTCCTCCACCTCCAGGTCCTCGTTGCGAGTGACGCGGAAGGCGTGGTGGGCCAGCACCTCCATCCCGGGGAAGAGCTCCTCCAGGTGCGCGCCCATCACGTCCTCCAGCGGAACGTACCGCTGGGGCGAGGCCTCCAGGAAGCGCGCCAGCGACTGCGGCACCTTCACCCGGGCGAAGTGCTTGTGCCCGGAGACCGGGTTGCGCACCACGACGGCCAGGTTGAGCGAGAGCCCCGATATGTACGGGAAGGGGTGCGCCGGGTCGACGGCCAAGGGGGTCAGGACGGGGAAGATCTTCTGCCGGAACAGCGTGTGGAGCCGGGCCTGCTCCTTCTCGGCCAGCTCCGACCAGCGGACCACCTCGATGCCCTCGGTGGCGAGGTCCGGCAGGACGTCCTGCTGGAAGGCCGCGGCGTGCCGGGCCATCAGCTCGCGCGAGCGGGTCCAGATCAGGTCCAGCACCTCGCGCGGCTGGAGCCCGGACGCACTGCGCTGGGCGACGCCGGTGGCGATGCGGCGCTTGAGGCCGGCCACCCGGACCATGAAGAACTCGTCCAGGTTGCTGGCGAAGATCGCCAGGAACTTGGCTCGCTCCAGCAACGGGATCCCCGGGTCCTCGGCGAGTTCGAGGACGCGCTCGTTGAACGCGAGCCAGCTCCGCTCACGGTCGAGGAAGCGGCCCTGCGGCAACGCTTCGAACTCCTGCTCGTCCGTGGCCGGCAGCTCCGGCGGGATGCCCAGCGCACTGGACATCCGGGCCGTCGGCGACAGCGCGGCAGAGACGGGGCGGGGGATGCTCATGGGCTCCAGCTCCTCCAGCAGCAGGACGGCGTCCGGACACGAATGGCTCTGCGGGCCGTCGCCCTCGCCCCGGGCCGATCCCGGGAACAGCGCCCATCCGCCGGGCGCGGTCCGTACAGGACCGGCCGCCGTGGGGCGGTCGACTCTGCACGAGCGAGACACTACGGACTTCATCCTGTGATCTTCGCGGCAGCAATTGAATCCACGGTAAACACCGCATGGCCAGGAGGAAAGCTGAGTCGGTCGGGGCAAGGGCCGTTGCCGTTCCGGTCTTCGCCCGCGACCGCTCCTGGCCGACTTCACCACCTCCGGGAGGCGGCCGGACCGTGGGGGGAGGCGGTCAGGCCGACCGGTTCTGCTCCTGGTACCGGGCTCGGTACATGAGGTCCACCTCGTGAATGGTGAATCCCAGTCGTTCATATACCCGCACGGCGGCCGGATTGTCGGCATCGACGTAGAGGAGCACGGTTTCCAGACCTCGCTCGCCCGGGCCGGAGCCGGTCAAGTGACGCAGGCCCGCCGCCGTGAGCGCGCGGCCGAGACCGCTGCCCTGCTCCGCCGGGTCCACCCCGACCACGTACACCTCGCCGCGCTCCGGCTCGGTGACGGTGGCCGGGTGCACCTTGGTCCAGTGGAAGCCGACCACCTTGCCGTCGCGGGTGGCCAGGAAGAAGCCGGCCGGGTCGAACCAGGGCTCGGCGATCCGCTCCGCCAGGTCCCGCTCGGTCCAGGCGCCCTGCTCCGGGTGGTGGGAGAAGGCCAGGGCGTTCAGCCGCAGCCACTCGGCGTCGTCCTCCCCCGGACGGAAGGTGCGGAGCTCGACGCCCTCGGGGAGCGCCACCTGCTCGGTCTGCCGACCGGTGCGGCGCATCTGCCGCAGTTCGCGGACGAGCTCGGCGCCGTACGACCCGGCCAGGTGCCGGGCCGCCGGGTGCCCGCCGTGCACCCAGAAGTCCACCGCGTCGCGCCCCGCCCGGTGGGCCTCCGCCAGTACGGCGTCCACCAGCGGGCGGGCCAGGCCGCGGCCGCGGGCAGCCGGGTCGACGACCAGCTCGGCGGCGGGGCTGGCGGCGGGGTCCTGTGGGACCTCCAGCTGGCCGTAGCCGAGGACGACCTCGGATGCGGATCCGGCCTCGGATCCGGTCTCGGATCCGCTCTCGACGAGGTGGGTGACCCCCGGACGCGGGCTCTCCGCGGCACGCAGCCGGAGCCGGCCCTGCTCGGACACGGCGGCCCGGCCGTCCACCGCCTGGGCCTCCGCCAGAACACGCAGGGCGCCGTCCCGCTGCCCGGGGTGGAGCACGTTGTTCGCAGTGACTGCCGTCTGATCGTCCATGTACTGACGATACGTCACCGGAAATGCGAAGAACCCCTGATCCGAGTGGATCAGGGGTTCTTCTGAATGATTGTTCGGCGGCGTCCTACTCTCCCACAGGGTCCCCCCTGCAGTACCATCGGCGCTGTGAGGCTTAGCTTCCGGGTTCGGAATGTAACC
>NZ_JBEORY010000051.1:0-66823 GCF_040302665.1 Kitasatospora sp. NPDC097691 | reverse complement strand
GACAGCGCTTGAGCGCCGCTCGCACCGCCTCCGGCAGGGGGCCCGCCACTCGGGTGGGCTTTGGTCCGTTCGGGCCAGCCCGGCCGCAGCCGACGCGCGGGTGTTCGAGGGCGGTGCTTACGGTGGCGAGGCTTCCCCGCGGCCCCGTGGAGCAGCGCTCCGTGCCCCGTCGCCCCCGAGGAGCCGCCCCCCGAAGAGCCGCCCCCCGAAGACGCCCGAAGAATCGCCCCGGAATCACGCAAGAGAATCGCCCCAGAGAGGCGGCTCGACACCTATGACCAAGACCCGACGGCCGCGCCCGGCCGCTCCCCGCACCGCCGGCCGCGCGACCGCCGCCCTGGCCCTCACCGGGCTGCTGGCCGTCTCCGCCTGCTCGGGAGGCCCGGCGCCCGCCCGGCAGGCCGGCGGCCCCGCCGTCACCGCCGAACCGGCCGCGCTCAGCCCGTCCGCGACCGCCACCGGCGGCGCGTCCGGTTCGGCCGCCGCGACCGCGTCCGGGGGCGTGGTTCCGATCACCCCCGCCGTCGCCGCCCAGCTCGACGCGGCGATCAAGCAGGTGATGCAGGAGGTCAACATCCCCGGGGTGATCGTCGGCTACACCACCCCCGACGACAGCTACCTGCGCTCGTTCGGCACCGCCGACAAGGTCGCCGACACGCCGATGTCGCCGGACCTGTACATGCGGATCGGCAGCGTCACCAAGACCTTCACGACCACGGGCATCCTGCGGCTGGTGGACCAGGGCAAGGTGGGCCTGGACGACCCGATCTCCAAGTACATCCCGACCGTGCCCGGCGGCGACGGGATCACCATCCGCGAGCTCGGCGACATGCGCAGCGGCCTGTACAACTACACCCTGGACCCGGACTTCCAGCAGGCGTTCTTCAGCAACCCGGACCGCCCGTTCGCCCCGGACGAGCTGCTCGCGTACTCGTTCAAGCACCCGGCGAACTTCGCACCGAACGCCAAGTTCGAGTACTCGAACACCAACCTGATCCTGCTCGGCCTGGTCGTCGAGAAGGTCGGCGGGCAGCCGCTCCAGGACTTCCTGGAGCAGCAGGTGTTCACCCCCGCCGGGCTCGACCGGACGAGTCTGCCGACCGAC
This sequence comes from Kitasatospora sp. NPDC097691, assembly GCF_040302665.1. NCBI lineage: Bacteria > Bacillati > Actinomycetota > Actinomycetes > Kitasatosporales > Streptomycetaceae > Kitasatospora > Kitasatospora sp. NPDC097691. The sequence continues at coordinate 65,718 of NZ_JBEORY010000051.1, read as the reverse complement.
GCGGCCTTCCCGACCCCGCACGCCCACGGCTACACCAACCAGACGCTCAGCGGCGCCGTCGAGGACTCCACCGACTGGAACCCGTCCTGGGCCTGGGCCGCCGGCGCCGTGATCTCCAACCTCCCCAACCTGCAGACCTGGTCGAAGGTGCTGGCCACCGGCGTGCCGCTGATCAGCGCCGCCACCCAGGCCGAGCGGCTGAAGACCGTGAGCGTCGGCACCCCCGACCTCGGCTACGGCTTCGGGGTGTTCACCACGCACGGGTGGGTCGGCCACAACGGCTCGCTCCCCGGGTACGAGAGCGTGGTCATCTACCTGCCGCCCGCGCAGGCCAGCCTGGTCATCCTGCTCAACACCGACATCCTGCACGACGGTTCGGAGCCGTCGACGTTCCTCGCGCGGGCGATCACGCAGATCGTCTCGCCGAACAACGTCTACACGCTGCCCACCCCGCCCGGTTCGGGCTCCCCCTCGGCGTCCGCCCCGACCACCGGGGCCACGGGCTCCCCCACCTCCCCCGGCTCCCCCGCGTCGCCCTCCGGTACGACGCCGGCCAAGCCCGGTGCCTCCGCGACGCTGCACGTCTCCTGACGTCTCCCGCCCCGGGACCGAAGACGCGCCGCAGGTCCGACCCGACCGGGTCGGACCTGCGGCGTTCCGTCGGACCTCCCCGGCTCCCCGGCGCTCGGCTCCCGTGCTCGGCTCCCCGGCGCTCAGGTCCTTGGCGCTCAGATCCCCAGCACCCTGCCGAGGTCGTACGAGACCGGCTCCTCCAACTGCTCGTAGGTGCAGCTCTCCGGGGTGCGGTCCGACCGCCAGCGGCGGAACTGCGCGGTGTGCCGGAACCGGGTGCCCTCCATGTGGTCGTACGCGACCTCGACCACCCGCTCCGGGCGCAGCGCGATCCAGGACAGGTCCTTGCCGCCGGTCCAGCGGCTGACCGCGCCGGGCAGCCGGCCCTCCGCGTGAGCGGCCTCCTCCGCCCAGGCGCCCCACGGGTGCCGGGAGAGGTCGTCCATCCTCAACGGGGCCAGTTCCTCGGCGAGTTCGCGGCGGCGCGTCATCGCGAAGGCGGCGCAGACGCCGACGTGCTGGAGCTTCGCTTCGGCGTCGAAGATGCCGAGCAGCAGGGAGCCGACCACCGGGCCGCTCTTGTGCTCGCGGTAGCCGGCCACCACGCAGTCGGCGGTGCGCTCGTGCTTGATCTTGTACATGGTCCGCTCCCCCGGCCGGTACGGCTGGTCCAGCGGCTTGGCGACCACCCCGTCCAGCCCGGCGCCCTCGTACTCGGCGAACCAGGTCCGCGCGAGGTCCCGGTCGGTGGCGGCGGGGGCGGTGAACACCGGGTCGGCGGCGTCGGCGAGCGCCGCCTCCAGGGCCGGGCGGCGCACCGACAGCGGCTCGTCCAGCAGCGAGTCGTCCCCGAGGGCGAGCAGGTCGAAGGCGACGAAGGAGGCCGGGGTCCGTTCGGCGAGCAGCTTCACCCGGCTCGCGGCGGGGTGGATGCGCTCCAGCAGTTCCTCGAAGCGCAGCCGGCCGTCACGGGCGATGACCACCTCGCCGTCCAGCACGCAGCGCGGCGGCAACTCGCGCCGAAGGGCTTCGACCAGGTCGGGGAAGTACCTGGTCAGCGGCTTGCCGGTGCGGCTGCCGAGCTCCACCTCGGCGCCGTCGCGGAACACGATGGTGCGGAAGCCGTCCCACTTGGCCTCGTACTGCATCCCGGGCGGGATCTCGGCCACCGACTTGGCGAGCATCGGCGACACCGGCGGCATCACGGGCAGGTCCATGCGTCCGATCCTCGCCCCGATGGTCTCGGGGCGCGCGCCGGACGTGCGGCGCTTAGCGTGAGGGGCATGGGCTCAGCCGTGGAACTGGAAGTCGCCGGGCGCACCGTCCGGCTGTCGAACCCGGACAAGGTCTACTACCCGGAGCGCGGCTTCACCAAGCTGGACGTCGCGCAGTACTACCTCGCCGTCGCCGACGGGGTGCTGCGCGGCCTGCGCGACCGCCCGACCACGCTGCAGCGCTTCCCGGACGGCGTCGACGGCGAGTTCTTCTACCAGAAGCGCGCCCCCAAGGGCCTGCCGGACTGGCTGCCCACCGCCCGGATCGAGTTCCCCAGCGGCCGCTCCGCCGACGAGATCTGCCCCACCGAGCCCGCCGCCGTCCTGTGGGCCGCCAACCTGGGCTGCCTCACCTTCCACCCCTGGCCGGTCCGCCGCTCCGACACCGACCACGTGGACGAACTGCGCATCGACCTCGACCCGCAGCCCGGCACCGACTTCCACGACGCCGTCCGGGCCGCCCACGAGCTGCGCGCCCTGCTGGAGGAACACGGGCTGCGCGGCTGGCCCAAGTCCTCCGGCGGGCGCGGCCTGCACGTGTACGTGCCGCTGGTGCCCGAGTGGACCTTCACCGACGGACGGCACGCGGTGATCGCCCTCGGCCGGCTCCTGGAGCAGCGGATGCCCGGCCAGGTCACCACCGCCTGGTGGAAGGAGGAGCGCGGCGAACGGATCTTCGTCGACTACAACCAGATGGCCCGCGACCGCACCATCGCCTCCGCCTACTCGCTGCGCGCCCGCCCCCGCGCCACCGCCTCCGCCCCGCTGCGCTGGGACGAGCTCGACGACGCCTCGCCCGAGGACTTCGACCTGCGCACCGTCCCCGCCCGCTTCGCCGAACTCGGCGACCTCAACGCGGAGATGGAAGGCCAGGCGTTCCGCCTGGAGGGCCTGCTGGAGCTCTACGAGAAGCAGCTGCACGACGAGGGCCTCGGCGAACTCCCCTACCCGCCCGACCACCCCAAGGCCGCGGGCGAGCCCACCCGCGTCCAGCCGAGCCGGGCCCGCAAGAAGTAGGGGTCGCGACGTAGGCTGGCGGTCTTCGAGGGTTGGGGGCGCGGCAGATGGGTGTGCGGGCACTGGCGGAGGTCCTGGCGGACGCGGCGGGCGGGGTGTTCCCGCCGCCGGACGGATCGGTCACGGTGCTGCCGCAGCCGACGCCCCGCGAGGCCGGGGTGATCGCCTTCGCCGCGCACACCGTCGTCTTCACCGACGAGGACCCGGCCTGGGTGCACCGGGCGCTCGCCGCCGCCCCGGGCGACCCGCTGTCCGCACCGCTCTGCCCGCCGTTCCTCACCGCCTTCGGCGAGCGCACCGGGCGCACCGTCAACAACATCGACCTGCTGACGGCCGCCGACCGCCTGCCGGGCGAGCCGCCGCTGCCGCTCGCCGAGGTCCGGGACCGCGAGCACCCCCGGGTGCTGCGGGCGCTGCGCTACCGCGACGACGTCCGGGTGTTCACGGCCGACGGCGGCGTCCTCGTCCTCGGCCGCGGCGTGGCCGGCCGTTGGGAGTGCGCCGTCGAGGTCGACCCGCACACCCAGGGCCGCGGCCTCGGCCGCGCCCTCGCCACCGCCGCCCGCCACCTCGTCCCCGAGGGCGACACCGTGTGGGCCCAGCAGGCCCCCGGCAACGCCCCCAGCGTCCGCGCCTTCCAGGCCGCGGGCTACCGCCCGGTCGGCGCGGAGGCCCTGCTGGTGACCGGACAGCCGTAGGGCCCCCGGGTCACCCGTCCGCCGCCGTCCACAGCACCAGGACCCGGTCGGCCTCGACGTCGAACCCGAGGAACGGCGCCCGGGTGTCGCCCTCGAAGTACATCGGCACCGGCTTGCCGAGCCGTCGCCCGATCGCGGCCAGGAAGCCGCACAGCACGTCGAGCCGTTCCTGGCCCTGCAGCTCCCACAGCGAGACGTCGAAGTCGATCTGCTCGTCCGCGAGGAACCGGAAGATCGCACACACCTCGGCGACCGGCCACACGCGCAGGCTCGGGCACTCCGCGTCGGCCGGGCGCGCCAGCACGGTCCCGGCTGTCGGGAGCGGCCGGACGGTGCTCCCCTCTGCGTACTCGTACGGCCAGCCCTGCTCCACGACGAGGTCGAGCACGGCCTGCCAGTCCGCCGCCGTGGTGTCGGGGACGTAGACGTCCGGGAGCGTTCCCCCGCCCGATGGGTCGAGCAGCCACGCGACGTCATCCCACAGCAGATCCGGCATGCCGCCATCCTGCCCGCCGGCGCGCGCCCCGCCGAACGGTTATTCGCGCCGGGCGCCCGCAGGGGCCAGCTCGGCGATGATCCGCACCGCCTCGGCGATCTGCCCGTCGGTCAGGTCGCCGCGGGCGGTCAGGCGCAGGCGGGAGATGCCGTCGGGGACGGACGGGGGGCGGAAGCAGCCGACGGCGAGGCCGGCGCGGCGGCAGTCGGCGGCCCAGGCGACGGCGGCCTCGGGGCCCGGGGCGCGGACGGAGACCACGGCGGCGTCCGGCTCGCAGGCGTGCAGGCCGGCGGCGGTGAGCTGCCGGGCGAGGGTGCGGGCCACCTCGCGGGCGCGCTCGGCGCGGGCGGGTTCGGCGCGCAGCAGGCGCAGGGCGGCGAGGGCGGCGCCGGCGGCGGCCGGGGCGAGGCCGGTGTCGAAGATGAAGGTGCGGGCGGTCTCGGTGAGGTGGCGGATCACCCGGCGCGGCCCGAGGACGGCGCCGCCCTGGGAGCCGAGGGACTTGGAGAGCGTCATGGTGGCGACGGTGTCCGGGTGTCCGGCGAGCCCGGCGGCGGCGAGCGCACCGGTGCCGCCGGGGCCGAGCACGCCCAGCCCGTGCGCGTCGTCCACCAGCAGGGCGGCCCCGTGTGCGCGGACGGCCTCGGACAGCGCGGCCAGCGGGGCGGCGTCGCCGTCCACCGAGAACACCGAGTCGGTGACCACCAGGGCCCGGCGCCGCGTCCGCGCGGCGAGCACCTCGGCCACGGCCGCCGGGTCGCTGTGCGGGGCGCGGTGGACGTCGGAGCGGGAGAGCCGGCAGCCGTCGATCAGCGAGGCGTGGTTGTAGGCGTCGGACACGATCAGGGTGTCCGGGTCGGTCAGCGCGGTGAGCGCGGCCAGGTTGGCGGTGTACCCGGAGGAGAACACCAGCGCCGCCTCGGCCCCGCAGAACTCGGCCAGCTCCTCCTCCAGTTCGGTGTGCAGCGCGGTCGTCCCGGTCACCAGCCGCGAGCCCGTCGACCCGCCGCCCCACCGCAGCGCCGCCTCCGCGGCGGCCTGCGTCACCACCGGATGCCTGGTCAGCCCGAGGTAGTCGTTCCCCGCGAGGTCCAGCACCGGGTCCTCCGCGGCCCGGCTGCGCAACGTCCGCGTCAGCCCGGCGTCGGCCCGCAGCGCGGCGGCCTCGTCGAGCCAGTCGAAGACGGCCTCGGGGGCGGGAGCGGAGGAACGAGGTTCGGACGCGAGGGGCTGACTCATGCCCGGCACTGTCGCACGCCGTCCAAAGCGGGATCAATGTGCCGCTCGGCACATGATCGGCGCCCCGGGCCGTCCGGTCGCCACAACAGGGGGGCCGCCCCCTGAGCGGGCGGGCTTTGCCGGGGGTGGCGGCGAGCAGGCAAGATAGCCGGGTGACCCTCCTTGATCTGATGCCGAAGCCCGCCACGCCCGACGCGCTGTACGAGACGTTCGCCGCCTGGGCGGAGGAGCGCGGGATCACGCTGTACCCGGCGCAGGAGGAGGCGCTGATCGAGCTGGTCTCGGGGAACAACGTGATCCTGGCGACGCCGACCGGGTCGGGCAAGAGCCTGGTGGCGGCCGGGGCGCACTTCGCGGCGCTGGCGGAGGGGCAGCGGACCTTCTACACCGCGCCGATCAAGGCGCTGGTCTCGGAGAAGTTCTTCGACCTGGTGAAGATGTTCGGCACCGAGCAGGTCGGCATGATGACCGGCGACGCGAGCGTGAACCCGACCGCGCCGATCATCTGCTGCACCGCCGAGGTGCTCGCCCAGATCGCGCTGCGCGACGGCACCCGGGCGGACATCGGCCAGGTGGTCATGGACGAGTTCCACTTCTACGCCGAGCCGGACCGCGGCTGGGCCTGGCAGATCCCGCTGCTGGAGCTGCCGCAGGCGCAGTTCCTGCTGATGTCGGCGACGCTGGGTGACGTCCGCCGCTTCGAGGAGGACCTGACCCGCCGGACCGGCCGTCCGACCACGGTGGTCCGCAACGCGACCCGCCCGGTGCCGCTGTTCTACGAGTACCGCCGCACCACGATGCACGACACGCTGGAGGAGCTGCTGCAGACCGGCCAGGCGCCGGTCTACGTCGTGCACTTCACGCAGAAGGAGGCGGTGGACCGGGCGCAGTCGCTGATGAGCATCAACATGTGCTCGAAGGCGGAGAAGGAGGCCATCGCCGACCTGATCGGCAACTTCCGCTTCACCACCAAGTTCGGCCGCAACCTGTCCCGGTTCGTGCGCCACGGCATCGGCGTGCACCACGCGGGCATGCTGCCGAAGTACCGCCGGCTGGTCGAACGCCTCGCCCAGGCGGGCCTGTTGAAGGTGATCTGCGGCACCGACACGCTCGGTGTCGGTGTCAACGTGCCGATCCGCACGGTGCTGTTCACCGCCCTGTCCAAGTACGACGGGCAGCGCGTGCGCATCCTGCGGGCCCGTGAGTTCCACCAGATCGCGGGCCGGGCCGGCCGGGCCGGCTTCGACACCGTCGGCCAGGTCGTGGCGCAGGCGCCGGAGCACGTGATCGAGAACGACAAGGCGATCGCCAAGGCCGGGGACGACCCGAAGAAGAAGCGCAAGGTGGTGCGCAAGAAGGCGCCGGAGGGCTTCGTCGGCTGGACGGAGGAGACCTTCGAGAAGCTGATCGGCGCCGACCCGGAGCCGCTGGTCTCCCGGTTCAAGGTGAGCCACGCGATGCTGCTGTCGGTCATCGGCCGCCCGGGCAACGCCTTCGAGGCGATGCGCAAGCTGCTCACCGACAACCACGAGGACCGGGCCGCGCAGCGCCGGCACATCCGCACCACGATCGCGATCTACCGTTCGCTGCTGGAGGGCGGTGTGGTGGAGCGCCTGCCGGAGCCGGACGCCGAGGGCCGGATCGTCCGCCTCACGCTCGACCTCCAGGAGAACTTCGCGCTCAACCAGCCGCTGTCCACCTTCGCGCTCGCCGCCTTCGAGCTCCTCGACCCGACCTCGCCCTCGTACGCGATGGACGTGATCTCCGTCGTCGAGGCGACCCTCGACGACCCGCGCCAGATCCTCGCCGCGCAGCAGAACAAGGCGCGCGGCGAGGCCGTCGGCGAGATGAAGCGGGACGGCATCGAGTACGAGGAGCGGATGGAGCGGCTCCAGGACATCACGTACCCGAAGCCGCTGGAGGAGCTGCTCACCCACGCCTACGAGGTGTACCGCCGGGCGCACCCGTGGATCGGCGACCACCAGCTGCAGCCGAAGTCGGTGGTCCGCGACCTGTACGAGCGGGCGATGACCTTCTCGGACTACGTCGGCCACTACGAGCTGGCGCGCACCGAGGGCATCGTGCTGCGCTATCTGGCGGGCGCGTACAAGGCGCTGGAGCAGACCGTCCCCGAGGACGTGAAGACCGACGACCTGAAGGACGTCATCGCCTGGCTCGGCGAGCTGGTCCGCCAGGTCGACTCCAGCCTGCTGGACGAGTGGGAGCAGCTGGCCAACCCGACCGAGCCGCAGGCCGCCGAGGTACGGCTGGACGACAAGCCGGCGCCGGTCACGGCCAACGCGCGCGCCTTCCGGGTGCTGGTGCGCAACGAGATGTTCCGCCGGGTCGAGCTGTGCGCGCTGGAGCACTACGAGGAGCTCGCCGAGCTGGACGGCGAGTACGGCTGGGACGCGGACCGCTGGGCGGACGCCATGGACGGGTACTGGGAGGAGTACGACGACCTCGGTACCGGCCCGAACGCGCGCGGCCCGAAGATGCTCATCATCGAGGAGGAGGACTCCGCCTGGCGGGTCCGGCAGATCTTCGACGACCCGGAGGGCGACCACGACTGGGGCATCAGCGCCGAGGTGGACCTGTTCGGCTCGGACGAGGAGGGCCGGGCGGTGCTGCGGGTGACCGCGGTGGACCGGCTCGGCGGCTGACACCGACGGCGGGCCGACGGCCCAGGCCTGACGACTCGTCAAGCACCGTGAGGGGGTCCGGCATTGCCGGGCCCCCTCTGGCTTTCGCTCTCGGCTTTCACGCTCCGGCGTTCACACGCTGGGCGTTCACGCTCCGGCGCCCGTCACATCCACATGAACGGCGAGCCCGCCGCGTAGGAGATCGCGCGGGTGGCCTCGTCCAGGATCTGCTCGGTGCTGGGCGCCGGCGTTCCGGTCGGCGCCGGGGCGCCGCCGGGGGGCGCGCCCGTGCCGCTCGCGCTGCCCGGGGTACCCGGGGTGCCCGGCGCGCCCGAAGTGCTCGTGCTGCTCGGGGTGGAGCCGGCCGGGCGGCCGTCCCCGGTCCGCGAGCTGGTGACCGTCACGTAGTGCCCGACCGTCTCGACCCGCGGCTCGCCGCCCGTCTTGGCGCCGGCGGGCAGCGCCGGGGCGGTGCCGGCGTCGGCGAGAATGAAGGCGACCGATCCGGGCTTGGCCCGCAGGGCTTCGGCGGCCTTGACGGCGGACACCTGGTCCGGGAAGCGCAGCAGGGTGACGCTGCTGATCACCGGGCGGTCCTGGCCGCTGAAGCTGACGGCCAGGTACGACTGGCAGCCGCTGTCCTTCAGCGGGTCCTGGGCGCGGTCCTGGAGCACCTCGGCGCAGTTCTCGCCCTGCCGGGCCCCGGTGCGCCGTGCCTTGTAGCTGCCGACCTCGATCGGCTTCTGGGCCGGGAAGTAGTTGTCGACGCTGAGGGTCTCGGAGTCGGTGCGCGGCGGCGCGGCGCCGACCACCGGCGGGGTCTTGGTGGAGTCCTTGGTGGACGGGCCGAGCCCGGGTATGTAGTCGCCGGGCATCGGGCGGGTGATGATCCACCCGCCGGTCACGACCACGCCGATCACGACGATCCAGCCGGCCGCCCGACGGCCGCTCAGCCGCCGGCTCCGCCCGCGGTCGGCGTCCTGCCCGATGCCTTCGTCGGCGCCCCCGCCGGTCCGCTGTCCTGCCCGGCCGTCCTGGCCTTCTCCCGGAGTCGGGGTGCGCTCCCCCTGCGTGGTCATGGCGCAGATTCTAAGCACCCCGGGGGTGGCCTGGATCACGGGGTCGGGGGTTGTGGATCATCGTCTGCGCGGGGCGGCTCGCAGGCCAGGCCCACGACGCCACCTACCCACCGGTAACCTTCACCCCGGGTTCACGTCAAGCTCGTGACCAGCGGCGGAGCCGTGAGCTTCGACACTGTGGCAATCGGCACATCCTCACACCGATCTTCTGGCGGGTTTGCTCTGGCGCCGCTCGATCACCAGCAGGCAGGATCGCCCCATGGATCTGCTCGATACCCTCACCGCCAAGGGCCTGCGCGGCGAAGTCCCGACCCGCGAGGAGGCCCTGGCCGTCCTCGCCACCACCGACGACGAGCTGCTCGACGTGGTCGCCGCGGCCGGCAAGGTGCGCCGCCGCTGGTTCGGCCGCCGGGTCAAGCTCAACTACCTGGTGAACCTCAAGAGCGGGCTCTGCCCGGAGGACTGCTCGTACTGCTCGCAGCGGCTCGGGTCCAAGGCCGAGATCCTCAAGTACACCTGGCTCAAGCCGGACCAGGCCGCCGACGCCGCCCGCGCCGGCGTGGCCGGCGGCGCCAAGCGGGTCTGCCTGGTGGCCAGCGGCCGCGGCCCGACGGACCGCGACATCGACCGGGTCACCGACACCATGGCCGCCATCAAGGACGCCGACCCCGAGGTCGAGATCTGCGTCTGCCTCGGCCTGCTCTCCGACAACCAGGCGGAGCGGCTCAAGGCGGCCGGCGCCGACGCCTACAACCACAACCTCAACACCTCCGAGGGCACCTACGGGGCCATCACCAGCACCCACACCTACGCCGACCGCGTGGACACCGTGCAGAAGGCGCACGGCGCGGGCCTGTCCGCCTGCTCCGGCCTGATCGCGGGCATGGGCGAGAGCGACGAGGACCTGGTCGACGTGGTCTTCGCGCTGCGCGAGCTGGGCTCGGACTCCGTCCCGGTCAACTTCCTGATCCCCTTCGAGGGCACCCCGCTCGCCAAGGAGTGGAACCTCACCCCGCAGCGCTGCCTGCGCATCCTCGCCATGGTCCGCTTCGTCAACCCGGACACCGAGGTGCGGATCGCCGGCGGTCGCGAGGTGCACCTGCGCACCATGCAGCCGCTCGGCCTGCACATCGCCAACTCCATCTTCCTCGGCGACTACCTGACCAGCGAGGGTCAGGCCGGCCAGACCGACCTCGACATGATCAAGGACGCCGGCTTCGAGGTCGAGGGCGCCGGCGAGGCCACCCTGCCGCGCCACCGCGCCGACATCGCCGAGGCCGCCCAGGCCGGCGGCGGCTGCGGCACCGCGGCCTCGGCCTGCGGCAGCGGCGGCGGCTGCGGCCCGTGCGGCGGGCACTCCCACGCCCCGGCGCAGGCCGCCGCGGACGCCGCGGACGCCCCGGCAGCCGAGGGTTCGGACGACGAACTCCGCAGCGACCTCGTCAAGGTCCGCCGCCGCGGCGCCGGCACCGAACTCGCGCCCAACGCCTGACCCTTCGGAGAACCCTCATGCCCCCGCTGTCCGCGGACACGCTGCTCACCCTCGACCGCGCCCACGTCTGGCACCCGTACGGGCCGATGCCCGGCACCGTCACCCCGTACGTGGTCGAGTCCGCGTCGGGCGTACGGCTGCGCCTGGCCGAGCCCGTCGCGGGCGGCCGACGCGAGCTGGTCGACGGGATGTCGTCCTGGTGGGCGGCGATCCACGGCTACCGGCACCCGGCGCTGGACGAGGCCGTGCGCGAGCAGCTGGGGCGGATGAGCCATGTGATGTTCGGCGGGCTCACCCACGAGCCCGCCGTCCGGCTGGCGGCCAGGCTGGTCGAGATCACGCCGGAGCCGCTGCAGCACGTCTTCCTCGCCGACTCGGGCTCGGTCTCGGTCGAGGTCGCGATGAAGATGTGCCTGCAGTACTGGCAGTCCGTCGGACGGCCGGGCAAGCGCCGGCTGCTCACCTGGCGCGGCGGCTACCACGGCGACACCTTCCACCCGATGTCGGTCTGCGACCCGGACGGCGGGATGCACCACCTGTGGGGCGGGGTGCTGCCCGGGCAGCTCTTCGCGCCGCAGCCGCCGGCCGGGTTCGACGCCCCGCTCGACGCCGAATACGCCGCGCAGTTCGAGGAGTTGATGGCGCGTCACGCCGACGAGCTGGCCGCCGTCATCGTCGAGCCGGTGGTCCAGGGCGCGGGCGGCATGCAGTTCCACTCCCCCGCGTACCTGCGGATGCTGCGCGAACTCTGCGACCGGTACGGGGTGTTGCTCGTCTTCGACGAGATCGCCACCGGATTCGGCCGCAGCGGCGCCCTGTTCGCCGCCGACCACGCGGGCGTCTCGCCGGACGTGATGTGCCTCGGCAAGGCGCTCACCGGCGGGTACCTGACGCTCGCCGCCGCGCTGTGCACCGGCGAGATCGCGGACGGGATCAGCCGCGGCGAGATGCCGGTGCTCGCACACGGCCCGACCTTCATGGGCAACCCGCTGGCCTGCGCGGCCGCCAACGCCTCACTGGACCTGCTGCTCGGACAGGACTGGGCACTGGAGGTCAAGCGCATCGAGGGCGGGCTGCGCGACGGCCTCGCGGCGGCCGCGGACGTGCCCGGCGTGCACGACGTACGGGTCCAGGGGGCCATCGGCGTGGTGCAGTTGGACCACCCGGTCGACGTCGGGGCGGCCACCGAGGCGGCCGCGCGGGAGGGCGTCTGGCTGCGCCCCTTCCGGGACCTGATCTACACGATGCCCCCCTATGTGACGGAGGACGAGGACGTGGCACGCATCGCTGCCGCCGTGACCGCCGCGGCGGTGGCGGGATGAGCACCCACGACCAGGAAACGGGCGCCCGCGTCCTCTTCGTGACCGGCACCAACACGGACGTCGGCAAGACCGTCGCCACCGCGGCCGTCGCCTCGGCGGCGCTGCAGGCCGGGCTGAAGGTCGCCGTACTCAAGCCCGGACAGACCGGCGTGACCGGGGACGAGCCGGGCGACGCGGACGAAGTCCGGCGCCTGGCAGGCGAACTGACGTACCGTGAGCTCGTCCGCTACCCCGAGCCGCTCGCCCCCGACACCGCCGCGCGGCGGGCCGGGATGCCGTACCTCTCCCCCGCCGAGGTGGTGGCCGAGGTCGCCGACCTCGCCGCCACGCACGACCTGGTGCTGGTCGAGGGTGCGGGCGGCCTGCTCGTCCGCTACGACGACCGGGGCCGCACCCTCGCCGACCAGGCCCGGGCCGTCCGCGACGCCGGGCTGCCGGCCGAGGTGCTGCTGGTGGCCTCCGCCGGCCTCGGCACGCTCAACATCGTCGCCCTCACGGCGGAGGCCCTGGCAGCCCGCGAACTCCCGCTCGCGGGCGTGCTCGTCGGCTCCTGGCCCACCGACCCCGGCCTCGCCGAACGCTGCAACCTCGCCGACCTGCCCCGCTCGGCCGGCGCCCCGCTGGTCGGTGCCCTGCCCGAACGCGCGGGCACGGCCGGAGGCTTCGCCGACCTCGCGCTCGCCTCCCTGGCCCCCCCGCTGGGCGGGACGTGGAACGCGGAGCACTTCGCGGACGCCCATCGCGCCGAATAGGCCCGGCTTCGCTCGAAGGTGTGATCTCTGCGCCCGAACCATGGGAACGGGCGCTACGGGCTGCATACCGTTCCTTCCATGACAGACGGGCTCACCGTAGACGAGGCCCTGCGGGCCTTGGCCGCCCTGGAGGCGGCGTGGAAGGACGACGACGAGGCGCTGTCCGCCCTGGCGGCGGGCAGCGTCGGTGAACAGCCGCTGCCGGCGCTGGTCGCCGCGTACGGCGAGCACGCGATGGACACGCTCATGGCGTTGGCCTTCGGCCTGCGCTCGACCATGAGCGACGAGGAACTCGCGGAGATCTCGGACGCGGTCAGCTCCAACATCGGCGCCCGGATGAGCGCGCTGCTCACCCAGTCGCTCAAGGCCTGGGGCACCCTCGCCGCCCCGGACGACCTCTCCGTCACCAAGATCATCGCCCACACCGTGATCGACGCGATGAGGGCCGTCACCGAGGACCCCAACAAGACCGAAGTCCTGCCCCTGCTCGCCACCTTCCGCACCTACGCCCTCAGCGACAGCTGAGGACCGGCTCGTTCGACGTGGGCTTCGAGCCACTGCCCGAAGCCCACGTTCCCGGAGTCGGCCGTACAGACGGACCCCGCCGCGTCGCCTCAGCTCGCCGGCCCGAGCTCCTCCGGGAGGGCGGCCACCACGAGGGCGACGGCCTCCTCCGGCGTCTCGGTGCGCGCGACCAACTCGCTGTGGTGCCACACCCCGTACAGCCCCTCGTCGTACGGGCGGACGACGAACCCGACGCCGCCGTCCCGCTGGACGCCGGTGGAGAACCAGAGGTCGAAGTGGCTGTTGACCGGCCTCAGCCGGCGGAGCACCGGCTGGGCGTACGCCGCCGCCAGCAGCGCGTGGACACGCGGGTGCCGGTTGTACGGCGGCATGTGGACGCGGTCGAGCTTGAGGCACCAGGCCAACTCGACCGCACCGAGCGGCTCCCGCTCGTGGACGAGGGCCCACGGACTGAACCGGACGAACGAGGCGCGCGCCCGGGTCCCTTCGAGTCCCGCGCCGCCCGTCCACGCCGCCGTCGCCGTCGCCACCTTGGCCGGGTCCGAGGTCCGCCCCCAGGCCAGACGGGTGCCGTGGGAGCTGAGGTCCACCCGGTAGGTCCGCCGCCGCCTGTCGGGCGGCTCCACCGCCACGCGTCGGAGGCCTTCCTCGTCGACGTACTCCACGAGATGACGCCACTTGCTGTCCGTCTCGGGCAGGACGAGCCCTTGCTCCTCGGCCGCGCGCCTCAGTACGGCCCGGTGGGCCCCAGTCTCGTCCTGACCACGCTCGCCAATCCCCACCCCGAAGTTCATGAGCCCAGTGTGCCCCGGCCGCGCCCGCCGGCACACGGCCGGGTACCCGAGAAGGGCCCCGGCCGCCGCGTCGGATCCCCTACTTCGCGACCGGCGCGTGGCCCCAGAAGGCGCGGTAGAGCAGCATTCCCGCCGTACCGACCACACCGACCGGCAGCGGCAGCACCCACGGGACCAGCACGGACCCCCACCCCACCTGCACCGGGAACGCCACCGTGGACGGCCGGTCCGGGGTGATGAGCACGGTCCGCACCGCGCCCGGCGCAAGCCCGGCCGGCACCCCACCCAGGTCGTGGTCGGGCGTGACCTCCCGGCCGTCGGCCAGCGCCAGCACGATCCTGCCCGGCCGCTGCCCCATCGGGCCGGTGTACTCCGCCGTCACCACCGTGGCCTGGACGCGTTCGGCATCGGCGTAGCGGAAGTGGTAGCGGGCCTGCGCGCCCATCGCCACCAGGCTCAGCAGGATGAAGCCACCGAACACGATGAGCCCGATGACCAGCGTCGTTCTGTTGTACAGCGGCATGCCGGACGCTTTCCGCGCCATGATCCCCCCAGTTGCTCGGCCAGAGCATAGACCTCCCGTTCGGGCCCTCGTCTAGGGTTTGGTCCTCATCCACCCGGCGGCGAACGCGAACCCGCCCGTCGAGGCGGCGAGGAGGACGAGGACGAACACCAGGCCGCGCGCCGGGGCCGGGACACCCTCGGGGATCAGCAGGACCGCGATCCCGGCGATCGCGAGGGAGCCGCCGGCGATGACGCCGGCGGCGGCTACGGCCGCATACCTCTGCGGAGGACGACGACCAGCCGCTCGATGACGTCCGGCCGGGCGGCCCCGAGGTCGATCAGGATGACCCCGGTCGCCTTGGCCGAGCGCCAATCGATGCCGAGGGAGGGGAGTTTGACGGCGGCGGCGCTCAGGACGGCCTGGAGGTCGTCGAGAATGTCGGCCGCGATACGACGGTCCTCGGCCGTGATCTTGTCGATCATGCTGCTCATGGGGCATCTCACTGTTCGGTGTTCGTGATCCAACGCGCTTCGGTGTCCCACTCGATGCCGCCGCCGAGGGGGCGGAGGAAGGCGAGGCCGTGCTGCCAGCCCATGAAGGCGGCCCAGCGGCCGGAGCGGACGTCGAAGACCCGCTCGCCGACGGAGGAGGGGCGGTAGGGGACGGGGGGCGGTGCCACCCGTCGGACGGGCGGCGCCGCCGGGGCTACGGAGTGGGCGTTCAGGCGGGCCTCGGGGACGGAATCGCCGCACTGCACACAGAGGCAGGGCGGGAAGTTCCGTCGGAGGACCAGGCTTTCGCCAGATTGAGTGTTCGTCATATCCACCGACTAATTCCTCTCTGTTGCTAACTCCTCACCTAGAGTGGCCAGTTGTGGCTAGCATCGGAAGAGCTTTTCTTTGACAGCGCATGTTGTGGAATCGAGTGATCACCATGCCCGAGCCGGAACTTGATTCGACCGCCTCCCCGAACAAGGTCATCGGCGTCCAACTGCGCCGCTTCCGCAAGGCGAGGGGGCTCACCCAGGTCGAACTCGGAGAACTCATCAACTACAGCGACTCCCTGATCTCCCTGATCGAGACCGGTGCCCGTCCCGCTCCGCTGAACCTCCTCCGGCGAGCCGACAAGGTGCTCGACACCTGCGGAGCGCTTGAACTCCTGTACTGGAGCACGAAGAGCAGCACTCTGATCGGCGGATTCTTCGCCTACATCGAGCACGAGACGAAGGCGACCGCTCTCAAGATCTACGAACTGAACGTCATTCCCGGTCTGCTCCAAACTCGGAGCTATGCCTCGGCACTCATCAACGCTGCGGCCCGAAGAGGCGAGATCCCCGAAGACAGGGCCATCGAACGCCTGAATGTCCGCATGGCCAGGCAGTCCATCCTGTACCGCGAACCGTCACCCTCCATCCACATCGTCATGGACGAGAGCTGCCTGCGGCCCGTTGGCGGCCCTTTCGTCATGGCCGAGCAGCTTCGTCGGCTGGAGAGCGTGGCCGACCTTCCGCACGTCACACTGCAGATCGCGCCGTTCAGCCTCGGCGAACACGTCCCGACGACCATGCAGTTCACACTGCTGACCAGCCCGGACGACAAGTGGATGGCCTACCTCGAAACCATCCAACGAGGATACGTCGAGCGCGACGACGAAGAGCAGATTCGCTCTCTCGCAAGGACATACGATTGGTTGCAGGCCCAAGCTCTGTCATGTGAGGACTCGCTAAGCCTCATCCGCACGCGTCTCAAGGAGTTCCACGCCATGTTCCCCATCGCAGCCGCCAAGCCCACCTCCTGGCTGAAGTCCTCGTACAGCAACGGTGGTGGCCAGTGCGTCGAGGTTGCGCCCGGCCTTCCGGGCGTCCTCCCCGTTCGCGACAGCAAGGACCCCCACGGCCCGCAGCTCGCCTTCGGCTCGGACGCCTGGCAGTCCTTCATCTCCGGCGTCAAGGCCGGAGACTTCGGCACCGTCTGATCCACCTCGTCTGCACGCGCCTCAAGGAGTTCCACGCCATGTTCCCCATCACGACGGTCCAGCCCACCTCCTGGCTGAAGTCCTCGTACAGCAGCGGTGGTGGCAACTGCGTCGAGGTCGCGCCCGGCCTTCCCGGCCTCCTCCCCGTCCGCGACAGCAAGGACCCCCACGGCCCGCAGCTCGCCTTCGGCTCGGACGCCTGGCAGTCGTTCATCGTCGGCATCAAGGCCGGAGACTTCGGCACCGTCTGATCCGCCTCATCTGCCCATCAGGGGGAGCACCTTGCCGTTAGCCGGTGATCGGAATCCGCTCAGCTTCGCGTTACTCGGCCCGCTGCGGGTGCACCGTGCCGGCACTGTCCTCGAACTGGGCGCGCCTCGGCAGCGGTCCGTCCTGGCCGCCCTCCTGCTCCGGCCCGACTCGGTCGTCACCGTCGACGAGCTGATCGACGACCTATGGGGCGACCAGCCGCCCGGTTCCCCCGTCGTGGCCTTGCGCTCGTACGTCTCCCAGCTGCGAAAACTGCTGGAGCCTACCCGCGACACCCCCACCGTCCTGCTCTCCCAGGCGCGCGGGTACCGGCTGGCGATCGACGCGGACCTCATCGACCTGTGGCGGGCCAAACATCTCCACGAGCTGGCTGCCAGGTGCTCCGCCGACCAACCCCGACGCGCCCGCGCCCACCTCGCCGAAGCCCTCGCGCTCTGGCAGGGCGAACCGCTCGCCGACCTGTCCGGCCGCCTCATCGATCGCGAGCGGGAACGGCTCTCGGAGTTCCGCCTCACCCTCCTGGAGGAGCGCCTCGCGCTCGACGTCACCCTCGCCGCCGACCCCTCCGAGTTCTCTGATTTCCTCCCGGAGTTGGAGGCGCTGGCCGCCGACCACCCGTTCCGTGAGCGGCTGCAGGGCCTCCTCATCCGCGCGTTGCACCGCCAGGGCCGTACCCCGGCGGCCCGCGCCGTCTACGACTCCCTCCATTCCCGACTCGTCGAGCATCTGGGAATCGAACCGGGCCCCGAACTCGCCGCCCTGCGCGACGAACTGACCGCCCCCGACCAGCTCCCCCCAGCCCTCCCGCACTTCACCGGTCGGCAGCACCACGTCACCGACATCCACCGTGCCCTGACCGACCACCCGGGCCCCGGCCTGCGCCTGGTGACCGTCACCGGCATGGCGGGCGTCGGAAAGACGGCCCTCGCTGTCCGCGCCGCCCACGGCCTCCGCCCCGACTTCCCCGACGGCCGCCTCTACGCGGACCTGCGAGGCGCCGACCTGGTGCCGGCCAGCGCGTCCGACATCCTGGCCGACTTCCTGACCACCCTGGGCGTCCGGCCGTCGGTCGTGCCCAAGGACCTCGCGGGCAGGTCCGCCCTGTTCCGGACGGCCAGCGCCGGCAAGCGGCTGCTCATCCTCCTCGACAACGCCCGCGATGACGCCCAGATCCAGCCCCTCCTCCCCGGTTCCCCCGACTGCGCGGTACTCGTCACCAGCCGCACGGTGCTCTACAGCGTGCCGTCGGTCCTGAACCTCCCGCTGGACGTGTTCAGTTCGCAGGAGGCGGTCGGCCTGCTCGACTCCGTCATCGGCTCGGCCCGCCGGTGTGTCCAGGGCGCCGCGGCCGAGCTGCTGGTCGAGGCGTGCGGCCGGCTTCCCCTCGCCGTGCGGATCGCCGCCGCCAGACTGGCCGCCGCCCCGGACCAGCCGATCACCGATCTCCTGCGCCGGCTGGCCGACGACCGCGAGGGCATCGCCGCACTCCGTACCCGCGACCTTGCCATCGAGCAGGTCTTCGACGTCAGTTACCGTCTGCTCCCCCCGCCCCTGGCGACGACGTTCCGGATGCTCTCCTGGGTGGAGCCGGACATCGGCCTGGAGTCGGCGGCCGCCGTCCTCGACCTGCCGGAGGACGAGGCGGAGCGGCTGGCCGAATCCCTGGTGGACCAGGCCCTGTTGGAGTCGCTAGGCGCCGGTCGCTACCGCTTCCACGATCTGGTGCGCGCCTTCGCCCGCCGGACCTCCCTGCGCCTCGACGAAGCCGAACGCAGCTCTGCTCACCACCGACTGCTGACTCTCCTCCTCGGGCGGGCCCGCACGGCTTTCGCCCTCGCCGTCCCCGGCGACCCGGTGGCCGACGTCTTCGGCGAGCCGACCGCGCCGTCGGCCGCCCGGCCGCCCTTCGCCGACCTGGCCGACGCCCGCCGCTGGGCGCGCGCCGAGACACCGGGCGCGGTCGCACTCGCGGCGGCCGTCGCGACGGACGAACCGGCCGGGCTGCGCTCCGCCATCGACCTCCTGATCGCGCTCAGCCCGCTGGGCCTCGGCGCGTTCGGCGGCCGGGCGGAGGAAGCGGCCCGCATCCTCGTCGCCGCCGCCGTCGAAGGCCGCGACCGCGCGGCCGAGGGCCGTTCCCGTTTCCTCCTGGGCACGATCCTGCTGGCCCGGGCCCGGCTGGACGAAGCGGGCGCCGAGGCCCGCCGGGCCGCCGAGGCCTGCCAGGAGGCGGGTGACCGCGCCGTCCTGCGGCAGGCCCTCAACGACCTGGGCCTGATCGCCCAGGCGGAGGGCCGGCACGGGGAGGCGATCGCCGCCTTCGACGAGGCGGCGCTGCTCGCCCGGCGGTTGGGCCACCGTTCGGGCGAGGTGGCGAGTACGGCGAACGCGGCCCTGTCCCGGATCCGCAGCGGTCAGGCGGCCACGGCGGCGGAGACCTGCCGTCTGTTGCTCCCCGAACCGAGCGCCGTCACCGGAGCAACGGACCCCGCGATGACCGCTTACGTGCACTACGTCCTCGGCCTCGCCCACCAGGTCCTGGGCCGGCTCGACGACGCCGCCGCGCAGATGCGTCTGTGCATCGACCGCGCGCTCCCCGCCCGCGACCTGGACCGCGAGTCGGCCGCGCGCAGCCGCCTGGCCGACATCCTGCGCCTGCTCGGCCGGGTCCACGAGGCCGTCGTCGAGGCGGAGCGCGCCCTGGCCCTGGCGACGGAAGGTGGGCGACAGCGCGAACGCGCCCTCGCCCACCTGGTGTTGGCCAACGCCCTGACCGCCCGTGGCGACCACCCGGCCGCCCGGCATCACGAGGCGGAGGCCCACCTGCTGCTCAGCCGGCTGAGCGCTCCGGAGTCCGCCGACGCGAAGCCACTGGTGACCGCGCTGGCCACCGCCGACCGGGCCCTCACACCCCGCGCGGATTGACGATCACGAGACCGGTCCCGTTCCACGCCACCTTGCTCGCCAGGCACCGCACGTCGGCCGAACCGCCGCAGGCCCCCGGCGGCGAGCCGTGCCGTCCGGGATCTCCCGTACCCCCGACGACGGCGCCCAGCACCGACACCAGCACCGCCGCACCGGCAACCACCGCGCGGACAACAACCTTCCGAACCACTGAGGACGCTCCTTACTCGCGTGTGACCAAGCGTCCGCACCCTCGCAGCGGCCGGTAGACAGCCGATCAACGCCTCACCCCCGCGCCGCTCGCCCCACCAGGGCAGCGCACTGGTCACCGTCCTCGGCTGAGCCCCCGGATGACGAACCGGAGGACGAACGGGGCGATGGCGGCGACGACCGCCGCTCTGCGCGCCCTCGGGGAGATCCGACGAGCGGATGAACTCACCGACGGTGTCGCCGACCTGATCGAAGCGCTCCCGGGCCCGATCCGGGCCTCCGCCGAGGCCGGGGGCCGCACACGGCGGCCTGGACCGATGCCCCGTAGCCGTTCAGCCTGGCGAGGTTCAGGATGAACTCGCGGTCGCGCCTGCCACTGGTGAGGAGGCCGGGCAGCTTGAGCGGGCGGCCCTTCACCCGGTGCAGGCGGACCTCCCGGTACGAGCCGCCGCGCGGGGTGTACCGTCGGCGCTCCTCGAAGCGGGCGATCTCCGCCCACGGGACCGACCGCCTCGTCAGGAGGCCCCGCAGGTGTACGTGATCGGGGGTCAGGCGCGTGGTGCCGACGGCCTGATCGACCATGGACATCATCAGCAGCAACCACAGCGCCGCGATCACGATCTCGGCCACTCCGCGATCCGGATCGGGCCGGCCGCCGGTCCCGGTTCCCGGAAGCCACCAGATCGCGGCGGCCACCCCACCCCAGAGCACGCTCAGGCCGACGATCGTCCACCTGTTGCGCAGCAGGGCGCGCCGACCGAGACCGAGCCGGATCTCATCCACCGTGGGAGTGTAGACCCGCCGCCGGAGAACGACGCCACGTCGGACAAGCAGCCGACGACTCACACGCACGGGAAGTCGGCGTGGCCGACTTCCCGTGCGGGTTCAGGCCTTGGTGCAGCGCGGAGAGGTGGTGGCGGACGCCCGTGTCAACCGCTGAACACCGCGTCGCGGCGCGGCAGTTCCGCGCACCACCGGAAGTGTCCGTCGCGGTCGTCCAGACCGAAGAGGTCGTAGGTCGTCAGCGCTCACGTGGCCTCAGTCGCCGCACCGACCTCGCAGGGAGCTTCTCGCCAGGGCGGCGCTGCCGGCCCGAGGGAGCGGGATCGTCGCCGGTGCCTCAGCCGCCTTCGCTCACCATGAACGGTCCCGACTTCCAGCCCAGCCGGGCCGACCCGCCGCTGGGCCAGTCGTGGTTCAGGTGGCGACGGTCGCGGCCGAGCGCGCCCAGGTCGAGCGGGCGCAGCGTGCCGGCGACCAGGTCGGCGGCCTCGGCGTCGGTGAGCGGCATGATCGTGTCGTACTGGGCGTCGTCGCCGCCGCGCCAGTCGACGAACTCGGTGAAGATCCAGACGAACCGCTGCGAGCAGGCGAGGCAGCGCCGGACGCTGACCGAGAAGTGCGAGTCCTTCACCACCCTCGCCTCGCGCTCGAACCCGTCGCCCTGACGGTCCCACGCCTCCCGCGCGTCCTCGGCGTAGCACTGCGCGCAGCCGAACTCGGTGGTCGCTTCGCTCATTCCATCCCCCTGGCCCCGTGGGTCGTCCTCAGAGAGATCATTATCGCCGCAGGCCGGGCCCTGGCTTCAACGAGCATCCACGAGCTTCGACGGGCCTGGACAGGCCTCGACGGGCCTCAGCCGGCTCCCGCGACCCGGAACGGCCCGGAGTTCCAGTGGAGGCTGGCCGGCCCGCCGGTGGGCCAGTCGTGGTTCAGGTGGCGGCGGTCGCGGCCGAGCGCGCCCAGGTCGAGGGGGCGCAGCGTGCCCGTGGCCAGGCCGGTGGCCTCGGCGGCGGTCAGCGGCATGACCGTCACGTGCCGGGAGTCGTCGCCACCCATCCAGTCGACGGACTCGGTGAAGATCCAGACGAACTGCTGCGAGCAGCCCCGGCAGCGCCGGACGTCCACGGCGAAGCGCGAGCCGTCCACCACGTCGGTCTCGTGCTCGAAGCCCTCCCGCTGCCCGCGCCACACCGCCTGCGCGTCCCCGCCGTAACACTTCGCGCAGCCGAACTCCACCATCGGCCTTCTCATCGGTCGACTCCTGTTCCGCCCGTTCCGCGACGTCCCGTCGCGGCCCATGATGCCCGCCCCGGCGGCGGGCGGCAGGGGTGTCCGAGCGCCGACCGGTACCGGTCACGTGGCCCCGACGGGGTCTCCGTCGGCCGGGCCGGCCGTCCGCGACGGCCGGGGAACCACGGGGCGAACCACGGCTCTCATGGCCCGTACGCAGGGCCGATGCGCCGCCGGACCCGCCGGGCGGCTCCACGAACGCGGGCCACCGTCCACCGCCGCGCACTCTCCGACCAGGGGCTCGACGGGTCGGCCGAAACGGCACCCCTGTGGAGGAACATTCACGGCCCGTTTCCACATCGTTCGTGCACCCGGGCGGACAGTCGGACATTTCGGTTGACCGGACACCCCCCAGGGCCGTCAGCCCCTCGGCCCTGCCCGGCCGCGACCTGCGCGGTTCACGCGGCGGGCGCCGGGGGTGCCGGGTTGTCGAGCAGGAGGTCGTGGCCGACCTCGGTGAGGGTGTGGCGGACCTGTTTGCCCTCGCGCCGGGTGACGATCAGGCCGGCTCCGCGCAGGGCGGTGGCGTGGGCGGAGGCGGAGGGCGGGGTGACGCCGAGCTGGTGGGCGAGTTCGGTGGTGGAGCAGGGGCTGCCGGCGATGGCGCGCAGCACGCGGGCCCGGGCGGGCCCGAGGACGGCGGCGAGGCCGTCGGCGGCCGGCGGCCGGGACGGGGACTCGACGGCCGGGGAGCCGACCGGGTGGAGCAGCAGGCTCTGGCGGTCCTGTCCGGCGAGCAGGCCGATGCCGTGCTGGAGGAAGTAGTTGGGCCGCAGCTCCAGGCCCCGGCCGTCCAGGTCGAAGGTGCCCTCCAGGTCGGCGATGGTGCACTCCAGCACGCCCTCGTCCCGCCAGACCGCGTTCGGGTGCAGCGAGCCGAGCACCGCGCCGATGCCGGAGCGGGCGGCGGTGCGGGCGCGGGCGGCGATGTCGGCCTCCAGGGCGCGGCGGATCTCGGGCCAGTCCGCGGCCAGGCAGGAGCGGAACAGCGCCCACGCGCCGTCGCTGACCTCGCGCATTCCCCGGGTGCCGTCGTCGCGCAACCGGGCCAGAACGGCTGGGAGTTCGGTCTCGCTGCCGAACATCGCGAGGTCCTCGTCGACGGTCTGCTGCGGGACGGCGAGGATCGCGTCGAGCTCGTCGGTCAGTTGCCGCCGGACGGCGTCGAGGTCCGCCGCCATGAAGCTGGGGACGCCGATCGCGCTCGCGTTGACGAGGTCGAGGAAGCGTCCGGCCCGGTGCGGCACATGGCGGCGGACCTCGCGCCACCAGCGCTCGCTGCGCAGCCCGACGCACTGGTGCACGCCCAGCCGGGCCGTGCCGGCCATCAGGTGGTCGAGCGGCGAGATGACGAACCGGGTCTTCGCGAGGTCCGCGACCCCGAACCTCAGTGTGATCACGAACCGCCCCCCGGTTCCCCGCAACCGCCGTGACCTGGCGCTTTCTTGACCAGCTTGACCATCTTGACCATTAGGCCCAGAGGCTAATGCATGGCAACGGCCCCGCCACGCTTGGCATGCTCTCCCGGTCGGTGCGGCGCAGGCTCGTTCCGGCCCCCACCACGAGGGGAGTGGGGGCCGGGGCGCCGCCCGAGGAGAGCGGGCCCCCGGGCGCCGCTCCGGTGAGTTCGGTAAACCGAACGATCGGAGCTGCTCGGCGAACCGGCTCCGTCAGTGGTCGTCGTGGCGCAGCGAGGGCCCCAGTGCCGGTCGCCCGGCGGCCGGCAGGACCGGCTCACCCACCGACCCGCCCACCGACCCACCCACCGGCTCCGCCGCATCCGCCAGGTGCAGCCGCTGCTCCGCGCGGTACTGCAGCAGGAGCACCGAGCGGACCGGCTCGCCGCCCACGGCGGTGTACGAGTGCGGCAGCGAGGCGTCGAAGCCGACGTAGTCGCCGGGGCCGAGCTCGACCTCGCGGCGGCCCGCCCGCACCCGCAGCCGCCCGGCCTGGACGATGGTGTGCTCGGTGCCGATGTGGCCGCCGGAGATCTGGGTGCCGTCCGTGCGCACCTGCTGGTCGTAGATCTCGAACACCGCGTCCCCGGACTCGATCCGGCGCAGCGGGCGCAGGTCGACGCCCCGGCCGCTCAGCACCTCGACGTCGGCCGCCCGCACCACCGTCACCTCGTCGGCGGGCCGCGCCTCCACTAGGTCGGAGATCGGCACGCCGAGCACCCGGGAGAGCCCGAGCACGGTCTCCAGGGTCGGGTTGCCGGCGCCGGACTCCAGCTGGGAGAGGGTCGCCTTGCCGATCCCGGCCCGCCGGGACAGCTCGGACAGCGACAGCCCGTGCTGCGCCCGCACCCGCTTCAGGTTGGCGGCGAGGACGCCCCGGACGGACTCCCCGGCCCCGGCCTCCTGGCCGTGACCGGTCCGCCCGCCGTGAACGGACTGCCCGCTGTGGACGGACTGGCCGCCCCGGACGGATTCCCCGGCCTCGTTCACGCTCGACCTCTTCTCTCCCGGCACTGTTCGATATACCGTACGGGACGCATGCCGACGGACGGGGCAGCGTAGCGAAGCACGTCGCATCCACCACCCTCATCAGGAGACCGTAGTGACCGAGCCCGCCGACACCATCAAGTACCGGAAGAACGGCCTGACCCGCGGCGTCACGGACGAACTCGCCGAGAACATGAAGCAGGGCTGGGCCGACACCGAGCGCACCGCGCTGGAGCCGGTCCCGCAGGCCGCGCACACCGCCCGCCGCCGCGCCGAGCTGTCCGCCGCCTTCCCCGGCGAGCTGCTGGTGGTCCCGTCCGGCAACCCCAAGGTGCGGGCCAACGACACCGACTACCCGTTCCGCCCGTCCTCCGACTACGCCTACCTGACCGGCGACCAGTCCCAGGACGCCGTGCTGGTGCTGGAGCCGACCGGCGCGAGCGGCCACACCGCCGTCCTCTACCTGCGCAACCGCTCGGAGACCGACAACGGCGAGTTCTGGCTGGACACCCACGGCGAGCTGTGGGACGGCCGCCGCAACAGCCTGACCGAGAGCGAGCGGCTGCTCGGCCTGCCCTGCCGGGACGTGCGCACCGTGCACGCCGACCTGCGCGCGGCCACCGGCCCGGTGCGGGTGCTGCGCCGCCACGACGCGGGCGTGGAGGCGGCGCTCGACGGCCGGGCGGCCGCCGAGCGGGACGAGGAGTTCGAGGCCTTCCTGTCCGGACTGCGCCTGGTGAAGGACGAGTTCGAGATCGCCGAGCTGCGCTTCGCCTGCGCGGCCACCGCCCGCGGTTTCGAGGACGTGGTGCGCGTGCTCGGCACCGACACCGAGACGGCGGAGCGGCTGATCGAGGGCACCTTCTTCGTCCGGGCCCGGGTCGAGGGCAATGACGTCGGGTACGGCACCATCGCCGCATCCGGGCCGCACGCCACCACCATGCACTGGGTGCGCAACGACGGCCACGCCAAGCCCGGCGACCTCCTGCTGCTCGACGCGGGCGTGGAGACCAACCACCTCTACACCGCCGACATCACCCGCACCCTGCCGGTCAGTGGCCGCTTCACCGACCTGCAGCGCAAGGTCTACGACGCCGTGTTCGCGGCCCAGGAGGCCGGCATCGCCGCCGTCAAGCCGGGCGCGGACTTCCGCGACTTCCACCGCGCCGCCCAGCGCGAGCTCGCCGAACACCTCACCTCCTGGGGGCTGTTCGGCGACCTGACCGCCGACAAGGTGTACGAGCTGGGCCTGCACCGCCGCTTCACGCTGGCCGGCACCGGCCACATGCTGGGCATCGACGTCCACGACTGCGCCCACTCCCTCACCGAGATCCACGTGGACGGCCCGCTGAAGCCGGGCATGGTGCTCACCGTCGAGCCGGGCATCTACTTCCAGCAGAACGACCTGACGGTGCCCGAGGAGTACCGCGGCATCGGTGTGCGGATCGAGGACGACATCCTGGTCACGGAGGGCGGCAACGAGAACCTCTCCGCCGCCCTCCCCCGCCGCTCCGACGAGGTCGAGGCCTGGCTGGCGGCCCTGCGCGGCTGACCGCGCGACCGCCGGCACGCGCGCGGCACCCGGGACGGCCGGGCCCACCCCGGGCCCGGCCGTGCGGGATCAGCCCGCCAGCGGCTTGACCCAGCGGCTCCACTGCGGCTCCGGCTGGTAGCCGGCGGCCTGCCAGGTGCGGTGGCCGAGGGCGTTGTCGTCCAGCACCATGGCGTCGGCGCGGCGGCCGCCGAGCGCGGCGAAGCGCTCCTCGGCGGCCGCGAGCAGGGCGGCGCCGATGCCCCTGCGGCGGTGCTCGGGGTCGACGGCGAGGCGGTAGAGGTGGCAGCGCCAGCCGTCCCAGCCGGCGATCACGGTGCCGAGGAGGGTCGTCGGGTCGTCGGCCGGGGTGGCGACGATCAGGCACTCGGGGTCGCGGGCGAGCAGCGCGGCCACGCCCGCCGCGTCGTCCGTGATGCTGGTGCCCTTGGCCGCCCGGGCCCAGAGGGCGAGCAGGGCGGGGATCTCGTCGGGGCTGGCGGGGCGCAGGGCTGTCCGATCGGTCATGCGGGCCTGTCTAGCAGCCGATCCCGCCCCGCCACCGGGAATTCCACTCCCCGGACGGCCGACGCCCCGGCGACGGAACGACGGCGCCGCCCGCCCCGGCCCGACGGGCGGGCGGGGCGGGCGGCGTCGATCGCGCGGCGTTCGCCGGATGCAGCTTTCGCCGTATGCGGCTTTCGCCGTATGCAGCTTTCGTCAGAACCAGCGTTCGTCAGAAGTGGTGCGTGGTCCCGCCCTCGGACTTCTCGATCTGGTCGATCCGGCGCTGCAGCGCGTCGGCCTGGGCGCGGGCCTTGCGGGCCGCGGCGTGCTCGCCCTCGTGGTCCAGCCGGTTGGCCTTCTGGCGCAGGTCGGCGACCTGCTGGCGCATCTTGTTGAGGTCAACGGTGATCGAGGCGGCGGCCGCGGGCTGCGCGGTGGCGACCTGGGCGACCGTCGCCAGGGCGCCGCCGGCCAGGGCTGCGGTCAGGACGAGGGCGGAGATGCGTCGACGCATCGTGACTCCTTACGGTGGTGCGGTTTCACGGACTGGACATCATCGGACTACCAGTCGGTAACCATCGTGACATGATCGTGCGTCACCGATCGCACCGGCGGCGCCCGGACACCACACCCGCACCGCACCCGCACCGAAACCCCATCGCTCCGGAGCGGGTTGAGCGCACGTCAGCCGAGCCGCCACACCGTGGTGGTCTTGACCGCGGTGTCCTCCAGGTCCGCGACGACCGGCACCTGGTACGCCGCCACCGCCGTAAACCGTTCCCGCGGCAGGTAGGCGCGGCCGGGGTCGCCGACGATGACGGTGGCGCCGCGCGCGGCGGCCCGTTCCAGGAAGGGCAGGAAGCGGGCGGCCATGGCCCGTTCGTAGAAGACGTCGCCCGCGAGCACCACCTCGGCCGGGGCGCCGTCCCCGTCCACCAGGTCCACCAGGGCGCCGTCCACCCGCACCCCGTTGGCCTCGGCGTTCAGGCCGATCGCGGCCACCGCGTAGGCGTCGATCTCGGCGGCGCGCACGGAGGTCGCGCCGCACAGCGCTGCGGCCACCCCGACCAGTCCGGACCCGGCCGCGACGTCCAGCACCGTACGGCCCGCCACCAGTTCGGGGTGGTCCAGCACGTAGCGGCTGACGGCCACGCCGCCGGCCCAGGCGAAGGCCCAGAACGGCGGCGGCAGCCCGGCCTCCCCGCGCGCCCGCTCGGTGGTCTCCCACAGGGCGATGGCGTCCTCGGCCATGTGCAGACTGACCTCGGGCACGAAGGGGACGGGTTTCAGCTCGGTCTCGCGCCGGATGAAGGCGAGGTCCTCGGCCGGCTGAAGAATGCGCAGCTCATTCGGCATGCCCGCAGCATAGAGCCCGCACGCGGATGCCCTCGCCCGCCACGGAGCCCGCGCGCGGATACCCACGCCCGCCACGGAGCCCGCGCGCGGGCGCTCAGGCCCGCCCGGCGGCCTTCTGGGTGCGCCGGGCCAGCGAGTCGACCACGACGGCGGCGAGCAGCACCGCACCGGTGATCATGAACTGGATGGCGTTGCTCAGGCCCTGGATGTTCATCCCGGACTGGATCGAGCCGATCACCAGCGCACCGAGCAGTGCGGACCAGGTCTTGCCGCGCCCGCCGAACAGGCTGGTGCCGCCGATGACGGCCGCCGCGATGGCGTTCATCAGCAGGTTGCCGCCGCCGGAGGTCTGGCTGGCGGACTGGATCTGCGCGGCCAGGAACAGACCGCCCACCGCCGCCATCGTGGAGCAGATGGTGAAGACCGTGATCCGGATCCAGGCCACGTTGATGCCCGCGCGCCGGGCACCCTCGATGTTGCCGCCGAGCGCGAACACCTGGCGGCCGTACGAGGTGCGGCGCAGCACGAAGTCCAGCACCACGATGAAGATCAGGAAGATCAGCAGCGCGAGCGGCAGACCCTTGTACTGGTTGAGCGTGTAGGCGGCGAGGAAGGCGACGATCGCCAGCAGGACGGTCCGCAGCACGATGTCGGTCGTCGGGCGGGACGGCACGCCCGCGGCCTGCCGCCGGCGGGTGTCGACCAGCGAGGCGAACAGGAACAGCAGGACACCGACGGCCGCCGCGCCGTAGGCGGCGATCTGCTGGCCGTAGATGGTGCTGTAGAGCTTGGAGACGATGTCGTTGCCGGAGAGGTTGACGGTGCCGGTGGCTCCGAGGATCTGCAGCATCAGGCCGTTCCAGCCGAGGTTACCGGCGAGGGTGACGACGAAGGCTGGGACCCCGACCTTGGCGAAGAAGACGCCCTGGATGCAGCCGACCACGGCACCCCCGACGAGGGCGCAGAGCAGCGCCACCCACTCGTTCACGCCGTGGGTGACGTTCAGGACGGCGTAGATCGCGGCGCACAGACCGCTGACCGAGCCGACCGAGAGGTCGATCTCGCCGAGCAGCAGCACGAAGACCACACCGATCGCGATCATGCCGGTGCCGACGATCTGCTGGGACAGGTTGGAGAGGTTCTGGGCGGACAGGAAACTGCTGTTCAGGCTGCCGAACACGGCCCAGATCACGATCAGCGCCAGCACGACGGGCAGCGAGCCGAGTTCACCGCTGCTCAGGCGGCGGCGGAACTCCCCGAGGTAGCCCTTGACGCCCTCCTGGCGCACGATCAGCCGGGGGTCGACGGCGGGGGTCGCCCCGGGGGCGACCGGCTCGGGCGCGTTGACGCCGCCGACGGGCATGCTGTCCTCGGGCAGCGGGACGCGGTGGTGTTCGGGCTCGCCGCCCGGGGGGCCCCCGGGAATGTTCTCGCTCACTCGGAACCCTCCTGGCCCCGGGCCTTCCGACGGGTCACGGCGTTGTCCGTGGCCCCGGTGATGGCCGAGATGATCGCTTCCTGGTTGGTGTAGCGCTTGTCGAAGACGCCGTTGTTGCGGCCGAGGCGCAACACCGCGACGGTGTCCGCGACGGCCATCACGTCCGCCATGTTGTGGCTGATCAGGATCACGCCGTGGTCCTGCTCGCGCAGCCGCTCGACCAGGTCGAGCACCTGGGCGGTCTGCTCGACGCCGAGGGCCGCGGTGGGTTCGTCCAGCATCACGACCTTGGGCGAGCCGATCAGCGCGCGGGCGATCGCGACGACCTGGCGCTGACCACCGGAGAGCGAGGCGACGGGGATCCGCACGCTGGGGATGCGGATGGAGAGGGTGTCCAGCAGCGCCCGGGAGCGCTTCTCCATCGCGACCTCGTCGAGGATGGTGAAGCGCCGGATCTCGCGGCCGAGGAAGAGGTTCCCGACCACGTCGAGGTTGTCGCAGAGCGCGAGGTCCTGGTAGACCGTCGCGATGCCCAACTGCTGGGCGTCCTGCGGCCGGTGGATGCTCACCGGCCTGCCCTGCCACTCGATGACGCCCTCGTCGGGCTGGTGCACGCCGGCGATGGCCTTGACCAGGGTGGACTTGCCGGCGCCGTTGTCGCCGACCAGGGCCACCACCTCGCCGGCGCGCACCTCCAGTTCGATGTCGGTGAGCGCCTGGACGGCGCCGAACCGTTTGGAGACCCCACGCAGGGCCAGTACGGTCTCACCTGCCACAGTGACCAACTCCCTTGCCCCGCCTCCGTCGTGGAGGCGGGGCCTGTTCGGGTTCGAGGGGGGACGTCGGGAGGGCGGCGTCGGACGAGCGCCGCCGGGAGGGCGACGTCGGTTACGTGAGACCGGCGGCCTGGCAGGCGGCGGCGTAGTCCGGCGTGCAGATCTGGGCGACGGTGTAGAGGCCGTCCTGGACCACGGTGGTCTTGACGTTGTCCTTGTTGACGACGATCGGGGTGAGCAGGTTGGCCAGCACCTTGTTGTTGCTGCCGTTGGTCGCCGTCGTGGGCGCGAGGGAGGGGCCGGGGGTGCCGCCGGCGGCCATGGCGACGGCCATCTCGGCCGCGGCGTCGGTCTCCGGCTTGAACGGCTTGTAGACCGTCATGGTCTGGGTGCCGATCAGGATCCGCTGGATGGCGTCGAGCTGGGCGTCCTGGCCGGTGAGCGGGGTGTTGATGCCGGCCGCCTTCTGCGCGGTGGCGATACCGGCGGCCATGCCGTCGTTGGCGGAGTAGATGCCGACGACGTTGCTCGGGCCGATCGCGGTGATGCCCGCCGCCGCCTCCTGGTTGGCCAGGTTCGGGTCCCACTGCGGGGTGTCGTACTCCTTGCCGATCTTCAGCTTGCCGTCGATGGCGCTGTGCGCGCCGGCCTTGAAGTCGGCCGCGTTGGGGTCGGTGGGCGAGCCGTTGATCATGATGATCTGGCCGGCGTTGGCCTTGTCGCCCACCGCCGCGACCAGGGCCTGGCCCTGCAGCTGGCCGACCTTGTGGTTGTCGAAGGAGACGTACGCGTCGGCCGGGCCCTGGGCCAGGCGGTCGTAGGCGAGCACCTTGACGCCCGCGTCGTGGGCCTTCTGGACGGAGGACTGGATCGACTTGGAGTCCACCGCGTCCAGGATCAGCACCTTGTCGCCCTTGGTGAGGGCGGTGTCCACCTGGGTCTGCTGGACCGTCGCGTCCTGGTTGGCGTTGTAGTAGTCGATCTGGGCCTCCGGCGCGAGCTCCTTGATCTTCTGCTCGATCAGCGGGCGGTCGAACTGCTCGTAGCGGGTGGTCTTGGTCTCCGGCAGCAGCAGGCCGATCCGGACGGCCCCCACGGAGGCGCTGCCGCTCGCGGCGGCCGCGGTGCCCGAGGAGCCGCCTCCGGACGACTGCTTGGCGCTGCCACAGGACGCCATGCCGAGGCCGAGGGAAACCACGGCGGTGACCGCGAGGACGCGGCGAAGCCCGATGCTCATGAAGATGCCTCTCCGGTTGGGTCCACCCCCTTCTCCTCTCCGAGTCTGGGAAGCATGTGCCCGGCCCACGATTCCGGTGGTCCGAACGGGTAGCGGGGGAGGTGGCTGGACTCGCGCCCGATCGGCCGTCTACATTTCTGTAGACGTCGGAGGCGCACGGCATCACCCCCCGGACAGCCGTGCGCCTCCGACCTCTCCGTCTCCCGGCGGGTCCCACGAACTCTCGACGGATATCGCGAACTCCCGACGGGTCCCGCGAACTCTCGACGGATATCGCGACCTCCCGACGGGTCCCGCGAACTCCCGGCGGGTCTCGCGACCTCACGACGGATATCGCGACCTCTCGGCGGGTCTCGCGGCCTCTCGGCGGGTCAGCCCCGCTCGTCCACCACCCGCTTGATCTTCCCGACCGAGCGCTCCAGGGTGTACGGCTCGACCACCTCGACCGCGACCGTCACGCCGATCCCGTCCTTCACCGCACGGGCGATCGCCTCCCGCGCCGCGTCCCGCTGCTCGGCGGGCGCGTCGGGCCGCGCCTCGACCCGGACGGCCATCCGGTCCAGCCGCCCCTCCCGGGTGAGCCGCAGCTGGAAGTGCGGCGCGACGGCCGGGGTGCGCAGCAGGATCTCCTCGATCTGGGTCGGGAAGAGGTTCACCCCGCGCAGGATGATCATGTCGTCGCTGCGACCGGTGACCTTCTCCATCCGCCGGAAGGCCGGACGCGCGGTGCCGGGCAGCAGGCGGCTGAGGTCGCGGGTGCGGTAGCGGATGACGGGCAGCGCCTCCTTGGTGAGCGAGGTGAAGACCAGCTCGCCGACCTCGCCCTCGGGCAGCACCTCGTCGGTGAACGGGTCGACGACCTCCGGGTAGAAGTGGTCCTCCCAGATGTGCAGTCCGTCCTTGGTCTCCACGCACTCCTGCGCGACGCCCGGGCCGACCACCTCGGACAGGCCGTAGATGTCGACGGCGTGCAGGTCGAGCCGCTCCTCGATCTCGCGCCGCATCTCCTCCGTCCAGGGCTCGGCGCCGAAGATGCCCACCTTGAGCGAGGTGCCGCGCGGGTCGATGCCCTGCTTCTCGAACTCGTCGAGAATGGTGAGCAGGTAGGACGGGGTCACCATGATGATCTCGGGCTCGAAGTCCTGGATCAGCTGCACCTGCCGGGCCGTCATGCCGCCGGAGGCCGGGATCACGGTGCAGCCGGCCCGCTCGGCGCCGTAGTGGGCGCCGAGGCCGCCGGTGAACAGACCGTAGCCGTAGGCGATGTGCACCTTGTGACCGGGCCTGCCGCCGGCCGCGCGGATCGAGCGGGCGACCACGTCGGCCCACATGGAGAGGTCGTTCTCGGTGTAGCCGACCACGGTCGGCCGGCCGGTGGTGCCGCTGGAGGCGTGGATCCGGCGGACCTGCTCCATCGGGACGGCGAACATGCCGAACGGGTAGCCCTCGCGCAGGTCGGCCTTGGTGGTGCAGGGGAAGCGGGCGAGGTCCGCCAGGGTGCGGCAGTCCTCGGGGTGCACGCCGGCTGCGTCGAACTTGCGGCGGTAGAGCTCGACATTGTCGTACGCGTGCCGCAGAGTGGCCCGCAGCCGGGTGAGCTGGTAGGCGCGCAGCTCGTCCGGGCCCATCCGCTCGCCGGCGTCCAGGAGCCCGGGCGGGATCGGCTCCCCGAGGTGTCGGCGCGGGACGGGTGCGGTGCCGGTCATCGTCACTCCTTCGCTGGTCGGCGGCCCCGGAGCCGTCGCCCTGCCGATCCGGGGTCGCCGAGCGGTCCGGGGTGGCCCGATCCGGGGATTCCTACCGGTCGTTCGGTCAGGCGTCACAGTCAGGGCCAGTAATCCAGTACCCGAACCGACTGTCAAGGGATCACGCGGCACTTCCGGAATGCGAAGTTCCGACACCTTCGCGCCGACTTCGCCCCACCCGCTTGGCTAGCCGATATGAAAATCATTACAGAAGTTTGACCCATGGGCGCCCTCCCCCGGCCCGGCCGCATGGTTCAGTAGTGCGGTTTCTCCCCCGCACCCCGGAAGTGATCACCGTGCCCACGACTCCTGCCCTGGTCAGCGCGCTGCGCGAACTCGGCGACCGGCCCGCCGTCGTCGCCGACGGGCGCGCGATCAGCGGCATCGGCCTGCTGCTCGGCGTCTCCCCGCCGGGCGGCCTGCCACGGGCCCTCGCCCAGCGCGTCGCCGAGCACGCCGCACTCGCCCCCTCCGCCGCCCGCACCGCCGAGCAGCGGCTGCACTACTGGGCCGGCGTCCTCGGCCGGCCCCCGATCCGGCACACCCTGCTGCACCCCGTCACCGACCTCGCCGTCGACCTCGCCCTCGCCACCCTGCTCGCCGGCGGCACCGTCCACTGCGCCGACCCCGAGCAGTCGCCCGAGGAACAACTCGCCGCCGTCGCCGCCAACCACACCACCCACCTCAGCCTGCCCTCCGCCCTGCTCTGGCGCCTCAGCCGACTGCCCGGCCCCGCCACCCACGACC
Organism: Kitasatospora sp. NPDC097691; assembly: GCF_040302665.1. NCBI lineage: Bacteria > Bacillati > Actinomycetota > Actinomycetes > Kitasatosporales > Streptomycetaceae > Kitasatospora > Kitasatospora sp. NPDC097691. The sequence goes on along the minus strand of NZ_JBEORY010000051.1, from coordinate 32,098 downwards.
TGGACCTCGACACACTGCGGCTCGTCCTGCACGTCGGCCCCGAACCCCGCCAGGAGGACGTGTACGCCGCCGTCGACGCACTCGGCGCCGTCCTCGCCCACGTCCGCGCCCCCGACAGCAACGCCGAAGCCGCCGACCGCCGACTGCGCGCCGCCGCCGACGCGGCCACCGCCGCCGCCTGGAAGCACAGCATCGGCATCACCGCCGAACAGGTCCACGAGTTCGGCGCCCACCTCGACCGGGCCGTACTCCACTCCCTACTGCTCACCCTCCAGCAGGCCGGCGTCCTCACCGACCCCGAACGCGCCCACCCCGAGGCCGAACTGCTGGCCACCGCCATGGTCACCCCTGCCCAGCGCCCCCGGGTCTCCTGCTGGCTCGACGCGCTCGCCCGGCACGGCCTGATCAGCCGTCACGATGGCGGCGCCCAGGGCGCGGTCTACCGCGGCGGGCCCGAACTCGGCACCGCCGAGGTCCGGGAGTCCTGGCAACCGGCCGTCGAGACCTGGGCCGACGGCCTCGGCCCCGCCGCCGCCCTGGACCGGGTACGGCGCGGCGCACTGCGGCTGCCCCGGCTGATCAGCGGCGAGGAGCCACCCCGCCCGGCCGCCGCCCCGGTCCGCCGGGCCGCCGCCCGCGGCTACCTCGGCACCGCCCTCGGCACCCTGGTCCGCAGCACCGCCGAAGCCCACACCGGCCCGGCGCCACTGCGCGTCCTCGAACTCGCCCTCGACCTCGACGGCGCCGAGACGGTCGTCGCCCGCGCCCTCACCGCCCGGCCCCGGCCCGACGCCGAACACCACCTCACCCCCGACGGCGGCGGCTACGACGTCGTCGTCGCCGGCGCGACCCGGCCACCGGAGGACGAAGTCCCCGCACTGGTCCGGCTGCTCGCCCCCGGCGGCCGGCTCCTGCTGCTCGCCCCCACCGCCGAACACCTCGACCTGCTGATCACCGGCGACCCGCGGGCCGCCGCCGCCCACCCGGCAGAGCACTGGCAGACGGCCCTCACGGCGGCCGGCTGCCCGACCGTCCGCGCGCTGCCGGAGGACGGGCACCCGCTGGGCCTGCTGGGGCAGCGGCTGTTCGTGGCCCGGGTGGACTGACGGTACGGACGGCACTGACCGCGCTGACGGCGCTGACGGCGCCAGGGCAGGCCGGAGTGGGCGCAGGCGGGGCGCGCACGCCGTGTCGCGGCTACAGTCAAGGACCATGACGGCTTCCGCTCGCCCGACCCGGCCCGCCCGCGGCTCCCTCGGGTCCGTTGGATCGCTCGGCTCCATCGGCTCCATCGGTTCGATCGGTTCGATCGGCTCCATCGGTTCGATCGGCTCCATCGGGTCGATTGGATCCATCGGTTCGATCGGCTCCATCGGGTCGATCGGATCCATCGGATCCATCGGCTCGATCCGCGCGGCCGGTTCCATCGGCGCGGCCGACTCGGTCCGTTCGGCGGGCTCGGTCCGTTCGGCCGGCTCGCTCCGTTCCGTCCTCGGCGTCCTCGGCGTCCTCGGCGTCCTGTCGGTCGCGGTCGGCTCCCGGGGCCGCCTCGGCGCACTGCTCCCGACGCGTTCCCGCTGGTCGGTGCGGTCCCGGCGGGGCGGGTGCGGGCCGTCCGTGGCAGGGCGGTGAAGCCAGGGCCGCGCACCGCCACCCGATCCGTACCATTTCGATACCGAAGCCTGGGTGAGCTGCGAAGATTCTCGCCGCCCGGGCCGGTCCCCCGGTAGGCTCCGCTTGTCCTCCGGCCCTCGCGCAGGCGGCCCCCTGCCGCCGTGTCGCGTTCCGGGGGCGCTCCCCCGCGGGCCATTCGGTGGGTACCGCGCACTCGACACCGCGCGCCAGGGCAGTCGCGCGAACGGCGAAGGGCATCGCATTGGCGGATCGGCTCACCGGAGGAGACTCCTCGCTGCTGCGGCGGATCAACGCGGCGGTCACGCTCCGGGCGCTGCGGAACGGCCACTCCGTGACCCTCACTCAGCTCGTCGGCGAGACCGGGCTGTCCCGGCCGACCGTCGAGGGCGTGATCGAGGGCCTGGTCGAGACCGGACTGGTCGCCGAGGTCGAGCAGCCGAGGGAGGACGGCCAGCCGGGCACCGGCCGCCGCGGCCGCCCGGCCCGCTGGTTCCGCTTCCGCGCCGAGGCCGGGCACATCCTCGGCATCGAGATCGGCGTGCACGACGTCCGGGTCATCCTGGCCGACCTCACCGGCGAGGTGGTGGGCAGTCACTTCAAGCCGGTCGACGAAACCCTGGAGGCCGAGGAGCGGCTCACCGCCGTCCGCACCGCCGTCGCCGAGGTGCTGCGCAAGGCCGGCATCTCCCGCGACAACCTCTGGGCCGTCGGCATCGGCACCCCCGGCATCGTGGACCGCGAGGGCACCGTCCGGCTCGGCACCGCCATGCCCGGCTGGACCGGCCTCGACCTCGGCGCCCGACTGCGGCGCTCCTTCCGCTGCCCGGTCCTGATCGAGAACGACGCCAACCTCGCCGCCATCGCCGAGCACTGGCAGGGCGCGGCGCTCGGCGCCGACGACGTCGTGTTCGTCATGGCCGGCCTGAGCCCGGGCGCCGGCTCCCTCATCAACGGCAGGCTGCACCGCGGCTTCGGCGGCGCGGCCGGCGAGATCGGTGCCCTGCACCTGCTCGGCCAGGAGGTCACCCCCGAGCGCCTGCTGTCCACCACCGGCAAGCCGCTCAACCCGCTGGACGAGGCGGCCGTCGCCCGCGTCCTGCGGCTGGCCCGGGAGGGCGACGAGGTCGCGAAGGTCGCCATGGACCGCTTCCTCACCCGCCTCGTCCAGGGCGTCGCCGCGCTGGTCCTGGCCATCGACCCGCAGCTGGTGGTCATCGGCGGCTGGGCGGCCGGCCTCGACGGCGTCCTGGACCCCCTGCGCGAGCGCCTCGCCCAGTTCACGCTGCGCGCCCCCGAGGTCGCCCTGGCCGCCCTCGGCTCGGAGGTCGTGGCGATGGGCGCCCTGCGCGTCGCCCTCGACCACGTCGAGGAGCAGCTCTTCGCCGTGGACCCGCCCCGGGCCTGAGGTCCACCGGGGACGTGCCGCTCGGCTCCCCGGACGGTCCCCGGAGGGTCCCCGACGGCAAAGGCCCGGACGCCGATCGGCGTCCGGGCCTCGACCTGAGGGTTTCCGGCAGGTGGTTCAGGGGTGGTACCGCACGCAGTCGTGCTCCCGGAGGCGGTACGTCAGAAGGCGCTGCCTCAGGAAGCGCTACGGACCTCGGTGGTCGCGGCGGCCGGGGAGACCGGGGTGACCTCGACCAGTCCGGCCTCGCCGAAGGTCAGCTTGCAGGTGTCCGCCCGGTAGGTGGCGACGGCCACGGCCACGAGGCGGCCGGCCGAGCCGTACTGGGTGGTCATGACCAGGACCGGGGTCCCGGGCGGACGCTCCAGCAGCGCGGCCTCCCCGGCCTCGGCGACGCCGAGCTCGACCGAGCGCGACTCACCGTCGACCTCCAGGCGCTCCAGCTGGCGCAGCACCGAGCGGGCGCGGTCGCTCTCGGCGCGGAAGCCGGGCAGGTGCGGCAGGGCCGCGGCCGGGACGTGCAGCGACTCGGTGGCCATCGCGCGGCCCTCCACCATGCGGACCCGGCGGACGGTGTGCACGGTGGCGCCCTCGGCGATGCCGAGGCTCTTGGCCAGCTGCGGGGTGGCGGGGGCGGTGGTGCAGTCGATCGTCCGCCAGGAGTGGCTGCGGGCGGCGCCGGGCCAGCCCTCGTCCTGCCGGCTGACCGGGACGCCGACCCGAGGGGCGGCGATCAGGGTGCCGATGCCCCTGCGGCGGACCAGACGGCCCTCCAGCTCCAGCTGGTCGAGCGCCTGGCGCAGCGTGGCCCGCGCCACGCCGAACCGGGCGGACAGCTCGCGCTCGTTGGGCAGGACCTGCCCGGTGGAGAACTCCGAGTCGATGGCCCGCAGCAGCACCGTGCGCAGGTGCCAGTACTTCGGCTCCGGTACCGCCGAAAGCTGTCCTGTCGTCCCCACCGCGTCCTCCACCTGTTTGTTCTGTCCGCCCTGCGACAAGAAGGGCGGATCCGGGGCCGCTGCCCGCTGTTGCGGCAGGTGGGAGAGCGAGCCTTTATCCGTCCTTCTTTATTAAAGGTCCTTGCAGTAAGCGACCCTAGGTGCTCGTTCCGGAGATGGTCAAGACCAATGGCGCGGCTTGATGCGACTGTCGCACATATTCATGCCGCGTTCACGACAGCTCGTTGTCAGCCACTGCTGGCACCCGCCCGGCGCCGTCGAACACGGCACACCGCGACCACCACGGCCACCACGGCCACCGCGCGTCACGATTCGGGTCGAGTACGCCCAGTCGGTAGGCTGCCCGGGTGATCGTGGTGACGAGTGTGAATGTGAACGGAATCCGGGCGGCGGCCAAGAAGGGCTTCGTCGAATGGCTGGCCGGCACCGAGGCGGACGTCATCTGCCTGCAGGAGGTGCGCTCCGAACCCGAGCAGCTGCCCGTGGAGCTGCGCGACCTCGACGGCTGGCACGCCGTCTGGGCCCCCTCCGCCGCCAAGGGCCGCTCCGGCGTCGCCGTCCTCTCCCGGAAGGAGCCGCAGCGCACCGCGATCGGATTCGGGTCGGCGGAATTCGACAATTCGGGCAGATACCTCGAAATCGACCTCCCCGGCCTGACCGTCGCCAGCCTCTACCTCCCGTCCGGCGAAGTCGGCACCGAGCGCCAGGACGAGAAGGAACGCTTCATGGCGGAATTCCTCGTCCACCTCACCGCCCTCCGCACCCGCGCCGCCGCCGACGGCCGCGAGGTCGTCGTCTGCGGCGACTGGAACATCGCGCACCGCCCCGAGGACCTCAAGAACTGGAAGGCCAACCAGAAGTCCGCCGGCTTCCTCCCCGAGGAACGCGCCTGGCTCTCCCGCGTCTACGACGAAGCCGGCTACGTCGACGTCGTCCGCGCCCTCCACCCCGACCGCACCGGCCCCTACACCTGGTGGTCCTACCGCGGCCGCGCCTTCGACAACGACTCCGGCTGGAGGATCGACCTTCTGACAGCCAGTCAGAAACTTGCGGCCACCGCCATCGAAGCATACGTCGAGCGACCGGCCTCCCATGCCGAGCGCTGGAGCGACCACGCGCCAGTGACCGCCGTCTTCGACCTTGACCAACTCCTCTAGCACTTCGAATGGTTCGGAAAAACTGGACATGACTCCACGCTCATCATGCTGCCTGCCTGGAGCAACGTCCTCGGCTCACGCTGGCCCTGCATCATGGCCGCACGGCGATCCAACTTTCCCGATTACAGGTCAGATGACGTCCTAGAAACGCCTCGGTTTGTAAAAACCAAGGCCGTCTGGCGGTGGCGCGGGCGACGAATGGTAAAGAGGCCTATGCGCGGGACGTGCTGCCGTTCTGTCGCTTCCTTCACGAGTCCCGGGCCGGGAAGTCGATCTGGATGCACGGGCGAAGGGTTCCCACTGGTCTGTCGGAGCTGCCACCAGGGACCGGCTGCGCGGTGGAGGGGTAGTGCCGGTATCGCCCGCGGCACCAAGGGCCGCCGCCTCCGTACGACGTGCCTGCGTCGCCCTCGGACAGTAACGGGTTGGCAGTTCCCCCGGCCCGCGCGGCTGACTTGCCCCACATTGCACCCAGCCAGCGCCTGACCTCAGACGGGTATCACTGCCTGCTGCGGCGTTCCTGGTTGATCAGTTCGATGTAGCGGCGGTACTGGTCGTCGGCAGCTTGCCTGTTGCTGACGAGGGTGCCCGGTGGGAGCCCGGGGGTGAGATTCCCCCGGGTGACCCGACCCTTCTGCCTGGGCCCTCTGCCCTGGTTACTGGTGATGATGTGAGGGTGCGGTTCTGGGTGCCGGTCGAACGGCAGGAGGTCTCCACCTGCGGGGCCGTAGCGACGGTGAGCACCCGGCGAACGCCGGCCGCTCGAACCGGCCGTGAAAGCGCGTGGACAGACCTTCACCGCAGACAACAGTTTCAGGCTCTCAGCGCGGGTCCCTGCGCATGCACCACGTCCGGGGGCCGCTATCGGGGAGCTGGACATCAGCCAAGACCTGGAAGCCGAGCCGCTCGTAGAACCGCACGTTGGCCTCGCTGGAGGTTTCCAGGAACGCGGGGTAGCCGCAGCGTTCGGCCTCTTCGATGCCGGGGAGCAGCACGGCGCTGCCAAGGCCGCGCCCTTGGAACTCGGGCGCGACCCCGACGGTGTTGAGGAACCATGCCGGCTCCTGCGGCCGGTATGGTCCCACGGCCTGCTCAGCGGATTCGTAGGCGGCCTGTCGGTCGCCGGTGAGGTCGCCGATCATCGGGCCGATCTCGGCGAAGGCAGGCGAGGGGTCCTGATCCGGAACGGACCAGACGGCCACGGCCACGCCGCCCTCAGCGACCCACACGCGGCCGTAGACCATGCCGATACGGGTGAGGCAGATTTCCTGGAAGCGCCTGATCCGCGCTTCGTGATCGTCGGCAGCGATCACATGCCGGGTGAAGGGATAGTCGGCGAAAGCGCGGCCGAGGGTCTCGACCGCTGTGGGGACATCGGCATCCGTGATGGGGCGCACTGCGGGGGTGTTCTGAGACTGTTCGTCGTTCACTGCACCGATCCTGTCACCGGACCAGCCTCTCGACAACGCGTTTTGACCTTGGGAGAACGTGCCGGAAACCCGGATTCAGGTGAGTGGGGCCAGGGTTCACGCCTTGGCCCGAGCCCTCGATCGGGTCGCAGTCGGCGGGCGGAGGCCGGTCCTCGGGCCTGGCGAGGTCCTCCGGCGAGCGGCGTGGCCACGCCTCGGACCGCTCCGGTGCCGCGGTCTGGAAACGGGGGGCGTCTCTGGCCGGAGCGCTGGTCACAGATGCCCGAGCCCAGTGCCGGCAACAGGGGTCCGGGCGCGGGGTCACGTCAGCGTAAGTTTCTCTCATGCTCAACACTCGTAGGCTTAGCCTGCTTCGGGACCTCGTCCGCACAGGGACCATTGCGGGAGCCGCTCAGCTGGCAGGCTGTACGCCTTCGGCGGCTTCGCAACAGCTCTCCGCCCTGGAACAGGAGCTGGGGATCGCCCTGCTGGAACGCTCCACCCGTAGCGTTCGCCTGACCGAAGCGGGCCGGGTCCTGGTCGAACATGCTCATCGTGTGTTCGCCGAGCTCGATGCCGCCGAGGCCGCGGTGCACGCGGTGTCCGGACTGCGCGGGGGGAGGATCCGTGTCGCGGCGTTCAACAGTGTGGCGACCGGCCTCGTTGTGCCTGCCCTGATGGCCTTCCGGCAGCGCTACAAGGACGTGCGGATGACGTTCACGGAGGCGGAGCCGGAGTTGTCGATGCCGGCGGTGGTGAACGGCGACTTGGACCTCGCGGTCACCCACGAGTACGGGCGCCTGCCGAAGCCGGATCTTCGCGGCCTGCGGCAGGTACTCCTCCACCGCGACCGACTCTTGCTGGCTGTGCCGCCCCACCTCCAGCGGGCGGGACAGACCAGCGCGAGGCTCCAGGACTACGCGGAGGCGACCTGGCTGTCCGCATTGCCCAGCTCCGGCTTCCAGGCGGCGACGGAACTCCTCTGTCGCGCGGAGGGCTTCGAGCCGGACATCGCCTTCCGCACGGACCAGTACGACATCCTGCTGCTGCTGGTGGCTGCCGACTTCGGCGTCGCTCTCGTTCCCGCTCTTGCCGCGGTTCCGCGCAGTGGCGTGTCCTACCTTGAGGTCTCCCAACCAGCCGGTCTCACCCACGACATCCACGTGACGACGCGCGACGCAGACTCGTCACCGGCGGTCGAAGCCCTGACCGCTCTGCTCGTCCAACGCGGCTTCAACGACAGTAACCGGTCCGGTGATCGATCCGGCGGCGGACGGAGCTGAACCCTGATCGTTCCGCGCGTCCGGCGTCACCCGAGTCCAGCCGAGCCGCCCACTGGCGCTCGTCCGCTCGGGGACGCCTCGCTCAGCACAGCGTTGCCGGACGTCGGGAGCATCAGCCGGCCGCGGCAGGCTCCAGCGGTGCCGCCACGGCTTCGGTCGCGGCCAGCCGCGAGTGCTTGCGGCTGTAGCCGAAGTAGACGGCGAGTGCGAGGACCAGCCAGCCGGCGAAGAGAATAAAGGTGTCGGCCGGGAGGTTCGAGATCAGGTAGCCGCAGAAGAGCACCGACAGGGCCGGCACGACCGGGTATCCGGGGACCTTGAAGAGGCGCTTCAGCCGGGGCTCGCGCACGCGCAGGACGATGACGCCGACCGAGACGACGGAGAAGGCGACCAGTGTGCCCATGGAGGTGAGGTTGGCCAGCCAGTCCAGCGGGACGAATGCGGCGAGCGCGGCAATGAACGCGCCGACGATGAGGGTGTTGCCGACAGGGGTGCCGCTGCGCGGGTTCACCTTGCGGAAGAGCGGCGGGAGCATGCCGTCACGGCTCATGGAGTAGAGGATGCGGGTCTGGCCGTAGATGACGATCAGCGTGATGCTGACGATGGAGACGACCGCGCCTGCCGACAGGATCGCGCCGGGCCAGGTCTGGCCCGTGACGCGCTGGAGGATCGCGGAGAGGCCCGCGTCCTGGCCGTCGAAGAGGGTCCACTTCTGCGCGCCGACGCTGACCAGGGCGACGAGGCAGTAGAAGGCGGTGACCACCAGGAGCGCGCCGATGATCGCGCGGGGCAGCGCTTTCTGCGGGTTCTTGACCTCCTCGCCGGCGGTGGAGACGGCGTCGAGGCCGATGAAGGAGAAGAAGACCGAGGAGGAGGCGGCGCTGATGCCGGCGAAGCCGAGCGGCGCGAAGGGGTGCAGGTTGGCCGAGTGGAAGCCGGTGACGCCGATGGCGATGAAGAGGGTGAGTACGCCCAGCTTGATGAACGCCATGATGGTGTTGGCCAGTGCCGACTCCTTTGCTCCCCGGATCAGCAGCAGACAGCACAGGACGACCAGGGCGACCCCGGGCAGGTTGACGTAGCCGCCGTGCCCGGGCGGCGCGGCGATCGCGGCGGGCATGGTGAAGCCGGAGAGGCGCTGGGTGAGGTCGTTGAGGTACTGTCCCCAGCTCACGGCCACCGCCGCACCGGAGACGGCGTACTCCAGGACCAGGCAGGAGCCGACCACCCAGGCGGCGAGTTCGCCGAGCGTCGCGTAGGCGTAGGAGTAGGAGGAGCCGGAGACCGGCACCGCCGAGGTGAGCTCGGCGTAGCAGAAGGCGGTCAGTGCGGCGGTGACCGCGCCGATCACGAAGGAGAGGATCACCGCGGGCCCGGCCTCGGGAACGGCCGTGCTGAGCGCGAAGAAGATCCCCGTACCGATGGTGGCCCCGACGCCGATCATCGTGAGGTGGAAGGTTCCGACGGTCCGGTGCAGTCCGCCGGCCGGATGCCCGCCCGCCTGGTCGGAGTCGGTCAGGAAGGCCGAGACCGGCTTGCGGCGCAGCAGCTGTTGACGGGGTCTTGTTTCGTCTGGCATGAGGTCGTGCCTTTCGTGGGGCGGGGCTGACTTTTCGGCACGGGCGTGCGGAGGAAGGCCGACTTCCTGTGGTGTGCTGCGGGATCGCCGGTGATGCGCCATCAGCTCGGCGGGCCGAGGTCCCCGTCGGCGAGACCATCCGCGCCACCTGCGCCGACCGCTGGGGATTCATCCGGGCAGTGTTGAAGGCTCCTGCGGTGCCTCCAGGTCGGAATCGACGCAGGTGGGGGGTACGACTGAGGCCGTGAGGCTGATCGGCCGCGGGTGGATTCACACGTGGAGCGCCTTCGTTCAGGCGCCCTTCGCCGAAGCCCGGTTCTCGCCGAGTGCGATGAGCGAGATCAGTTCCCAGGCCGTGTGTGCCGCGGCGAGCCCGGTGACGTCGGCATGGTCGTAGGCGGGGGCGACCTCCACGATGTCGCATCCGACGATGTTCAGCCCCGACAGGCCGCGGAGGGTGCCGAAGAGTTCACGGGTCGTCAGTCCACCGACTTCCGGGGTCCCGGTGGCGGGGGCATGGGCGGGATCCAGGACGTCGATGTCCACGGAGACGTAGACGGGCCTCGCTCCCAGCCGTCGGCGGATCTGCGCGACGATGTCGTCGATCGGGCGGTCCTGGAACTCCTGGCTGTCGATCCGCTCGAACCCGGCCTTCCGGTCGTCGACCAGTTCGCTGGGATCGTAGACGCCGCCGCGCGTTCCCACGTGCTGACAGTGGTTCAGGTCGAGGATGCCTTCCTCGGAAGCGCGCCTGAAGGGCGAGCCGTGCCACACGCTCGCGCCGTGGCACATGTCCCACGTGTCCAGGTGCGCGTCGAAGTGGAGGACTGCGAGGGGGCCGTGGGCAGCGGCCGCGGCCCGCATCAGGGGCAGCGCGACGGTGTGGTCACCACCGAGGGCCACGATGCGCGTTCCCCCTTCCACCAGACGCCGCGCAGCCGCTTCGATCACCGCGACGGCACGCTGGATGTCGAACGGGCCGGCCGCGACGTCGCCTGCGTCGGCCACCTGTTGGCAGTTGAACGGATACACGTCCAGGAACTGGTGGTAGGGGTGCAACTGCCGCGAGTTCTCGCGAATGTGCGCGGGCCCGAATCGGGCCCCCGGTCGGAAGCTGGTTCCGCTGTCGAAGGGGACTCCGAGGACGGCTACATCAGCATGGGGCACTTCCTCGATGCGAGGCAGGAGCGCATAGGTCGTGAGCCCCCCGTAACGAGGCATCTGGGAGTCGTCGCGCTGTCCGACTGGTGTGGGGTTGCCCATCGGGTGGTGCTCCGTTCGTGGCGGCGTGGAAGCCGGCAGGGATTTTCTCTGGCCGAAGCCGCAGCCACGTGAGGACGTGCGGTGCGGCTCGACAGACGGCTCTCCCGGCAGTTCACCGCGGATTGCGGATGTCCGCCGAGCAGGCCCAGCGGCAAGAGCGGGTTGCAGCTGTCTGGACAGGGTGGCTCATCAGCGATCCGCAGAAAAGATATTGCTTCTGATGCTGAGCATCAGCTGCTCTAACGGTGAACCGTGGCCCTCTCCCGTACCTGGTCGGCGATGTGGATGCGCCCGGACCTCTCCCAGTCGACAGGAAGGGCCGGCCGAGGACGCCCCCGGTGGATCGGGGGATCGTCCTCGGCCGGCCCTGGTGTGCGGTGCGCTCGCTGCGCCGGACCTGGCCCCTCGCCTTCTCAGCGCCAGCCGAGAAGGCGAGTACGGGTCAGGCCGGAACGGAGACCGGCCAGGCGAAGTCCGCCAGGTCGATCTCGGGGTGGACCGCCGAACAGCCGGCGCAGGTACGCGCGCGAAGGTCGGCGGTGAATCGGGCACAGGCCTCCGCGTACATGAGGGCGGCCGGTGTGTCGTTGTCGTGCTCCCACTCGAAGCGGTGCAGTTCCCTCTCGCACCCTGCGCAGAACCAGACGGCGCCCTGCAGGCCGGCCTTGAGCGGCAGGTACCGGATCGTGACGCCTTCCTGGAGGGGCACGATCCGGTGCGGGGTCCCGGCAGGCACGTAGACGTGGTCGCCCAGGTCCATGCGGAACCGGTTCACCGAGCTGTCGCGCAGGTGCACCTGCGCCGCTCCGGACAGCTGGCTGAGCACGGTGTCCTTCTCGCAGACGAGGTGGAAGGGCTGCGGCAGCCAGTTGCGCGACAGGTAGATCTGGGGGTCGGTGTCGGCGGGCAGGACGGCGATGTCCTCGTAGTTGCCGATCTCGACGGCGGCGTCGAAGGCGTTGAGCGTGCGGCGACGGTTCACGACTGCTTCTCCTGCTCGGTCGGGGTGGGTGCGGCCTCACGCAGTGCCTGGTGGGACGAGTTCACGGCGCGGGTCTGGGCGACCTCCCTGCGCCAGCCCCAGAGTTCGCTGGGGAACAGGTCGTTGACGTGACCACAGGCGTCACACGTGCGGCCCTCGTCGGTGTTGCGCAGGACACTGAATTCGGCGGAGCCGAGCGCAGTGGCGAACTGGCGCACCGGGACACCCGGTTGGCCGTGACGCTCGGCGTCGTAGCCGGGCAGCGGGAAGGGCGTCGAGTCGTAGTCGTGTCGGAGGAGCTCCGCCTTGCAGTTCGTGCAGCGGGCGATCATCGCCTCGCCCTGGTCGCCTTCGTCGGACTGGTGCTGGGTGACCACGATGACGGCGAAGGCCTCGGGGTTCTTCTCGTTGCGCAGGAAGGAGTTCACCCCGTGCAGGTTCTGGGCCGCCATGATCTGGCCGGAGGCGAGCATCGACTCGTTGGAGCCGTAGTTGACGATGACCTCGTTGACCGCGTTCCAGTGGAAGAAGTGCCCGTACGCCTTGTCGGGACCGCCCATGATCACGCTGCCGCACGGCACGATGGCACCCGCCTCGTCGTACGGGAACAGCGGGGTGAGCTGGGCGGCGGCCTTCGCCATCTGCTCGTAGACATTGGCTTTGAGAGGTTCGCGGTCGGGGTCGGGCGAGGGGATCCGCCGCGTCTCCTTCAGTTTCTCCGACTCGATGACCGATGAGCTCAGCTTGCTCACAACTTCTCCTTCTGCGAGGGATGTTGCATCATGCGGAACAGTGGTCGCCATAGTGACACTTATCATCGTCGGGTGGCAAGCGGCGCAGACACGGGGAGGCGGTTGGATCCGCGCTCTCGGATTCGCACGCCCTGGCGCACCCGAGGGGCTTTGACAGGCTTCGACCGGCACCGATAGCGTCAATTCGGACATTTCAGCGCCGGCGGCGGACCAGCCGGGGTGATCCCTGTCCCTTGACACGAGGTGGGTGGCGGCCGATGCCCGAGTTCTGGCACAGCGCGCTCCTGCCGCACCTGGAATCACGGCGCTCCTGCCAGGAGGTCACCTGCTACCGGCCGCACTCCCACGACCGCTTCTCGATCGGACTGATCGACTCCGGCACGACCGTGTTCTCCGGAGCGGCGGGCGAGGCCCTCCCGCTCGTGGCGGGCGACGTGATCCTCATCCCGGCCGGGCACGTCCACGCCTGCAATCCGCAGCACGGCCGCTGGACGTACCAGATGATCCAGGCCGATCAGGACTGGATCACGACGCTCCTGTCCGACGAGTCGGGGAGCGCGCCGGCCGGGATCAACGTCTACCGCCACCCGGGCCTGCACGACCGGTTCAGCGCCGTCAACGATCTGCTCTTCCTCGAGGCCGATGCCGAACGTATCGAAGCCGAGTTCCGTCGAGCCCTTCAGGACTGCGCGGGGCTCGAACCGCACCGCCGGATCCTTCCCACCACCGACGCGGCCCTCCTGACCCGCCTGGGCACGGTGATCGACCGGCTGCACCAGGACGAGCCGACCCCGGCACTCGATGAGCTGGCCGAGGTCGTCGGGATGGACAAGTACCAGCTCATCCGGGCCATGAAGCAGGCCACCGGGCTGCCGCCGCTGGCATGGCGGCAGAACGACCGCGTCATCGCCGCACGGGCGATGCTCCGCGACGGGCGATCGCTCGCCGACACCGCGCACGCGCTCGGCTTCTCCGACCAGAGTCACTTCCACCGGGTGTTCCGGGCCCACGTCGCCGCCACTCCCGGCGCGTACCGCCGCTGACGCAACTTCGTTCAAGACCCCACCGGGCTGCCGCTCCAGAGTTGGCGAAGTAGATCGTCGTCAACGCCCCTGGAGCAACGATGGAGCAGTTCCTCGCCGTCGCCGTCGCGCACTTCCTCGCCCTGTTGATCCCCGGGGTGGACTTCTTCCTCATCGCCCGCACCGCGACGGCCAGCGGTCGGCGCAACGCCGGCGGCATATGCGTCGGGATCGCCTGCGCGAACGGCATCCTCATCGCTGCGGCATTCTCGGGGCTGTCGCTGATCTCGACACCTGCGGTCCTGCGCGTCATCCAGGCGGCCGGCGGCGCGTTCCTCGTCTGGATCGGGATCGCGTTCTTCCGGGCCGAGGTCAGCGTCGAGCTCACGGACCAACCGCGAGCCGGACGCATCGGCTGGGCGAAGAGCCTGGGCCTCGGACTCGCCTCGGGCTTGCTCAATCCGAAGAACGTCCTGTTCTACGTCAGCCTCGCCGCAGCTCTCAGCGACGCCGGCCCGGTGTCGCTGATGCTCTACGGGGCGTGGATGGTCACGATCGTGCTCGCCTGGGACCTTCTCGTCGCCGTCGCACTGGGCTCCAGGCACGCACTCGCCAAGCTCTCCCGCGTCCTCCCGTGGCTGACGAAGGCCGCCGGAGGCTTCCTCGCCGTCCTCGGCCTCGGGATGATCCTCACTCTCGTCACCGAGCCGATCCGCTGACCGGCGCGTGTCGCTCCCGGTGACATCCGGATCTCGACCGGACGACCGAACGCGCCCCTTGTTGACCGGTTCGACGTGCGCCAGTAGCGTCTTAGAATAATGATTCTAGAGTAATCATTCTAAGCGTGTTGAGGTGATCACAGAAATGACCGATCAACCGTTGCCGGACCTGACACCCTTCGACGCCCCGGGGAGCTCACTGGCTCCGTCGGTCCTGTGGAAGGCCTTTCGGGTCCTGGGATCGTTCAGCCACAGCCGACGGGTGCTGACCCTGGCGCAGATCATGCGCCGCAGCGAGCTGCCGAAGTCCACCACGCACCGGGTGCTGGCCATGCTGATGGAGGTGGGGGCGGTCGAACAGCACGACGGCGGCTACCGCGTAGGACTGCGCATGTTCACCCTGGGTGCCCTGCCCCCGGAGGTGGCTCTCCGGGACGCCGCGATGGTGCATCTGGAAGAGTTGCACCGCGTCACCGGACAGACCCTGCACCTGGCGATCCTGCGGGGCGGGGAGGCCGTCTACCTGGAGAAACTCCGCAGCCGGAAAGGCGATCCGTCCCCCGCCGTGGTGGGTGGCAGGCTGCCCGCCCACTGCACCGCCATCGGCAAGGCCATGCTGGCGTTCTCGGAGGAGCGGGGGGTGGCCGATGCCCTCGGCGGGCCGTTGCACCGCAGGACGGCCCACTCCCTGAAGTCGGCGGAGGACGTCCGCGGGCAACTGGCCGTTATCAGGACCGACGGATTCGCGGTCGACCGGGAGGAGGCCGTCGAGGGACTGGCCTGCGTGGCGGTGCCGGTGCTGGCCCAGCACCGTGCCGTCGCCGCCGTCTCGGTCGGATTCGCGGCCTCGGCCGGCAGCGGCCACGTTCTGATCAACGCGCTTCGCCAGGCTGCCGGGGCGATCTCCCGTTCGCTGGTGTCCGTCTCGGGCCTCCAGCCCCTCGCGGCAGGTGGATAGGGTGAACACCATGGATACGACCAGGTCGAACCGGGACCAGATGCTGGACGCCGCCGAGAGCCTGTTCAGCTCGCGAGGCTATGCGGATGTCACCATCGTCCAGGTCTGCCAGGCGTCCGGGCTGCCGGTCGGTTCGATCTATCACCACTTCACCAACAAGTTCGGCCTCCTGGCGGCGGTCGTCGACCGTGCCTCCACCCGGTTCTTCGACGGCCTTCCCGTGGTGGAGGAACTGCGCGACGCCGACCCGCTCGACCGCCTCGGTGCCTACTACGACCGGGCCGCAGAGGTCATGGGCGACCAGGCGCCCTTCATGCGGCTGATGTTCCTGCTGCAGTTGCAGGAGGACAAGGACGGAAAGATCGCACCCCTGGTCCGCGAGGCGCGCCGTCGCGTACGGGACGAGCTGACCGCCGCCATCGAACCGGTCGCCCGGGACTGCGGAGCACCGGACGCGACGGAACTCGCGAAGGAGCTGGCGGAACTCACCGTGTCGTTCACCGCCGGACTGGTGGCCTTCACCGAAAGCGGGACCTCCGGCGTCGCCACCGGGATGCGTCGCCTGCGCCAGTTCGTCCTGACGGCCATCAAGGAGAGCGTCACCGGCCGGTCAGTGACGGCCCCCTGAGCGCCGACGCCCCGGAGCACCGGCGGCACGGGGTACGAACAGTCCGAACCCCGCCAGGAGGACGACGGCCGCGGCCATGGCCGCTCCGGTTGCCGCGAGCACCACGAGGGCGTTCTCCCGCGGCGCACCACCTCCCTCCGGGGTGAAGGCGGCCAGCACCGCCGTGACGAGGCTGCTTCCCGCCGCGCCACCCACCCAACGGGTCAGCGCGTTCGCGCTGTTCGCCATACCGACCTGGGACGGGGGTACGAACTGGGCCAGCAGCGCCGGAAGCGCGGCGTACCCCAGGCTCACCATCACCCCGATGGTGAAACCGGAGGCCACCACCTGCCAGGTCCGATCGTGGGCCAGGGCCAGGACGGCGAAGCCCACGATGCCGGCGAGGCCGGACAGGACGAGGGTGCGGCGACTGCCGTGGCGGACGATCAGCCGACCGCCGACCGGCGCGGCGAACACGGCCGCGACGGCGGGCGGCAGCAAGTAGACCGCGGCGGCGGTCAGCGCCGAAGCGCCGAAGCCGTAGCCCGAGGACTCTGGTGTGCTGCGCGCGAGGTGGCCCAGGAGCAGCGCGGAGAGGTACATGACGGCGCCGACCAGCGCGGACACCAGATTCGCGATCATGATCGGTCGGCGGCGCAGCAGCTCCAGGTCCAGCAGGGGGTCGTGCCGGCGGCTCTCCGCCCGCAGGAAGAACCAGAGCGCCGCCACCGCGCCGACGGCCATCGCGACGACCGGCGTCGAAGTCCAGCCCCAGTCGGCCCCCTGCGACAGCGGCAGCATCACCAGCACCAGGCCGGTGCCCAGCAGGGTGGCTCCCGTGACGTCCACTCGTCCGGTGTCGACGGCCGTCCCCCGGCGGGGCACGAACAGGAGCACCAGGAGCAGCGAGATCGTTCCGAGCCCGGCGCAGAGCCAGAACAGCACCCGGTAGTCGGGGTCGACCCGGTTCAGCACGCCGGCGATCACCGGGCCGAGCCCGCCGCCCACGGCGAGCGTTCCGGACATCAGTGCCATGGCGGAGGTGCGGTGCTCTCCGGGCACTTCGCGGTACAGCACCGTGATGGCCAGGGGGAACACGGCTCCCGTCGTGCCCTGGAGCGTACGGCCGAGCAGCAGCAGCCAGACGGACGGGGCGAGGGCGGACAGCACCGCGCCGGCGGTGAGCGCCGACAGACACCACACCAGCACACTACGGCCACCGCGCAGGTCGGCGATCCGGCCGAAGACCGGGACGGTGACGGCCGACACCAACAGGCCTACCGTGACCGACCAGTTGACCGTGCCGACGGAAACGTCCAGCTGTTGCGCGATGTTGGGCAGGACCGGCACGACGACTGCCGGCATCGCTCCCGCGACGACGCCGGAGAAGCACAGGGCGAACAGCAAACGCCCGTAACGGGAGGGGGGTTGGTCCATGGGGCTCGGCATGGCGGCACCGTAGCCACCGGACCGTCGCAACGAGGGACCACTGTCCCGGTGGCCGGGACACCCTCGGTCACCGGATCCGGCCCGGAGGGCACCGGCTTCCGCGTCCGGTGATGCGGACGCGGTGGCGTTCCGACCACCGGAACGGTCCTCCCCGCACGAGGCCCCGCGGGCCGAGACTCATCCTCAGTGGAGGCGACCGCGGTGACCCCCGTGTCCTCACATCGCGGTCGCCTCCACCGCACGGGCCGGCGGTAACCCACCTTCCGCACCCGCCCTCCCCCGCTGGGCCCGCCGTCGTGGCGGAGGCCTCCGGCTCCGGCTCCGGCCCCGGACGCGGGCGCGGGCGACTGGTGGCCACGGGCCACTCCGCGGGTGCCAAGGTGACTCAATCAGTGGAGCAAGACTCATGGGCAACTCGATCGTCACATCCGATGTGAAAACAGGGCAGCACAGCATTCGGCTGAACCGAGCCGGGGAGGGCAACACGGATGCCGTTCTCTTCCTGCACGGCTCGGGCCCCGGCGCCACCGGTATGTCCAACTTCAGCGGCACCATCCCGGCGTTCGCCTCTTCCTACGACTGCCTGGTCATCGACCAGGTCGGCTGGGGCGACTCCAGCCACCCGGACACCCCGCCCGGCGCCCGCATCCGGCAGAACGTAGATGCCGTGCTGGGGCTGCTCGACGAACTCGACCTCGACCGGGTCCATCTGGTCGGCAACTCGATGGGCGGCGCACTGGCGCTGCACCTGCTGGCCCGTGCTCCGGAGCGCTTCGGCAAGGCGGTCCTGATGGGAGCCGCAGGCGCCGGGAACATGGCCGGGCCGACCCCGGCGATGATGCGGCTGATCAACTTCTACGACGACCCGACCCCCCGGGCCATGGCCGAGCTGATCTCCTTCATGCTCCACGACCCCGCCCTGTTCGGCGACCGGCTCGGAACCATCGCCGAGGAGCGACTGGCGGTGGCGGTGCGCCCGGAGGTGGAGCGTTCCCACCGGCAGACGTTCACGATGGCGCCCGGCATGGGCCCCGGCCTCCCCGAGATCGCCCTGAACCGCATTCCCAACGACGTGCTGCTGGTGCACGGGCGGGAGGACGTGATCGTGCCGCCGGAGGGAAGCGAGTGGTTCGCGCGCCGCATCCCCAACGCCCGTCTGCACCTGATCCCGCACTGCGGGCACTGGGCACAGATCGAGCAGGCCACCCACTTCAACACCGTCGCCCGGTCGTTCCTCGCCGGGCAGCTGTAGCCCGGCCGATCCATACCGAAGGAGAACAATGAGCATCGTGAGCGCCCTGGGCTACGTGGTCGTGCGAGGCCCCCTGGAGGAGTGGAAGCAGTTCGGCACGGAGGTGCTGGGGCTCCAGCTCGGCCACTCGCCGGACCCGGACACCCTCTTCTTCAAGAACGACAGCCGGTCCTGGCGGTTGGCGGTGGAGGCCGGTGCTCCCGCAGGCCCGGCGTCCCTCGTCGCGCTCGGCCTGGAGGTCAGGTCGCGCGAGGGCCTGGAGCAGTTGGCGGGAACGCTGCGCTCGCGCGGCATCGAGGTGCGCGAGGACGCGGCGTTGGCCGAGCGCCGCCGTGTCCGCCAGTTGATCAGCTTCCGCGACGGCGGCGGCAACCGGGTCGAGGCGTACTGGGGAGCGACCGTCGACCGGACCGGTTTCTCCTCCCCCCGCGGTGTCACCTTCGTCGCCGGAGAGACCGAGCACGGCGAAGTCGGGATCGGGCACGTCTTCCTGCTGGCCGCCGACACGGAGAAGGCCGCGGCCTTCTACACGGACAACCTCGGATTCCTGCTCTCCGACACGATCTCCTTCGGCCCGCAGTCCGCGCATTTCCTGCACTGCAATCCCCGCCACCACTCGGTCGCGTTCGCCGCGCTGGAGGGCGCGCCGGCCTCCGGCGTCGGCCATCTGATGCTGGAGGTCACGACCCTGGACGCGGTGGGCCGGGCAATGGACACCGTCAACCAGGCGGGCGCCCCCGTGCCGATCTCCCTCGGAGAGCACTCCAACGACCGAGTGACGTCCTTCTACGTGCGCACGCCGTCCGGGTTCGACATCGAGTACGGCTGGAACGGCCGCGTCATCGACGACCGGGACTGGACCGTGACGCACTACGAGACGACCAGCAACTGGGGCCACCGCTTCACCGCCCCGCCCACTCCCCCGACCGGCCGATAGCCGCGAAAGGCACCGTCATGCTCGATGTCAGCGAGCTGGTCCAGCCCGAGAACGGGCTGATCCACCCCAGCATCTACACCGACCCCGAGATCTACCAGGCCGAACTGGAGCAGGTCTTCGCCCGAAGCTGGCTCTTCCTGGCACACGACAGCCAGCTGCCCAAGCCCGGCAGTTTCGTCCAGGCGTACATGGCCGAGGACCCGGTGCTGGTGGTTCGCCAGCGCGACGGATCGGTCAAGGCGTTCCTCAACCAGTGCCGCCACCGCGGAATGCGGATCTGTCGCAGCGACGAAGGCGTGGCCAGGGCGTTCACCTGCACCTACCACGGCTGGGCGTACAACCTGGCCGGTGAGCTCGTGAACGTACCGATGCAGGAGCGCGCTTACCACAACGAGATCGACAAGTCGAATTGGGGTCCGCGGAGGGTTCCGCGGGTGCACAACCACAAGGGCTTCTACTTCGGCACCTGGGACGAGGACGCGCCCTCCTTCGAGGAGTACCTGGGCGACATGGTGTGGAAACTCGACGCCATGGCCGACCGGTACGACGAGGGCATCAGCCTGGTACCCGGCGCCACCAAGTGGGTGATCGACTGCAACTGGAAGTTCGCTGCCGAACAGTTCGCCAGCGACATGTACCACGTGCCGTCCTCCCACACCTCCGCCCTGGTGGCCCTCGTCGAGGACCCGCAGATACTCGCCGAACTGCACGAGCTGAACCTGACCGTGCCGGGCCGCCAGTTCTCCGGCAACGGGCACGGCGCGGGGTTCGCCCTGCGACCCGACATCCTCCCCTCCCAGTCGGGGCCCGAGTTCGACGCCTGGCTCGACGCCCACCGTGAGGAGATCTACCGGCGCGGCGGCGAACAGCGTGCCCTCGCCGCGAACGGTCACAACACCGTCTTCCCCAACTTCTCGTGGCTCGACATCAACAACACCATGCGGGTCTGGCATCCGCGCGGCCCGGGGCAGATCGAGGTCTGGGCCTGGACCTTCGTGCCCCAGGGCGCGCCGGAGGAGGTCCGCAACGAGATCCGGACCAGCACCATCCGGTCCTTCAGCCCCGCTGGCGTCTTCGAGACCGACGACGGGGAGAACTGGACGGAGATCCAGCAGGTCCTGCGTGGGCACATGGCCCGCAAGTCGCTCTTCAACGCCCAGATGGGCCTGGGCCACGAGAAACAGGGCACGGACGGCATGCCCGGCCGTGTCACCGACGACATGTACACCGAGATGGCTGCCCGCGGCATGTACCAGCGCTGGGCCGACCTCATGTCCGGCCTGTCCTGGCAGCAGATCGCCGAACTCGACCGGAACCGGCAGCAGCAGGAGGTGCACACGGCATGACCACCGCCACGCCCGACACCCGCAGGCCCGTCGACCCGACGGTCCAGCACCAGATCGAGCAGTTCCTGTACCGGGAGGCCGAACTCCTCGACGACCAGCGGTTCCAGGACTGGCTGGAGTTGTTCAGTGACGACGTGCACTACTGGCTGCCGACCCGGGTGACCCGGACCGTCCGCGAACGGAGCCTCGAAGTCGCGGGCCCGGAGGGCGCCGCCTTCTTCGACGACGACAAGACGTTCCTGAGGGGGCGGGTACGCCGACTCTCGTCGGGCCAGTCGTGGTCGGAGGAGCCGCCGTCCAGGACCCGCCGGCTGATCACCAACATCCGTCCCGTGGAACTGGCCGACGGCACCTTCGAGGTGCGGGCCAACTTCCATGTCCTGCGCAGCAGGGCGGAACGCCACCACGACACCTTCTTCGGCGAGCGGACCGATCTGCTGCGCCGGATCCCGCGGGAACCGGGATTCCAGGTGGCCCGCCGCAAGATCGTGCTGGACACCACCACACTGCTGGCACCGAGCATAAGCATCTTCCTGTGAACGAACACAACACCGCATCGCCGTGGATCCGCGCCTGCCGGGTCGACGAGCTGGCCGACGAGCAGGCAATGCGACTGGACACCGCTCCCCCCGTGTCGGTGTTCCGGACGAACGGTGAGTTCTTCTGCGTCGACGACACCTGTACCCACGAGGACTTCTCGCTGGCCGAGGGCTGGGTGGAGGACTGCTCCGTCGAATGCCCTCTGCACCTCGCGAAGTTCTGCCTGCGCACCGGCGCGGCGCTCTCCACACCCGCCTACCGGCCGCTGCGGACCCACGAGGTGCGCGTGGACGGTGACGACCTGTACGTACGCCTCGAACAGCGGCACCCGGACCCGGCGTTTCCGACCACGACCGGGGGTCGCGATGGGATGGCTTGACGAGACGTCGGCCGTCGTCACCGGAGGCGCCTCCGGCCTCGGCCGGACGATAGTGGAGCGTTTCGTCGCCGAAGGGGCGCAAGTGGTCGTACTCGACCGGTCCGCGGACCGACTCGACGACCTGAACGCCGACCTGGGCGACGCCGTCCGTACCATCCGGGGCGATGTCACCTCGTACGAGGACAACGCTCACGCGTGTTCCCTCGCCGAGCGGGAGTTCGGCAGCCTGGACACCTTCGTCGCCAACGCCGGCTTGTGGGACTTCGCACGCTCACTGACCGACACCCCCGTGGAGGAGCTGTCCGGCGGCTTCGACGAACTGTTCGCGATCAACGTCAAGGGGTACCTGCTGGGGGCCAAGGCCGCCGCACCGTGCTTGCGCAAGTCGCGAGGGAGCCTGATCCTCACCCTCTCCAGCGCCGCGCTCTTCCCCGGCCCCGGAGGAGGACCGATCTACACGGCGGCCAAGCACGCGGCGCTCGGCCTGCTCCGCCAGTTCGCCTATGAACTGGCACCCGACATCCGGGTGAACGGGGTGGCGCCGGGCGTCCTGGAGACCGGTATCAGCGGGCCGCAAGCGATGGGGCTGGCGGATTCCCACCTCGATCGTGTCCTGCCGCTCGAACAGATCGTCAGCAAGGGCACGGCGCTCGGGGTCGTGGTCCGGCCCGAGGACGTGGTCGGACCGTACGTGCTGCTCGCGTCGAAGGACTCCTCGATCACCACGGGAACGGTGATCGACGTCAGTAGTGTCAGCATCCCGCCCCGGATCTGAAAGACGGCGAGGCACCGTCGGACTCCTCCCAGACGGAGTCCGACGGTGCCTCGCCGCAACGGTGGCACACCGCCCCGGCGAGACCCGCCGTCGGCCGTCGGCCTGAAGTCAGCCGGCCAGAACGGCGGCGAGATCGTCGGGCAACGGCATCGGGCGGGTGAGGGGGACGTTCGCCCGGCCGGTGTTGCCTTCGGGGTAGCGGCCGAGGGCCGATCCGGGGGCGGCGACGATGATCCGGAGGACTTGGCCGAGGGCTTCGCGCCGGTCGCACAGTCGCAACGCGAGGCCGAACATGGCGACGTGGTTGCGGGTGTGCGGCCAGGGCCAGGGCTGGGACAAGATGTGGGCCCGTTCCAGGTGGCGCCACCGGTCGGCGGGGTCGGGAGCGGTTCGGGCGGCCGTCATCTCCGCGGCGTAAGCGGTACGGACGCCGGCAGGCATGGTGCGGGACATCGAGGTCTCCAGTGCAACGGTGATGTGCGGTCGGTGCGGCCAGCCGTCCAGTACGTGACCCGACCGGGAACAGGTGAACTCGTAGCGGACACGGCGGCCGTCGGGAACGATGACCAGGCCGCAGTCGCGCAGGCAGGCGGTGTGGTTCTACAGCCTGCTCCGGGAGATTCCGATCCCGTCCGCGAGAGCGAGCCGAAGCGTGCGAGCAATCAGCCTCGGCGGCGGCGATCAACATCGTCGACGATACACAGAATCCTGAACTCGGCACAGCCTGAATCGTCGGCCGTAGGCGCGGGATCCGTTCGTTGGCAACCCTCGGCGCCCGGGCCTGATGACGGCGTCCCACCCACCGGAACGCTTCTCCGCCCGGCCGGGAACGTGCTCCTAGCCTTGCCACCGTCTGCCCAGTGGGGCACGGGATAGCGGAGGCGCAAATGGACGGCACCAAGCACCACCATGTCATCGTCGGGGGGAGCGCGGCCGGCATCGCGGCTGCTCTCGCGATGCGGCAGCACGGATTCGCCGGGCGGGTGACGGTCGTGGAATCGGGCGGTGAACTCCCCTACGAGCGGCCTCCGTTGTCCAAGAGCATCACTGGTGGAGAAACGGGATTCCTGCGTCCCATCGCCCCTCGGGAGGCGTACGACGAGCACGGCATCGGCCTGCGCCTGGGCACGCGCGTCCAGGCCCTTGAGCCGCAGCACCGCACCGTGACGCTCGACAACGGCCAGGTGCTGCACGCCGACCGTGTGCTGCTGGCCACGGGAGTCGTCCCCCTCACCCTGCCGGTGCCCGGCTCCGGACTCTCCGGCGTCGTCACCCTGCGCGACGTGCGGGATGCCCGGATCCTGGCGGCGCGGCTGAGCGGGGGCGGGCCGCTGGTCGTCGTGGGCGGTGGCTTCATCGGGCTGGAGGTGGCGGCGGTCGCCCGAGAGGCCGGACTGGACGTCACCGTCGTCGAGATGAACGCACAGCCGCTGGAAGGCCCGCTGGGCCCGACGCTGGCATCCCGGGTGACCGACCTGCACGAACGAGCGGGTGTCACGCTGCGCACCGGGATGTCCGTGGTCGCCTTCACCGGTACGGACACCGTCACCGGGGTCCAACTGTCCACCGGGGAGGTGCTGCCGGCCACGACCGTCGTGGTCGGCATCGGGGTGAGGCCCGACACCACCCTCGCGGAACGCGCCGGAGTGCATTGCGACCGGGGCATCGTCGTCGACCAGCACTGCCGCACGAGTGTTCCCTGGATACTCGCCGCCGGTGACGTCACGAACCAACCGAACCCGTACCTGTCCGGTCGTGGCCGCATCGAGCACTGGGACAACGCCCAGAAGCAGGGCGCGGTGGCCGGGGCCGTCATGGCGGGCGTGCAGGAGTCGCACACCTCGCTGCCGTACTTCTATTCCGAGCAGTTCGGCCGGACCGTCCAGATGTACGGACGGCCCGTGGCGGAGGACGAGTTCGTCCTCCGCCACGGGGAGACGGACGACGGATTCCTCGGATTCTGGACCCGCGGCGGCGTCCTGGTCGCCGCCGCCGGGATGGGCCGCCCCAGGGAGCTGCGAGCGGCACGCACCCTGATCGAGCGCGGGAATCCCGTCACCGGCGAGGCCTTGGCCTCCCCCGCCACCGACCTGCGCGCGCTGGCCCGGGTGCCCGCGACGCGCTGAGGCCCGGAGCCGAAGCGCTCACCCTCGCGACGATCCGCTCGCGGAACGCCTTTAGCCGCCGACCCTTCGCATCGATCACCTAGCCCAGCCGGGAGCCCAGTTCGCTCGCGACGGCCGCAGTCACGCCGCCGGTCTCGGCGGCCCAGGTCGCGCCAGCGCGCGACAGTGGCGCCGTCGTGGCGAGCACAGCGCGCGGGCGACCCCGCTTGTCGCGTACCACTGCCGCGACCGCACTGACGCCTTCCTCGCTCTCCGCGTCGTTGAGCGCGTAGCCGACGCGCCGCACCTCGGCCAGCTGCCGCCGCAGCTCGTCGAGAGTGGTGAGGGTGCGGGGGGTGACGGCCTCGAGTTCGCCCGAGGGGTACAGAGCGGCGAGTTGGGCGTCGGGCAGTTCGGCGAGCAGAGCCTTGCCGGCCGCCGTCCCGTGCGCGGGCAGCGTCCATCCGATCCGGCCGCCGGTGCGCAGGACCTGCCTGCTCTCGACGCTGTCGACGTAGACCACATTGGTGCCGCGCAGGAGTGCCAGATGAGCGGTCTCGTTGGTCCTGTCGCGCAGTTCCACGAGGGCGCTGTGGGCCAGGCCCCTGATGTCGATGTTGTCGAGCACGGCCAGGCCGATGTCGACGAGCGCGGGGCCCGGCTTGTAGGCACGGGAGAACTCGTCCTGTTCGACGAACTGGTGGTGGCTCAGTGTCGCCAGCATGCGGTGGACGGTGGAGCGGGACAGGTTCATGTCGCGGGCGACCTGATTGACCCGGATCATCTCGTGGTCCTCGAACAGGCGCAGCAGGCGCAGCACGTTGTCGACCGCTCCGATCAGCCCGCTGGGGCGGTCGGCAGGGCCTGCTTCCTCGGCGCTTTCGCCTCTCTTCGCATCCACGAGAGCACAGTAGCGCAGCGATTTCCACCCCCCGTTCGACGCCTTGATCTAGTCGCAGCATGCGGTCTACTGTTCCGCATAGTGACACCATTACGGATGAGAGGAAATGGTATGTCTCTCTGCGGGAGCCTTCACCGGGCCTCCGGCCTGTCGCCGGAGGAAATCAATGACTGAGGCGCCGCGCCTGGAGCGCCCCGTCACCCTGCAGTTCCGCGGTGACTGGGGGCAGGCCAACATGCACCGCATCTGTGGCTGGATCGCCCAGGAGATGGGCGACCGGGCGCCCCTCGGTTCCCGGTTCGCCATCTGGTCGGGCACCGGCGGCCGGGACCAGATCGAGGCGCTGCGCGCCGGCGAGTGCGACATCACCGTCGTCACCCCGGCCGCCGCCGTGCGGATGCTCCACCGGGCGGGCGAGCTCGACGGCCTGTCCGCGTTGGGGGTGATCGGCCAGCGTGACCGTCTCGTCGTGGCCGTGGACGCTGCCCTTCCGGTGAACAGCGTCTCCGAACTGGCCGCAATCGCCGACCGGCTGGTGGTCGCGACCTCGCCCGACGACGGCGTCAACCTCGTCGGGTTCGCGGCGCACAAGGCGCTGCACCTGGCGGGTGTGGACCCGGACGGGCTCACCTTCGCCTACAGCGAGCGCCCCTTCCCGGCCATCAGCCGCTTCGCCTCGGGCGAGGCGAACGTGCTGGTTCACGAGGCGTTGATGACTCCGCCGTGGCAGCGCATAGACCGGGCCCGCCCGGTCAGGTACCTGCCGTGGGGCGACGAAGTCCTACGGGCCTTCGCCGCGGAGGGCTGGTCCGACGCAGTCGTGGAGGCCGGGTACCTGCCCGGGCTCCAGGAGGACCTGCGCACGCTCGAGTTCTCCGACTTCGTGGTGCTGTGCCGCGACGGCCTGCCCGAGGACGTGGCCCACCTCGCCGTGTGGTGCATGGTGCAGACCCGTCGGGCCCTGGAAGCGCAGTACGCGCACCTTCCGGTGGACCGTACGCCGGTCACGTATCCGATCGTTCCCGCCGACATGGCGCGTACGCCGCTGCCGCTGCACCCCGGAGCCGCCCGGGCCTACGCCGAGCTGGCCTCCGCGAACGTCCTGGACGAACCGTTGATGTGGGGCTGACCATGTCCGTTCCAGCTTCGGAACCGATGACCTCACAGACCGAGTTGCTGATCATCGGCGCCGGCCCCGCCGGTCTCTTCGCCTGCTTCTACGCGGGCATGCGCGGCCTGGGAGTCACCCTGCTCGACAGCCTGCCGCACCTCGGCGGGCAGGTCGCCGCCCTCTATCCGGCCAAGGAGATCTTCGACATCGCCGGGTTCCCCGCGGTCACCGGGCAGGGCCTCGTCGAGCGACTGGTCCAACAGGCCCGGCTCGCCGAACCCGTCATCCGGCTCAACGAAGGCGCGGGCTCCTTGGATCGCGGACCCGATTCGGTCACGGTGTCCACGAGCAGCGGCCACCGCATCCGGGCCGGCGCGGTTCTCGTCACCGCCGGGATCGGCCGCTTCACCCCGCGCCCGCTGCCGGCGCTCGAGAAGTACGACGGAAGTGGGGTGCACCACGTGGTGGCCGCGCCCGAGGAGTACTCGGGCCGGGACGTGGTGATTGTCGGCGGAGGCGACAGCGCCGTCGACTGGGCCAACACGCTCGCCCCGTATGCCCGTCAGATCACCCTCGTGCACCGGAGGAAGCGGTTCAGCGCCCACGAGCACTCGGTGAACCGGCTCATGGACTCCACCGTTCGGATCCTGACCAACAGCGAGATCGCGGAGGTCCACGGCGCCGGCCGGGTGGAGGCGGTGACCGTGCGCGACTGCGGCACCCAGGCCTCGGTGCGTCTCGACATCGACGTATTGATCCCGGCCCTGGGGCACATCGCCTCGCTGGGCGCCCTCAAGGACTGGGGGCTGCGCCTGAGCGGCCAGCAGATCGAGGTCGGCACCGACATGTCCACCGGCGTCGACCGCGTCTACGCGGCCGGTGACATCACCACCTATCCCGGCAAGGTCCGGCTCATGGCCGTCGGGTTCGGCGAGGCCGCCACTGCGGTCAACAACCTCGCCGTCCGACTGCGCCCGGGGCTGGACGTCTTTCCCGGTCACTCCTCGGACCGGGCGTTCCGACCCATCCCACCGCATCCGCAAGAAGAGGCGACGACATGGCGTATGTGATCAACGAGAGGTGCATCAGTGAACTCGACGGCTCGTGCGTCGACGTGTGCCCGGTGGACTGCATCTACGAGGGTCTCACCAAGCGCTACATCCAGCCCGCGGAGTGCATCGAGTGCGGCGCCTGCCTGACCGAATGCCCGGTCTCCGCCATCACGGCGCCGGCCGACACGGACCCGGCCTGGGCCGAGGACAACAGGGCCTTCTTCGCGCTGCCCCTGCCCGGTCGCAGCGCGCCGCTCGACAGTCCCGGCGGCGCATCCGGGACCGGACCGACCGGCGTGGACACCCCGCTGGTGACGAACTGGAACCAGGGCTGACCGGAAACCGTGATGAAGGAAGAGATAGAAGACACCGTTCGCGCCAGCCGCGCGCTGGCCTCCGCAGGTCTGACCGACATGGTGTGGGGACACGCCGCCGTGCGCGACCACGACGGTCGCGGCGTCTGGATGAAGGCCGCCGGCTGGGGATTCGAGGAAGTGGACGCCGAGCGCGTACTCCTCGTGGACAGGGACGGGGAGGTGCACCACGGCCGGGGCCAGCGCCACATCGAGTTCCACATCCACACCGAGATCATGGAACACCGCCCCGACGTCGGCTGCGTCGTGCACACCCACGCCCCGGCGCTCGCCGCCTTCGCCTCCCTGGACACCGAGCTGCGGCCCATCTCCCACGACGCGGTCCCCTTCTGCGAGCCGCGGTTGCCGCGGTTCACGCATACGGGCGCGCTCATCGCGACGGCCCAACTCGGCGTCGCCCTGGCCCAGACCCTCGGTGATGCGCACGCCTGCCTGATGCCGAACCACGGTGCCGTCACGGTCGGGCCCGACGCGGCCACCGCCGTGATGTACGCGGTCCTGCTGGAGCGCGCCTGCCGCACGCAGCTCATGGCCATGGCGGCGGGAGGCCCGAGGATCTGGTCGGACCCCGTCGAAACCGATTTCAAGAACCGTCAGGTATGGAACTCCACCCAGCGCGAGGCGGGCTGGCAGTACCTCCAGCGGCTTTCCGCGAGGGGCTCCCAGCCCTGAGGCCACCCGGCTTCACCGCCTTGCCGGAGCCCCCGGTTCTCCAATCCTAGAAATGACCAGAGCAACCTCCTTGAAAGGTAGGACCCCTGTGAGCGGGACACCGCATCACGACCTGGACTCGCGCGCACTGTCCGACCGGGTGACCGCCCCTTCGACCATCGACTTGCCCACTGCTGGTGAAGACCTCGTCTGGCGGCCGGTCACCGCCGCCGACATCGACCTGATCCTCGACCTGGAACACGCCGCCGGCACGGTCGACCACCCGCACTCGCTGGTGATGAGGGACGAGTTGGAGGAGGAGTTCGCTGACGAGACCTTCGTGCCCGAGCAAGACGCGGTGATCGCGGTCGACGCCGACGGAAGAGCCGTCGCCTACGGCTCGGCCGTGGCCCCGTCGGCCCCGGAGACGATCTTCTGGGTGGAACTCGACGGAACGGTGGCCCCGGACCGCCGCGGCGAGGGCATCGGCGCGGCGCTGCTCGCCTGGCAGGAGGCCCGCGGCCTCCAGCATCTCGCCTCCTGCGACGCCACCCTGCCCGGGTGGCTGGCCGTGGGCGTGGACGAGAGTGCCACCCGAACGATCCGGCTCCTGGAGGCGCACGGCTACGAGCGCGCCCGGTGGTGGCTGGAGCTGGAACGCGACCTCGCGGCACCGTTCGCCGAACCGCCGTCTCCTCCGGGGATGCGGTTCGTGCCCTACGACGAGGGCTGGGCGGAGCGGGCCAGATCCGCATGGAACGAGGCCTT
The DNA here is from genome assembly GCF_040302665.1 of Kitasatospora sp. NPDC097691. Classification (NCBI taxonomy): domain Bacteria; kingdom Bacillati; phylum Actinomycetota; class Actinomycetes; order Kitasatosporales; family Streptomycetaceae; genus Kitasatospora; species Kitasatospora sp. NPDC097691. The sequence continues at coordinate 2,728 of NZ_JBEORY010000051.1, read as the reverse complement.
CCGCGACCACTGGGGCACTCAGCCGATGACCGCCGCCGAATGGGCCGCCGGTGACCGGCTGAAGGCGTCCCGTCCGGACCTCTCCGTGCTCGCCGTCGTCCCCGACGCCTCCGAGGGCGAGCGCGTCGTCGGCTTCGTCCTCGTGGACGTCACGCCGGAGGAATGGCCGCTGCGCGGGGCCCCGTTCGGGTGCATCTCGTCCGTCGGAGTGAGGCGGGAGGCACGGGGGCAGGGCCTGGCCCGCACCATGCTGGCCCGCGTTATGCGGACGCTGCGCGCCGACGGCCTGGAGCGCGCCGTGCTGGACGTCGACGCCGAGAGCCCCACCGGCGCCCTCGGCCTGTACCAGAGCCTGGGATTCACCGTCGTCGACCGCTCGGTCAGCCTCGTCAAGCGCTTCTGACCTCGAAGCTCCTCGCAGGAGCCGGCCGGCGCCGTACGCGACGGCACCACCTGACCGCATCGAAGCAGGGCGGTCGGACGACGACCCGCCTCCGGGCAACCGGGGGCGGGTCGTCGTCCGGGACCACACCCGTGACGAATCCGTCCCCTCTCAAGCCCACTCACTCCCCCATCACCGAAGGAGCTCACATGATGAGCGACCAGCACACCTCCGATGCCGTGACGGACGACTGGTTCACCGTGGCCACCGCCGACGGCCCGATGCGCGTGTACGCGGCGCGCCCCCACCAGCCCGCCGACCGGGCGGTGATCGTCCTCCAGGAGGCGTTCGGCGTCAACGACCACATCCAGGACATCGCCCGACGCTACGCGGCCTGGGGCTTCCTCGCGCTCGCCCCCGACCTGTTCCACCGCAACGGTGTCGGCACCCTCCCCTACGAGCAGCACGCCGACGCCATGCCGCTCATCGCCGCCATCGGACCGGCGGCCGTCATCGAGGACGCCGAAGCCGTCCTCGCCCACCTCGTCGCCCAGGAAGGCATCTCGACCTCGCGAACCGTGCTCAACGGATTCTGCTTCGGCGGCCGCGCCGCCTTCACCGCGGCCACGGCGGTCCGGGGGCTCGGCGCCACCGTCGTCTTCTACGGTCCCGGCATCGCCGCCGGGCCGCACGCCGTCGTCGACCGTGCCGGAGACGTGGACGCTCCCGTGCTGCTGCACGTGGGAGCCGAGGACCCCACCATCCCCGCCGGTCACGTCTCGGCCGTCGACGCGGCACTGCGCGACGCCGGCGTCGACTTCGAGAGCTACGTGTACGAGGGCGCCGGGCACGCCTTCGCCTGCGACGCCCGCCCGCACATGTACGTCGAGGACAGCGCGCGGACCGCGTGGCAGCGCACCTGCGCATTCCTCGACAAGCACGTGCCCCCGACCTCCTGAGTGCCCGTCACACCGCAACGACGCGTGGGCGCCGGCCTGTTGGCCGGCGCCCACGACTGTTTTCGGTACGCGGCGGATCACCCGAGGGCGAGGCGGGGCGGCCGCGCGGGGTCCGGTACCGGCACCCGATCGCCTCGGATCGTCACGGCGAGGCGGAGCCATCCAGCGCTCCGAACGATCCGGAGACGTCGCGTCCCTGGATCGCTTCGCTTTCGCTCGCGATGACGTCTCAGGCTACAGCCCAAGACCATCAAACGGACGCCGTATGGGATCGTGCGGTTGACGGCTTCCTCGCTGCCGTCTCACGGACCGCTCTTCGAAGTCGGCGGCGGGCGGGGCGCTCGCCCCGCCTTCGGAGTCTGGAGTCCCTTGAATCCGCTTCGCCGGCGCGCCTCAGGCGTCCGGCATCGCCGACTGGATGAAGCGGTCGGAGCCGAGATCTTCCTCGTCGTAGCCGAGAAGCTCCGCCAGACGCCCGCGGGCGCGGCTGACGCGGCTCTTCACCGTGCCGACCTTGCAGCCCATGATCGTTGCCGCCTCCTCGTAGGAGACACCTTCGGCGCCGACCAGAACGAGCGCTTCGCGCTGATCCGGCGGCAGCTTGGCGAGCGCCGATTGCAGATCCTCGACATCGAGCCGGTCGCCCTGATGCGGGGCGGTGGCGAGGCGGGCGGCGTAGGAGCCGTCCTGATCCTCGACCTCACGCACGCGCTTGCGGTGATCCGAGTAGAAGATGTTGCGCAGGATCGTGAAGAGCCACGCGTTGAGGTTGGTGCCCGGCTGGAAGCGGGCGCGGTGCTGCCAGCCCTTGAGCAGAGTGTCCTGCACGAGGTCGTCGGAGCGGGCCGGGTTCGAGGTCAGCGACAGCGCGAAGGCGCGCAGGGACGGCACCGCGGCCAGGAGTCCGTTGCGGAATTCCGGATCGATCCGCTCGCCCTGCGCCTTCAGCGCGCCTTCGAGCTTGGCGATCAGTTCCGCGAAGCGGGACGGGGTGTCCTCGCCCGCGCCGAGCGTATCGTAGACGCTGCGCAGGTGATCGCCGAGATGGCTGCGGATCGTATCGGAAAGCTTGGGACGGCCGTCAGTCATCGCGGGACGATCCAGGGTCGCTTCGGTATCGTTGCGCATCGGGCTCTTCGCGATCGGGGCGTTTCGGCATTCATCGGCACCGCACGGCGCTCGGAGCGTGGCATCGCGCGGCATTTAACATAGTTGTAGCGCATCCCCCGTCCCAGCGCACCCGCGCCGCGCGAATTACTGTCACGCTTGCGCACAGGGATATCGGGCCGCCCCGCTCTGATCAGATGTTGGCCCGATGCTGGCCCGAAAATGCGGCAAATCCGCAGCACCGTCCCGGCGGGCTCAGGCCGCGCCGCGCAGTTCCGGC
>NZ_JBEORY010000050.1:0-67578 GCF_040302665.1 Kitasatospora sp. NPDC097691 | reverse complement strand
CACCCTGGACACCGTCCTCGCCGAACTCGCCGACCTCACACCCCACCTGACACGCCTCAAGGTCGTCCTGCTCGCCGACTGGAGCCACAGCCTGCGCCACCGCGACCCCGCCGCCACCGCCCGCGCCACCACCCGCGCCGGAGCCGCCGCCCTGCTCGTCCACGCCCTGCCCCCACGGGTACGCCCCGCCTGGCAGCAGGCCCTGCGCGACGAACACCTCCCGCAGGTCACCACCTGCTACCCCGCCTCCGCCCCCGAGGTCCTCACCGCCGCCGCCCACGGCGCCGCCGGCGCCTACGTCTACCTCGTCGCCCACTACGGCCGCTCCGGCACCACCCCCGCCCACGGCCACCGCGCCCTCGCCGACACCGTCACCGCCCTGCGCACCGCGGCCCCCGCCACCCCCGTCGCCGTCGGCTTCGGCGTCAAGACCGCCGCCGACCTCGCCGCCGTCGCCCAGAGCGGCGCCCACGCCGCCATCGTCGGCTCCGCCGCCGTCGCCCGCATCGAACACGCCCACACCGAAGGCCTCGACCCCGTCGAGGAACTGCGCGCCTTCCTCACCGACCTCCGCCCCACCCGTCCCCCGCACCCGGACGCACCCGGCGGACGCACCACCACCGGCACCACCGGCACCACCGGCACCACCGGCACCACCGGCACCACCGGCGTCACCACTGGCACCACCGGAACCACTGGCACCACCACCCTCACCCCCGCCAGCACCACCACCCGAGAGGAACAACCGGCATGCTGATCCGCGACATCGCCGACGTGAAGACCGTCGAGTGGGGCAACGGCCTGTCCCGCCGCTTCCTGGTGGCCGGCGACGGCCTCGGCTACAGCCTCACCGACACCATCGTCAACGCCGGCACCAAGTCCCGCCTCGAATACCGCAACCACCTGGAAGCCTGCTACTGCATCGCAGGCTCCGGCGAGGTCATCGACATGGACGGCAACTCCCACCCCATCACCCCCGGCCGCCTCTACGCCCTCGACGAGCACGACGCCCACTACCTGGTCGCCAGCCCCCACGAGGACCTGCGCCTGGTCTGCGTCTTCTCCCCGGCCCTGCGCGGCGACGAGGTCCACCAGCTCGACTCCCACAACTCCTCCGCCTACTAGAGCCGCCCGCTGCGCCCGCAGCGACCCCGGCCCCGAGCGCGAGACCTTCTGAACAGACGAACGCCGGCGACCCCGTGCGCCGGCCTGCCACCCCGGGCCCCCACGAGGCGGGCCCGGGAGGAAGGCGGCAACACCGTGATCCGCTGGAACGCCGACCAGAGGGCCCTGCGCGAAGGCCTGGCCCGCTTCGGCGACGACCTGAGCGCCGGCCACATCGAAGGCGACGAACAGGCCGCCTTCTCCCACGACAAGTGGCGCCTGATCCAGAAGACCGGCATCCTCTCCCTGCCCTTCGACGAACAGTACGGCGGCCTGGGCCAGTCCCTGCTCACCACCATGTACGTCCTCGAAGGCCTCGGACAGACCTGCCGCGACGGAGGCCTCAACTTCTCCGTCACCACCTCCATCGCCTCCACCGGCGTCCCCCTGCAGGCCTTCGGCTCACCCGCCCTCAAAGAGGCCTACCTGCCCCGCATCGCCTCCGGCGACGCCATCGGCGCCCACGCCATCACCGAGTCCGACAGCGGCTCCGACGCCATGCAGATGCGCACCCGCGCCGTCCGCGACGGCGACGACTTCATCCTCACCGGCGCCAAGACCTTCGTCTCCAACGGCCCCGTCGCCGACGTCATCGTCGTCTACGCCCGCACCCACCCCCAGGGCGGCGCCCTCGGCGTCACCGCCTTCCTCCTCGACGCCGACACACCCGGCCTCAGCTGCGGCAACCCCATCAAGAAGATGGGCCTGCGCACCTCCCCGCTGTCCGAACTCTTCCTCGACGGCGTCCGCGTCCCCAAGGACCGCGTCCTGGGCCGCGTCGGCGGCGGCTTCATGGTCCTCGACCACGTCATGAAACGCGAGATCCTCTACTCCTTCATCGTCAACACCGGCGAGATGCAGCACCGTCTGGACCGCTGCCTGGACTACGCCAAGACCCGCATGTCCTTCGGCAAGCCCATCGGCTCCTACCAGTCCGTCGCCAACAAGATCGTCGACACCAAGATCCGCCTGGAGACGGCCCGCAAGTGGCTCTACGACACCGCCCAGCGCCTCGAGGCCGGTGACAACGTCACCGTCGACATGGCCATCGCCAAACTCCTCACCAGCGAGTCCAACCTCGCCACCTCCCTCGCCGCCGTCCAGGTCTTCGGCGGCAACGGCTACATGTCCGAATACGGACTGGAGAAGGACGTGCGCAACGCCGTCGCCGGCACCATCTACTCCGGCAGCAACGAGATCCAGTACAACCGCATCGCCGCCATGCTCGGACTCGGCAAGTGACCGCCCCCGCCCTCGCCCCCGCCCGCGCCCTGCGCCCCGGACACCTCAAGGTCTGCGGCGCCCGCACCCGCGCCGACCTCGCCCTGCTCGCCGACACCGGCCCCACCCTCGTCGGCCTGTGGCACGGCGTCCCCGACGGCCCCGCCGACCTCGAACCCGAACGCCTCGCCGACCTCGCCGCCACCGCCATCCGCCTGGGCCTGGAACCCGTCCTCGTCACCTTCCTCGACGACGCCGACCAACTCGCCCGCCTCGCCCGCGCCACCGGCATCCGCTGGATCCAGCTCCACGCCTACCAGAACCCCGCCCTCGTCGCCGACCTGCGCGAACGACTGCCCTACGCCGTCCTCGTCAAAGTCCTCCACCTCTCCCGCGGACGCTGCCTCGAACGCGCCTTCACCGGCGCCTTCGAACGCGCCGGCTGCGACCTGTTCCTCCTGGACACCGTCACCGACGACGGCCGCGTCGGCTCCACCGGCCAGAGCCTGCACCCCGACCACGTCCACGCCCTGCTGCCCCGCCTCACCATCCCCTTCCTCCTCGCCGGCGGCCTCAACACCGCCAACCGCGACACCTACCGCACCGTCACCGACCACCCCCTCTACGCCGGCGCCGACATCGACACCGCCGCCCGCGACCGCACCGGCCGCCTCACCCGCGACGCCGTCACCGCCCTCACCCGCGCCTGGCACCCGCGCCTCCAGGAGGCCACCGCATGACCTTCATCGACGCCCTGCTGGCCGCCCGGCGCCCCCTCATCATGGAAGTCAAACTCCGCGACCCCCACGGCACCGACCTCCTCGGCGAACGCACCGTCACCGACCTCGTCACCCGCTACGAACAGGCCGGCGCCCCCTGCCTGTCCGTCGTCACCGGCCGCTGGTTCGGCGGCACCACCCGCCTGCTGCGCGACGTCACCGCCACCACCACCCTGCCCGTCCTGCAGAAGGACTTCCTCACCCGCCCCGCCCAACTCGAAGCCGCCCACGCCATGGGCGCCTCCGCCGTCCTGCTCACCGCCGCCCTCCTGCCCGCCACCTCCCTGCGACGCCTGGTCACCTGCGCCCTCACCCTGGGCCTGACCCCCTTCGTCGAGATCACCGACGCCCACGAACTCGACCACCTGCCCGACATCGACCAGTGCGTCATCGCCGTCAACAACAAGGACATCCGCACCCGCGAACGCGACCGAGGCGACCTCCACCGCAGCCTGCGCCTGCTGCCCGCCGTCCGCGCCGCCGGCTGCCGCGCCCCCGTCTCCGCCTCCGCCATCACCGACCCGGCCACCGCCGCCCGCCTCCTGGACGCCGGCTACGCAGCCCTCCTCGTCGGCACCGCCCTCATGCGCACCGACGACCTCGACACCTGGCTCACCACCCTCGACACCGCACGCACCGGGGCCCTGGCATGAGAAACGACCCCCTGCGCACCCGCTCCCTGGTCCTGGACGCCGACGGCATCCCCATCTCCGCCCTCGTCGCCGAACCCGAGCACGGCGAACCCAAGGCCGTCATCCTCGCCGTCCACGGCCGCGGCATGCGCGCCGCCTACTTCGCCGGCCCCGCCCACCCCGACACCAGCCTGCTCACCCTGGCCGCCGACCTCGGCTACACCGTCCTCGCGGTCGACCGCCCCGGCCACGGCGCCTCCGCCCACCGCCTGCCCGCCGGCCAGCTCATCGCCGACCAGGCCGCCACCCTCCACGCCGCCCTCACCGACTACGCCCGCGCCCACCCCGTCGGCGCCGGCGTCCAGCTCCTCGCCCACTCCTTCGGCGGCAAGATCGCCCTCCACCTCGCCGCCCACTGGCCCGACGACCCCCGCCTGCCCCTGCTCGGCGCCGACATCAATGGCCTCGCCCAGCACTACGCCCCCGGCGCCTGGGACCGCCCCGACGACCTCGCCGGCGGCGGCCGCCTCAACTGGGGCCCCCTCGGCCTCTACCCGCCCGGCACCTTCCACGCCGCCCGCACCCTGCTCACCCCCGTCCCCGCCCTCGAATCCCGCGAACTCGCCGGCTGGCCCGCCCGCTACAGCGCCCTCGCCGCCCGCGTCCGCGTCCCCGTGCGCCTGACCCTCGCCGAACACGAGCACTGGTGGCGCCTGGACCCCGCCCACCGCACCGCCCTGACCGCCGCCTTCACCCCCGGCCTGGCCCACCTCGTCACCGCCCACGGCGCCGGCCACAACCTCTCCCTGGGCCACGCCGCCCGCCCCTACCACCTGCGCGCCCTCGCCTTCACCGACGACTGCCGCACCCGCCCCCGCCAGAGCGCCCCCGCCGAGGCCGCCCCGGCCGCGGCCGCGCGGCCCGTCCTGGCCGCGGTCCGCTGACCGCAGCCCCACCACACCACCTGGCGCAGGGTGGGAAGAAGGGCCCCGCCGCCCCCACGGGCAGGGACGGCGGGGCCCCGCCACACCACCCCGCACCGCCACCACCGCGCCACGGCACCCCCCCGGCTGACACCCCCACACCGGCACCACCGCGCCACGGTCCTCCCGTCACGTCCCGCCGTGCCGCAGCCACGGGGGAGGGGCCGGCTTGCGCCGAGTGGAGCGCACCGCTGGTCGCCGGCCACGCGCGAACACAGGCTGGGCCCCGGTGGCGCCCGTGCGAACCCTCCGCCGGCCGACGGCGCCACCCCGGGGCCGTCCCAGCCGGGGCGGCCGGGGGCGTCACAGACGGGAACACATGGTGGAACAGCACACCGGTCCGGGCGGCCCGCCGCCACGAAGACGACCACACCGCGGCCACACACCGCGCCGCCGGCAGGGCGCACGCACCACGGCCGCGCTGGCCGCCGCCGCCCTCCTCGTCGCCGGCCCCGCCGCGCTGCCCGCCCGGGCCCAGGCCGCCGCCCGGGCCGAGGCCGCCGCCCGCACGCAGCCCGCCGCCCGGGCGCCGCTGGGCACGCTCGCCCGCACCGCGGGCCACGCCCGCTTCGAGCCCGGCCCCTGCCCGCGCACGGCCGACCCGGCACCCCCGATCGAAGGGGCCCGCTGCGGAACGCTCACCGTGCCCGAGAACCGCTCCCGGCACGACGGGCGCACGATCACCCTCGGCGTCGAGATCGTGCCCGCCGCCACCCACCGCCCGGCGCCCGACCCGATCGTGTGGTTCGCCGGCGGCCCCGGCGACGACGCGGTCTCCGAGATCCGACTGGCCCTGGACGGGGGCCTGAACCGCGACCGCGACGTCATCTTCATGTCCCAGCGGGGCACCTACTCGGCCGACCCGGCACTCACCTGCCCCAACGTCGACCGGTTCAACGCCGACGCCCTCGGCCTGGTCTACGGCGCACCGTCCACCGGACGCCTGCACGTCGAGCAGACCCGCGCCTGCCGCGACCAGCTGGCCGACCTCGGCGCCGACCTCGCCGCCTACGACACCACCGAGAGCGCCGCCGACTACGCCGATCTGCGCGAAGCACTGTGCATCGAGCAGTGGAACGTCTTCGGCATCTCCTACGGCACCGACCTGGCCCTGCTCTACCTGCGCGATCACCCCCAGGGCATCCGCTCCGTCGGCATCGACGGCGTCCTGCCGCCCTCCCTGGCCGGCGGGGCCGTGACCTGGAAAGCCGCCCGGGAAGGCTTCGACGGCATCTTCCGGGCCTGCGCCCAGCAGAGCGCCTGCAACGACCGCTACCCGGACCTGAAAGCCACCTTCGAGCGCCTGGTCGGCGAACTCGAAGCCCACCCGGTCACCACCACCGTCACCGTCCCCGACCACCCGGACCCGGTGGAGGTCGTACTGGACGGCGGCGTCCTGGTGAACTGGCTGACCTACGCCAGCCACCTGGCGGCCGGCGTGCCGCGCTCCATCGACGAACTCGCCCACGGCAACCCGCAGCGCATCGCCGAGCAGTGGGCGGGCGGCAAACTCAGCCCGCAGGCCGTCGGCAGGCTCTCCCACGGGCTCGCCTTCGGCGTGTTCTGCCGCGAGTGGACACCGTTCGAGAGCGAGGCGCAGGTGACCGAGGCCGGGCGGCGCGCCTTCCCGTCCTTCCCCGACTCGGTGCTGGCCAACGCCCCGGGGCTCGCCTGGCTCCACGACGACTGCCGCGCCTGGGACGTGCCCGCCGCCCCGCCCTCGGTCCGGGACGTGACCCGCAGCGACATCCCGGCCCTCGTGCTGTCCGGCGGCTTCGACGCCCAGACCGCCCCGAGCAGCGGCCCGTACGCCGCCGCCACACTCAGCCGCTCCACCGAGGTCACCGTCCCCTACGTCGCCCACGTGGTGTTCGCCGACTCCCCGTGCGCGCAGTCGATCACCCGCTCGTTCTTCGACACCCCGGCCGCCCCGGACACCGGCTGCCTGGCCGGCCTGCAGCCGCCCGAGTTCGAGACCGCGCCGTGAGAGCGGTACGCGCCGCTGCCGCCCGGCCCGGGCGGTAGCGGCGTACGGCGCACCGGAGGGTGCCCGGGGAGCGGATCCCGGGGCACCCTCCGGCATGCCGGAGGCCGTCCAACTATCCGGAATCGAATCTCCGCTTCTGTTAGCCTCCGCTTATCCGGAGAAAGCCCTCCGCTTGAGCTGTTGCCGCTGGAGCCCGCACCCATGCCCCGAACACGCACCCGCCCGCACCACAACCTCACCCTCGCCGTGCTGCTGCTCGGCGTCGGCGCGAACTCCCTGCTGCAGTCGCTGGTCGTCCCCGCCCTGCCCACCCTCATGGCCGACCTCCACACCACCCAGTCCACCGCGACCTGGCTGATGACCGGCCACCTGCTGTCCGCCTTCGTCGCCACCCCGATCCTCGGCCGGATCGGCGACAGGACCGGCAAGCAGCAGATGCTGATCGTCACCCTCGTCGCGCTCGCCGCCGGCTCGGCCCTGGCCGGCTCCGCCGACTCCATCGGCCCGATGATCGTCGCGCGCGTCATCCAGGGCCTGGGCGGCGCCGTGGTGCCACTGGCGTTCGGCATCATCCGCGACGAGTTCCCCGCGGCCAAGGCCCGCAGCGCCGTCGGCCTCACCGCCGCGATCACCGCCGCCGGCAGCGCACTCGGCCTGACCCTCGCCGGGCCGATCGTCGACCACCTCGACTACCACTGGCTGTTCTGGGCACCGATGATCCTCACCTGCACCGCCACCATCGCCGCCCACCTGTTCGTCCCCGAATCCCCGGCACGCACCCCCCGGCGGATCAGCCGGGGCGCCGCACTGCTGCTCCCCGCCTGGCCGGCGGCCCTGCTGCCGGCCGTCAGCGAGGGCCCGGTGTGGGGCTGGGGCTCGCCGCGGACCACGGCCCTGTTCGCCGCCGCCGCGGTCCTCTGCGCCTGCTGGATCGCGGCCGAGCTGCGCTCCGACGACCCGCTGATCGACCTGCGGATGATGCGCGTGCCGGCCGTGTGGGCCGCCAACCTGGTCGCCCTGCTCCTCGGCATCGGGATGTACGCGTCGTTGACTTCCTCCCCTCCCCAGGAGGGAGGGGATTCCCCTCAGCCTCGCGGCTGAGCCGCTGCGCGTGTGCGCTGCGGTGGGATGACTTCCTGCTTCATCGACGACTGCCCGCCCGGAGTGCTCCGTTGAGGCCTTACACCGTCTCCACAGGCTGCAACCGCCAGTCCGGCGGCCAGGATGTTGCGTGCCGCGTTCACGTCGCGGTCGTGGACTGCTCCGCAGTCGCACGCCCACTCGCGGACGTTGAGGGGCATCTTGTCGCGGATGGTTCCGCAGGCCGAGCACAGCTTGGAGCTGGGGAACCACCGGTCGATGGTCACCAGGTCGCGGCCGTACCACGCGCACTTGTACTCCAGTATGGTCCGCAGCTCGGTCCAGGAAGCGTCCGAGATGGCTCGGGCGAGCTTCTTGTTCTTGAGGAGGTTGCGGACGGTCAGGTCCTCGATCACGACCACTTGGTTTTCGTGGACGAGTCGGGTGGTGAGCTTGTGCAGGAAGTCCCTGCGCCGGTCGGCGATCCTCGCGTGGACGCGGGCGACCTTCTCGCGGGCCTTCTCGCGATTCTTCGAGCCCTTGGCCTTGCGGGCAAGTTCCCGCTGGGCCTTGGCCAGACGCTCCCGGTCCTTGCGCTCGGACCGGGGGTTGGTGATCTTCTCCCCGGTGGAGAGCGTCACCAGACTGGTGATCCCGGCGTCGATACCCACCGCCGTGCCAAGCGCGGGCAGGGGTTTGACGCCGGGGTCCTCGCACAGCATGGAGACGAACCAGCGCCCCGCCGCATCCCTGGACACGGTCACCGTGGACGGCGACTGCCCTTCGGGCAGGAGACGCGACCACACGATACGCAGCGGCTCCGCCATCTTCGCCAGTGTCAGTTGACCGTCGCGGTACCGGAATGCGCTGGTGGTGTACTCGGCGCTGTCGCGGGACTTCTTCTTCGACTTGAACCGGGGGTACTTCGCCCGCTTCTGCCAGAAGTTGGAGAACGCCCCTTGCAGGTGCCGGAGAGTCTGCTGGAGCGGCACGGAGGAGACCTCGTTGAGGAACGCCAGCTCCTCGGTCTTCTTCCACGCCGTCAGCATCGCGGACGTGGCGTTGTAGTTCACCCGCTCCTGCCGCATCGTCCACGCCTCGGACCGGGCATGCAACGCCATGTTGTAGACGAGCCGCACACACCCGAACGTGCGCGACAGCTCAGCCGCCTGCGCATCGGTCGGATAGAAGCGGAACTTGAAGGCCCGCTTCACCTGAGTGGGCGTCATGCATCACACATTAGCGGCAATCTTTGTGACCACCTGCGGGTGATCAACCTACCGAGACGCCGGTCCGCCCTGGCGGCGAATCGGCTATCCCTGCCCCGCTACGCGGGAGCTTCGTTTCCTCCCCCGGCTGAAGCCGGGGGTATCCACGAAGGAGTCCTGATGACCTTCCTGCCGCAGCTGGTCCAGACGCCCGAGCGCCTCGCCGGGTACGGCTTCACCGCGAGCGTGACCCGGTCCGGGCTCTCCGTGCTGCCGATGACGGGCGGCATGTTCGTCCTCGGCGTGCTGGCCGGCCCCCTCACGCACCGTTTCGGCTCCAAGCACGTGCTCATCGCCGGCAGCATGATCATGATCGCCCCGTTCGCGCTGCCGGCCGTCGGCCACGACCACACCTGGGAGATCCACACCGCCTCGGCCCTGATCGGCGTCGGCCTCGGCCTCGCCTCCTGCGCCGTGTCCGCCCTCGTCGTCGAGGCCGTCCCGCCCGCCCACAGCGGCGTGGCCGGCGCCATGAACGCCGACATCCGCACCATCGGCGGCGCCGTCGGCAGCGCCGCGACGGCCAGTATCCTGTCCTCCGGGGTCACGGCCGCCCACCCGTTCCCCGACGACTCCGGCTACACCGGCACCTTCTGGTTCCTGACCCTCAGCGCCGGGCTCGCCGCCGCCGTGTCCCTCGCCATCCCGACGGCCCGGCGCCGCCGCGGCGACCACAGCGTGGGAACGCCCCGGCCCGCCACGGCGAGCCGGTGACCGAGCACAAGGACCAGCCGCCCCCCATGACCACCCCCCACCGGCCCGCACCCGCCACACCCAGGCCCCTGCGCCGCGACGCGGCACAGAACCGGGAGAAGCTGCTGCGGGCCGCGTGGGAGGTCTTCGCCGAACTCGGCCCCGACGCCGGCGTCGAGGAGATCGCCGCCCGCGCCGGCGTCGGCATGGGCACCCTCTACCGCCGCTTCCCCACCAAGGAATCCCTGCTCGCCGCACTCAGCGACGAGATCCTCGACTCCATCCTCGCCTGCTTCCGCCACGCCGCCGAGCAGCAGCCGGACGAGCTCGCCCTGGAACAGGCACTCTGGGACACCGGCGCCGTGCTGGCCGTGCGCCACGGCTGGCTCACCCGCCTGTGGGCGGCCATCCCGCCCGAGGCCGACGAACGCCGCGCCGAACTGCTCACCCTCGTCGGCGACCTCCTCGCCAGAGCCCGGCACGCCGGCCGGATCCGCGAGGACATCACCCTCACCGACGTGTACGCCTGCCTGCTCGCGCTGCGCGTCCTGATCGACGACACCGAGGGCCAGGTGCCCGGCGTCTGGCGCCGCCACCTCGCCATCGTCCTCGCCGGCTTCCGCCCGGCCGCCGAACCGCTGGCCTGTCCGCCGATCGACGACGCCCTCCTGCGCGCCAACACACCCGAGCCGCACGCGCAGTGACGCCGCGCCGCACCGCATGACCCGGCCACCGCGGGCGGGCGGCGTCGCGCGAAGCGGGATCAGCGGGCGGCGTCGAACTCGCCGGCGCGGACGGCCGTGACGAAGGACTGCCAGGCGGAGGAGGGGAAGAGGAGGGCGGGGCCGCTCGGGTCCTTGGAGTCGCGCACGGGGACGACGCCGGTGATGCCGTCTGCTACCTCGACGCACTGGCCGCCTTGTCCACTGTGGGTGCTCTTTCGCCAGGTGGTGATGTGGGCGGGGTCCATGGCGGGGTCCTCCTGGTCTGGGTACGCGAACGGAGTGGGAAGTCGATGGGGTCGACTTCCCACTCCGGTGCGAAGTAGGCCTACCGGGCGTCGAATTCGCCGGTGCGGACGGCGGTGACGAAGGCTCGCCAGCCAGGGGAGGGGAAGAGGAGGGCCGGGCCGCTCGGGTCCTTGGAGTCGCGGACCGGGACGGTGCCGGGGATGCCGTCGGCTACCTCCACACACTGGCCGCCGCTGCCGCTGTGGGTGCTCTTTCGCCAGGTGGTGATGTGGGCGGGGTCCATGGCGGGGTCCTCCTGGTCTGGGTACGCGAACGGAGTGGGAAGTCGATGGGGTCGACTTCCCACTCCGGTGCGAAGTAGGCCTACCGGGCGTCGAATTCGCCGGTGCGGACGGCGGTGACGAAGGACTGCCAGGCGGAGGAGGAGAAGAGGAGGGCGGGGCCGCTCGGGTCCTTGGAGTCACGGACGGGCATGACGCCGGTGAAGCCGTCGGCGACCTCCACGCAGCCGTTCTGCCCGCCGCTGTAGGTGCTCTTGCGCCAGCCAGCGTGGGTCAGGTCAACGTGCATCCTCATAGCCCTTCCGTACCGCACGGATCATTTCCATCGATGCGGCCTGATTCAGTGCTTCGATCTGCAGCCGATCGTAGCCCCTGGACAGCGGAAGAACAGTGTCGATATCGCGATCAAGGTAGCCCCGGACTTCGGTCTCACCGTATCCGAGCAGCTTGCGGTCCGGCATCGTCAGCAAGGTCACATGGGAGCTGAACGGTCGCTCCTCGCCCAAGGAGTACGGGGCTACTTGGATGACGATGTTGGGAGCCGTCGCCAGCTGCTCAAGGCGCAGTAGCTGCTCAATCATGACCTTCGCCCCGCCGACAGGCCTGCGCAGGCAGCTCTCGTCGAGAACAGCGTGAAGCAGCGGAGCTGGCGTGCGGGCCAGAAACTGCTGGCGTGTCATGAGGAAGTTGACCCGCTCCTCGGCCTGTTCGGCAGTTGCGGTTCCACGCCTGACGTTGCCGGCTTCCCAAGCGCTGGCGTATGCCGGAGTCTGTAGCAGCCCGGACACGATGTCGATCGAGAACAGTCTGACCTCTGCGGCCCGGTTCTCGTAGTTGGCGTACTCGGGGAAGCCCGGCACCAGGGCTGTGTGCTTGTGCTGCCACCACATCAGCATCAAAGTCCCGCCCGTTTCCAGGACTTCGTCGGCCTTGGTAGCAAACTTTTCACTCGGAGGCCGGCGGGCAAGTTCAACGAACGAGACGTACGACGCGCTGACCCCGCACTTGCGGGCAAGCTGGTGCTGCAGGAGGCCCTTCGCCCTGCGTGAGTTGCGGAGTTGGACCGCGAAAGGGGCCCAGGGGCCGGACGCCGGGTCGATTTCCTTGATGTTCACCATGGCTGCTCCAAAACAACGTGCCCGCTAGGTCAAGTCGTTTGACGCTTCCGATGCTAGGTGACGACGCGCCACCATGTGCACGGAACGTGAAACATCGATCGCGGAGGGTTCTCCCATGGCTCATGACCAGGTTCCCCGGCTGCACGGGTACGGGGTGCGCTTCGACCCGGGGGCGCAGTGCTACCGGGTTCGTAACGAGATCACGGGGGAGTGGCTGTGCCGGGACTCCGGTGAGTTGGCCTCGTTCACCTTCTTCGGGGACGCCTACAGTGCCTGGCGCCTCTTCGAGGTGCATCCGAGGCCGGGGGAGCGGTGATGGGGTCGGTGCTCTCGCGGGTGACGGCCGAGCAGCGGCGGCAGGCCGCTTCCATCGTGGAGGACCTGGTGTCCGTCCTCGCCCTGGGCGGGGTGACGTTGCCCTCGATCGCCGTGGACTGGGAGTTCGGGCGCAGGACCGGCACCTACCTGGTCGATCTGGGTGCGGCCCGGCCGCTGGAGCTGCTGCGCGTTCTGGACCTGCTGCGCAAGGGGCTGCGGTACGAGCGCCTGACGTATGACGACTGATCATCTGGCCCGTCTGCTGTGGTGGGCGGGCCTGTGCCTCCTCCTGTCCCGTGCGCTGAGAAAGTGAACTTCACTGTGCAAGACCCCCGTTTGCTGGCCAAGCCGCCGGTGTGCCGGCTCGGTTGTCTCGTCCTCGTGCGCAACCGGCGCGGTGACGTCCTGCTCGTGGACCCGGACTACCTGGACGGCATGATCCTGCCCGGCGGCTCGGCGAAGCCCAACGAGCCGCCGAACCTCGCGGCCTCGCGGCACCTGCACGCCGAGACCGGCCTGCACCTGCGCCTGAGTGATGTCCTCGCCGTCGACTTCACCCCCGCCGACCGTTACCTGGAACGCCTGAGCCTGGTCTTCGACGGCGGCACCGTCCGCGACGGGACCCACATCGCCGTCCCCGCGCGGCAGTACAGCGGTCTGCTCGGGGCCCGTTTCGTCCCCGTGCGCGAACTCCCGAACGCCATGGCCCCCGCTCAGGCCGCCCGTGTCACCGAAGCCCTCGCCGGCCGCGCCCTGCCCGTCCTCCTCCACGGCCAACGCCCCACTTGAACCCTGCGCTGCGGCGGGCCCTGCCGCACCCGGTGCGGCAGGGCCCCGGAACCGGCGGCGGCCGGTCAGACCTTCCTGATGGAGTACGCGACGCCGCTGCCCACGCAGCTGCTGCTGCTGTAGGTGCTCGCGATGACCCACCCTGCCGGGATGGGGGAGAAGGAGCAGACGTTGGCGTACGTCTGGTTGGTGATCTTGCTGATGGTGTAGGCGACGCCGGTGCCCGCGCAGCTGCTGCTGCTGTAGGAGCTGGTGATGACCCACCCTGCCGGGATCGGGGACATCGAGCAGACGTTGGCGTAGGTCTGGTTGGCGACGTTGCCGATGGTGTAGGCGACGCCGGTGCCGACGCAGCTGCTGCTGCTGTAGGAGCTGGTGATGACCCACCCTGCCGGGATGGGCGACATGGAGCAGACGTTGGCGTAGGTCTGGTTGGCGACGTTGCCGATGGTGTAGGCGACGCCGGTGCCCGCGCAACTGCTGCTGCTGTAGGAGCTGGTGATGACCCACCCTGCCGGGATGGGCGACATGGAGCAGACGTTGGCGTACGTCTGGTTGGTGACGTTGCCGATGGAGTAGGCGACGCCGGTGCCCGCGCAACTGCTGCTGCTGTAGGAGCTGGTGACGACCCAGCCCGCCGGGATGGGCGAGAAGGAGCACACGTTCAGATAGGTCTGCCCGGTCGCGTCGGCGATGGTGTACGAGACGCCGGTGCCCGGACAGCCGCTGCTGCGGTAGGAGCTGGTGACGACCCACCCGGGCGGGATGGGCGAGTTCGAGCAGACGGTCGCGCCGGCGGTGACCCGCTGCGGGGCCGCCTGTGCCTGCGCGGTGGTGACGGCCGCCATGCCCAGCAGCAACAGCACGACCGTCATCAGCTTCGGGACGTGGTTCCGTATGGTCTTCAAGGTCTTCAAGGTCTTCAACGCGGCCTCGGAATTCTTCTCGGCGCTCTACGACACGACTGGGTTTGTGCGGCTGACGTGAACGATTGGCACACTGTTTGTTCACGTCGGCTGAGATGGTGTCAGAGTTGCCCCAGCGGCACCAGAGCGCAGCGGGCAGTGCCCTTCCCCGGTCCCTTCCCCCGCCTCCTGCCCCCGCCCCGCCCCTGCTCGTACGCCCGCCCCTGCTCGTACGTCCGCCCCCGCCCGTACGAGCGCTGCGCCTGGGCGCCCGGGCGCTCTCGACGGATAGCTCTCACTGAGAGCTAAACTGGAACCATGGCCGTGACGCAGCCCGCAGCACCGTCCACCGCGCCGGCCGACGAGTTCTCCGCCCTCCTCGTCGGCATCCAGCGCCTGGTCCGCCGCCGCCTGCGGCGGACGGCGCACGAGCCGCGGCTGCGCGGCGCGCAGGTCGAACTGCTGCGCCTGGTCACGGACAGCCCCGGCCTGCGGGTCTCGGACGCCGCCGAGGAGCTGTGCCTGGCCGGGAACTCGGTGTCCACCCTGGTCAACCAGCTCGCCGCCCAGGGCCTGCTGCGCCGCGAGAGCGATCCCGCCGACCGCCGCGCCGCCCTGCTGTTCGCCACCGACGCGGCCGTCGAGCGGATCGAGGACTGGCGCCGGCGCCGCCGCGCACTCATGGAGGAGATCGTCGCCGCCCTGCCCGCCGACCAGCAGCAGGCCCTGACCGCCGCCCTGCCCGCGCTGCGCTCGGTCGCCCGGGGCCTGCGCGACCTGCCCGAGGAGGGACGATGAGCCCGCCGCAGGCCGTGGTGTGCGAGGGCCTGGAGTACACCTTCGGCCGCGGCCGCCGGGGCAGGGGCCGCGAGACCCGGGCCGTGGACGGCATCGACCTCACCGTGCGCACCGGCGAGGTGTTCGGCCTGCTCGGCCCCAACGGCGCGGGAAAGACCACCACGATCCGCGCGATCACCACCCTGCTGCCGGTGGGCGCCGGCATGGTCCGCGTCTTCGGCCACGACGCCGCCCGCCGCCCCATGGAGGTGCGCCGCCTGCTCGGCTACGTGCCCCAGCAGCTGTCCGCCGACTCCGGGCTGACCGGGCGCGAGAACGTCGCCCTGTTCGCCCGCGTCTTCGACGTCGCGCGCGCCGAACGCGCCGAACGCGTCGCCCAGGCCCTGGCCGCCGTCGACCTCACCGGCGCCGCCGACCGCATGGCCGCCACCTACTCCGGCGGCATGGTGCGCCGCCTCGAACTCGCCCAGGCCCTGGTCAGCGCCCCGCGCCTGCTGGTGATGGACGAACCCACCATCGGCCTGGACCCGATCGCCCGCACCGGCGTGTGGGAACGCGTGGACGCCGTCCGCCAGGCCACCGGCATGACCGTCCTGGTCACCACCCTCCCTCCTTGCCCGCCGGCGGGCAGGAGGGGCCCATCATGGACGAGGCCGACCGCCACTGCGACCGCATCGCCCTCATGGACCGCGGGCGCATCCGCGCGCTCGGCACCCCCGCTGAGCTCAAGGACCGGGTGCGCCGGGCGGACCCGCGCCAGGACGACCCCACCCTCGACGACGTGTTCCGCCACTACGCCGGCCGCGACCTGGCCGACGCCACGGAAGGAGACTTCGGCGATGTCCGCCGCACCCGCCGCACCGCAGGCCGCGTCGGCTGAACCCCCCGAAGGCGGCCCCGCCGCCGGGCCCGACCTCGCCCTGCTCCTGGTGCCCCCGCGCGCCCGCACCGGCTGGCGCCTGGTGCCCGCCCGCGTCACCGCGATGTGCACGGTCGAACTGCAGAAACTGCGCCACGACCGCACCGAGCTCTACACCCGCGCGATCCAGCCCGCCCTGTGGCTGCTGATCTTCGGCCAGACCTTCACCCGCCTCAAGGTCATCCCCACCGGCGGCATCCCCTACCTCGACTACCTCGCGCCCGGCATCATCGCCCAGTCCGCGATGTTCATCGCGATCTTCTACGGCATCATGATCATCTGGGAGCGGGACTCCGGCGTCCTCACCAAACTCCTCGTCACCCCCACCCCCAGAGCCGCCCTGGTGACCGGCAAGGCCTTCGCCGCCGGCGTCAAGGCCGTCCTGCAGGCCGCCGTCGTCGTGCTGATCGCCGCCGCGCTCGGCGTCGCCATGACCTGGAACCCGCTGCGCCTGCTCGGCGTGGTGGCGGCCGTGCTGCTCGGCTCGGCGTTCTTCTCCTGCCTGTCGATGGCCATCGCCGGGATCGTGCTCACCCGCGACCGCCTGATGGGCATCGGCCAGGCCATCACCATGCCGCTGTTCTTCGCCTCCAACGCCCTCTACCCGGTCGAGCTGATGCCGGGCTGGCTGCAGGCCGTCAGCAAGGCCAACCCGCTCAGCTACCAGGTCGACGCGCTGCGCGGCCTGCTCATCGGCACCCCCTCCCACCTCCCGCTGGACTTCGCCGTCCTCACCGCCGCCGCCCTGGCCGGCATCGCCGCCGCCTCCGCCCTGATGGGCCGCCTCGCCCGCTGACCGCCTCGCCCGGCGGCCGCCTCGCCCGCTGACCGCCTCGCCCGGCGGCCGCCTCGCCCGCTGACCGCCTCGCCCGCCGGCCGCCGGGCCTTGCCGTACGCGTGCGCCCGGCGCGGCGTCTGCACGGCGTTGTGGATCGCGCCCGCGGGAACGCGCCACCGGTGTCCGCCCGCGCGGGGAAGTTCGCGGACGATGAACCCCGTTGCGGCGGCGGCCCGTTGAGACGGGCAGGAGACACACTCGCGCCCGATCGCCCTCGGGCCCGCAACCGGAGGTTTCGTGCATGCCGATCAACCGTAGGACCCTGCTCAGGGGCGCGGCGCTCGCGGCCACCACCGGCGCCCTGGGCATCGCCGGCTCGGTCGCGCCTGCCTCCGCCGCACCGGACCGCCTCGTCCACCGCCCCACCAACAAGTGGATGTCGCTGCTGGGCGACAACGTGAAGCTGTCGCAACTGACGATCCCCGGAACCCACGAGACCTGCGCGCTCTACGACGGCGGCGCCTTCGGTTACGCCCAGTGCCAGGAGTGGCGCATTCCCCAGCAACTCCAGGCGGGGGTGCGCTTCCTCGACATCCGGTGCCGGGTGATGGGTGACGTCTTCACCATCCACCACGACAAGATCTACCAGAAGATCAACTTCGGCGACGTGCTGAACCAGTGCATCGACTTCCTGAAGTCGAACCCCCACGAGACGATCATCATGCGGATCCGGAAGGAATACACCGAGGGGCAGGACTACCGCTTCAGCGAGATCTTCAACTACTACATGGACGGCTTTGACGGGAAGGGCAACTACCGGCCCTGGTTCTGGCTCCCCAAGGCCGGCTCGCTCCCCAAGGGACTGCCCACGCTGGGCCAGGTCCGCGGCAAGATCATCCCCATCATGTCGGACTTCACCTGGGGCGACGGCCGCTACGACCCCCTGCGCTGGGGCGACGACTCCCGGATCTGGCTGCAGGACTACTTCGGCGACGGGTCCAGCCAGAAGGTCCAGCGGGTCAAGTGGGGACTGGACCAGGCGTTCTACCACCAGGACGACGACAAGCTGTACATCCACTTCGCCAGCGCCAGCAGCTTCCCCGAGGACCCGTACAAGATCGCCAAGGTCGTCAACCCCTCCATCCAGGACTACCTGACGCCGCGCATCTCCCAGCGCGCGCACTACGGCGTGATCGCGATGGACTTCGTGGACGAACGCAAGGACCTGCTGCAGATGATCGTCGACTGGAACTTCGGCCTCTGACCGCACCGCCCCAAAGGCGCGCGCGGAGCCGGGCACCGGCCGGCTCCGCGCGCGCGAGGGGGAGAGGGTACGGGTCAGGAAACGGACCCCTGATGGGCACGCACACTGGAGACCAGCTGGTCACGGATCCGCGCCGGCACCTCGGGCGCGAAACGCGCCAGGTAGTGGTTCAGATGCGTCTCGTCCCCGGTCAGGAACGGCAGGTCGAACACCAGCAGCTTGCGCACCGCCAGCAGCGGCACCGGCGCCCGCAGCGGCCGGAACGTCCGGTTCCACAGGCCCGGCTCCTCGCACACCGGATGGAACTGCCCGATCATCAGGCCCTGCTCGACGAACTCGTCCTTCGCCTTGCGCTGCGCCTCGTCCAGCGCCGTGGAGTCCGCGCGGTCCAGCGCGGGCAGCACCAGCAGCACCGTCAGCAGCTCACGGTCCGACTCCTCGGTCAGCTCCGCCAGCAACGCGTCGTAACGGGCCCGCAGTTCACCCACCAGCGCCGGAAGGTCCCCGTTCCCGTCACCGTCGGCGACCGCGATGTGGAACAGGCCCCGGCGCAGCGACGGCTGGGTGTACGGGCACACCGGGCCGCTGCGCCCCAGGTCGGGGTGGGCGGTGGTGAGGAAGCGGCGGGCCCAGGCCAGGACCTCCCCGGCCTCGGGGTGGGCGGCGGCGTGGCCGGCGTCGATGTGCTCGGCGCTGAACAGGCGCAGGGCGCTCTCGGCGGCGGGTGCGGACGCGGTCATCGGGGCCCCCGCCACACCGGGGCCAGGCGGGGTCCGCCGCCGGGCAGGGCGATGGCCTCGCCGAAGCGGGTGAAGCCGTGGGTCTCGCACAGGCGGGCGCCGCCCGTGGAGCTGGTCTCGGCGTAGGCGGCCTGCCCGGCGGCGTCGACCTCCGCGAGGACGGCGTCCAGCATCGCCTCGCCGGCGCGGGCGGAGCGGGCGCCCGGGTGCACGCCGATGAACGCCAGGTAGTAGTGCGGGCGGTGGCGCGGGTGGCGGTGCTGCTGCAGGCGGGTGATGGCGTCCAGGCGGCGCGCGGACTCGCCGTGCCGGTCGGCGTCGATGGCCTCGGTCAGGGCGCGGGTGGCGGCGCCGTCGGCGTGCCCCGGGTCCTCCCACACGCCCGGGGGCAGGAACAGCAGCGCCCCCAGCAGGGCGCCGGTGTCGTCGGCGGCGACCACGACGCCCCCGTGCGCCAGGCACTGTTCGAGGTGGACGCGGAAGAAGGCGGGCATCACCCGGGCGCGGTGCTCCGGGTCGGGGAAGGCCCACAGCATCAGCGCGTCGTCGGCGAAGGCCTCGGCGAGCAGCGGGGCCAGGGCGGGCGCCTCCTGCGGGCGGGCCCGGCGTACGGCGACGCCGGCGGCCGAAGCGGCCGCGGCGGCCCCGGTGGCATCGGCGGCCCCGGCGGCGGGCCGCGGGGCGGTGCCCGGGGCGGCGGGCAGGGCGGTGACGGTGGTCAACGGGCACTCTCCTCGGGCGAGGTGACGGACGAGGGGGCAGGCGGTACGGGCGCGACGGCGGGCGTGGGGGAAGACGAGGGAGAGGACGAAGGGGAGGACGAAGGGGCGGGCACTGCGGCGGGCACGGCCACCTCGGCGACCGCCTCGGCGGCCAGCGCCGCCACCCGCGCGTGCAGCCGCGGCAGCCACGCCTGCGCCTCCGGCTTGATCAGCACACTGCGCAGCACCCGCGCCCCGTCGGCGTCCGCCACCACCCCCCGGTGACGGCGCGCGAAGTCGGCGGCGTCCACACGCAGCACGCTCAGGTACACCGGGTCCTGCTCATCGGCCATGCCCCGGCGCAGCACCCGCTCGCTCGCGGCGTCCACCGCCGACAGCGCGGGCACCCCCGCCGGGGTCGGGAAGTAGGTCACGATGTCCAGCTGCGGCCGCTGGTACAGCGTCAGCTCACCGCTCGCCTCGATCAGGCCGGCCCAGGCCAGCGCGGCCCGCCGGCCCACCGCGAGACCGGCACCCAGCCCCTGCGCGGTCAGCGGCAGCAACTGCAGCGTCAGCCACAGCGCCGCGGCCGAGGCACCCGCCCGCGAGCACTCCAGACTGATCTCGCCCAGGTGCAGCTCGGCATCGGTGAAATAGGTGTACGGCGAGTCATGGGCGAAGTGCCGGCCGATCGCCGGATCCGCGAACAGCACCGCACCGCACCCGTACGGCTGCAGGCCGTGCTTGTGCGGGTCGACCGTCACCGAGTCGCAGCCGGCGATCGCCCGCCACGGCGCCACGTCGATGCCCAGCCCCGCAGCCGTCGCGTCGTCCGCGGCCAGCAGCGCGAAGAACCCGCCGTACGCGGCGTCCACGTGCACCCGCGCCCCGTACCGGCGCGCCAGCGCCAGCACCTCGTGCACCGGGTCCACCGCACCCGCCCCCGTGGTCCCGCAGGTCACGACCACCGTGCCCACCCGGCCGGTGCGCAGCACCTCCTCCAGCGCCCCCGGATCCATCCGCCCCTCGGCGTCGCACGCCACCGCGTGCCCCTGCACACCCAGCACATGGCACATCCGGCTGTGCGTGTAGTGTGCCTGCGCGCTGTAGGCCACCCCCTTGCCGGGATGGCTCTGACGCGCCACGTACAGCGCCTCCAGGTTGGCGATCGTCCCACTGCTGGTCAGATGACCCACGTGCGCGGGCAGGCCGAACATCGCGGCCAGCTGCGCCACGCACTCGCGCTCCATGTCGTTGGTCGCCGGCCCGCCCTCGTAGGCGTGGTTGTTCGGGTTGAACCGCATCGCCGTCAGGTAGCCCACCAGCGCCGCCGGATGCGGCGGCTTGACCATCTGCCCGGCGTAGCGCGGATGGAAGAACGGGTAGTTGTGCTCCAGACGCTTGGCGAAACGCTCGAACGCGACGGCGAACTCCGCCTCGTCCACCGCGTGCGAGGGGTGCGCGGCGAAAGCACCGAACCGCTCGCCCCACCGCTCGGCCACCTCGGCCGCCCTCGGCAGCCAGTACCGCAGGTCCACGCTTGGGCCCTTCCCTTCGAGTCCTCTGCGAGCCCACCGGGCCCGGGGCTGCCTCGTGCCGCGAGCCTTCCTCGACCGCACCCCGAGCCACCGTGGAGGCGCCGCGCAACGCGCCCGCAACACCCGCAGCTCACCGCCGCCCCCCGCCCCCACCACCCCCACCCGCCCCCGCCCCGCCACCGCACGCCCCCACCCCGCCCGCACCCGCCCGCCCAAGCCGGACCCAAGCCGCACCCAAGGCGGCGCTGCTGCAATCACCCCCGGACAAGGCCGCCCCGCACCCGCAGGGCAGGCGGGGGAGCACGCGGGAGGAACACGCGATGGTGACCAGACGCAGGATGATCGGCGCCGCCCTGGCGACCGGAGGAGGGGTCCTGCTCATGCGCACCACGCTGCGCCCGGCCGCCTCCGCCGACGCGGCCTCCGCCGCCGCCGTCCAGGACGCGGCCGCCCACCACCCCCACCCGTCGGGCACCGACGCCCCCGACCCCGGCCCGGACGCCGGCCCCGGCCTGGTCGAGAAGTTCACCACCGCGCTGCCGGTGCCCCCGGTGCTCAGCCCCGTCTCCACCGACGGCGGCGCCGACACCTACGCCGTCACCATGCTCCGCTCCTTCGCCCGCATCCTGCCCGGGCACCGCACCGAGGTCCTCACCTACAACGGCGCCTTCCCCGGCCCCGTCATCCGCGCCCGCTCCGGACGGCCGGTGATCGTGCGCCAGACCAACCTGCTCGACGACGCCGTCTCCGTCCACCTGCACGGCTCCCGGGTGCCCGTCACCAGCGACGGCGGCCCGATGAACCTGCTGGACCCCGGCGACAGCCGCACCTACACCTACCCCAACGACCAACCCCACGCGAGCCTGTGGTTCCACGACCACGCCCACCACATGGAATCCGAGCACGTCTACCGGGGCCTGGCCGGCACCTACCTGCTCACCGACGAGACCGAACGCGCCCTGCCGCTGCCCACCGGCCGCTACGACCTGCCCATCGCCCTGCGCGACGCCCGCTTCGACGCCTCCGGCAACCTCGTCTACCGCATGGACGACCCGTTCAACCGCACCACCATCCTCGCCAACGGCCGCCCCTGGCCCAAGGCCGAGGTCGCCGCCCGCCGCTACCGGCTGCGCCTGCTCAACTCCTCCAACCTGCGCTTCTTCTCCCTGCGCCTGGCCGACGGCGGCCCGATCACCCAGATCGGCTCCGACGGCGGCCTGCTGGAACACCCCTACACCACCGACACCGTCGACCTGTCGCCCGGCGAGCGCGCCGACGTCGTCATCGACTTCTCCCGCTACAAGGTCGGCTCCACCGTCGTCCTCACCAACTCCCTGCCCCCCGGCCCCGCCGAACACGTCGGCCAGGTCATGCGCTTCGACATCGTGCGCTCCGCCGCCGACCCCTCCGGCGTCCCCGACACCCTGCGCACCCTGCCCGCGCCCGGCGCGGCCGTACGCGAGCGCACCGTGGTGCTGAAGGTCGAGGAAGGCACCGCCGGCTCGGCGCCACGCGGCCTCATCGACGGCAAGGTGTACGACCCGGACCGCGTGGACGCACAGGTGGCCTTCGGCACCTCGGAGATCTGGACGGTCGTCAACGCCAACACCGACGTCCCGCACAACTTCCACCTGCACCTGGTGCAGTTCCGCGTACTGGAACGCAACGGCAAGGCACCCGGCCCCGCCGAGTCCGGCCTCAAGGACACCGTGCGCCTGCTGCCCGGCGAAAGCGTGCGCCTGCACGCCACCTTCGACTCCTACCGCGGCCGCTACCCCTACCACTGCCACCTGCTGGACCACTCCGCGATGGGCATGATGGCGCAGATGGAGATCGGCTGACACCCGGGGCCGGCCGCGCCCCCCGCGCGCGGCCGGCCCCGCCGGCCTGTCGGGCCGTCCGCCCGTCAGGCCGCGTGGATGCCCTGGCCCGGCGCCAGGATCCCCGCCGGGTCGAACCGCCGCTTGGCCCGCGCCACCCGCTCCCACAGCCCCCCGTAGTGACGCCGCCAGTCCGCCCCCGTCATCCCCGGCACCGCCCCGATCAGGTACCGCTTGCCGCCCAGCTCCACCGCCCGGTCGTACAGCCGCCGGTTGCGCTCCAGCATCGCCGCCGTGTCCGCCCCCGGCCCCGGGAACGCCAGCAGGTCGAAGTGCCAGCCCACCTCACCACGCGGCAGCACCGCCAGCGGCGCCTTCACCCGCTCGCGCAGATACGGGTAGAACAGCAGCAGCCCCGCCCCCAGATCCGCCGGCCCCAGCACCCGGGCCGCCTCCGCCATGAACACCCCCGCCGTCGAAGCCGGCAGGAACACGCTCAGCCACGGCTTGGGCAGCCCCCACAACCCCGCCGCCCGCAGGTACCCCGCGAACGCGTCCACCCGGAACGCGTACTCGCGCCAGCCCTGCTCCACCACCGACACCCCGCCCGCCGCCGGCCGCAGCCCGGCGAGGAGAGCCTCGCGGTCCACTGCGTGCCCCGCGTCCGCGAACGCCACCAGCTCCGCCTTGTACCGCCACCGCGACCCGTCCGCGCTGCGCTCCACATCGCCGACCTGCAGGTCGAAACGGCCCTCGGCCATCACCCTCTCCTGGTCGGCCAGATAGACGTCCAGGTCGTCGTAGTACAGCGAGAACACGTGGGCGCGCTCGCGCACCGGCACCAGCGCCAGCGTCGCCCGCACGATGATCCCGGCCTGCCCGCCGCCGGCCAGCACCGCCTCGAACAGCTCCCGGTTGCGCACCGGCGAGGCCGTCAGCAGCTCACCGGTACCGGTCACCACCTCCAGCTCCAGCACCCGGTCCGCCTGCAGACCGAACCGCTGCACCCCGCCGCCGATCCCGCCCACACTCAGCGTGCCCCCCACCGACAGGTGCAGGTAGTCCGTCAGACACGGCGGCACCCAGCCCGCCGCCAGCCCCGCCTCCACCACCTGCGCCCACGTCGCCCCGGCCTCCACCACCGCACGCCCCGGACCCACCGACACCACCTGCGACAGGCCGCGCGCGTCGATCGCGATCCCCCCGCACGCGCTCGCCTGCCCGTAACTGGAGTGCGACTCCAGCCCCGCCGCGCCGACCTGCGCCACGTCCCCGCTCTGCCCGTTGACCGCCACCGGGATCCGGTGCCTGCTCGCGAACGCCACCACCCGCTGCACGTCCCGCACCGAACCGGGCCGCAGCACCGCCCGCGGCGCCGCCGTGACCAGATGCCCGAAGTCGGACGAGAACCGCTCCAGCCCCGCCCCCTCCAGCGTCACCGACCCGTCCAGCACCGGCAGCTGCGCCACGTCCGCACCGGGCCCGGCGGCCCACGCCCGCGCGCCGGTGTCCCAGCCGACGACCACGGCCCCGGCCCCGGCCACCGCTCCCGCCAGGAGCGAACGCCGCGACAGTCCCGACCCACTCATCACGTTCTCCGATCAGTCGCCACAAAGGGATTGTTGTACCGCAACCATCCCGCGACCACCTACAGCCCCGTACGCCCCACCTGCTGCTCCGTCAGCCGAAGATCCGTCACCGACTGCTCCCACATCCGCCGCTGGTACACCGGCGCGTCCCCCGGGATCCGCGCCGCCGCCTCCCGCGCCTCGGCCAGCAACGCCTCCCGCGCCCCGGGCAGGCCCGCCACCCGCGGCCCCTCCGCCGCCTCCCGCAGCACCAGCGCCAGCTTGTACGCGTACACGTGCGGCGTCACCGCGAACAGCGTCCGGTACACCCACAGCCCCTCCTCGCCGTGCAGCACCCGCTCGTTGTGGCTCAGCAGCCGCACCCGCGCCTTCAGCACCAGGTCCCCGTTCACGTCCATGCCTGTGTCCCCCTTCGTCGTCCTGCCCTGCTTCACCCACCCGCCCTGGCCGGCCCGCGGGCACGACGGCACCACGCACCGGCCGCCCGCAACGCGGACGCCGGCACGTCAGGCCGTGGAAGGGGGTGGGATGTTGCACGAGTCTGCGGGCTGCGCCCACCGCGCGGCAAGACCGAAGAAGGGTGTGCTGAGTCCTACCGAAACGTTGCCTGACCTGGCAGGATTGGGGTCGGCACCCTCCCGGGGCCGGGAACGGAAAACCCTTTGCGGCCCGGCTCGGCACTGCGGCACAGTGGGGTCGTACCGCGCCGCACGGCGCCGGACACCACCGCGCAGCGAAAGGGGAGTTCGCCATGACCGCCGTACCGGCCCGTGGCCGCGGTTATCACCGCCCCCCGTACGCCCGCCGCGCCGCCGCCCGCCCGTAGCCGGGCGATCCGCACGCTCCTGTTCTCCTCTTCCGTGTCGTGCACGGGTGCTGACGCCCCCTTTTCGAGGGCGAGCTGGGCACCGGCGAGCCCAAGGCCCTGTAAAGGCCCCGCTTCGGCTGTGGCGGTTCGAATCCGCCCTCGCCCACCCTTGCCGCGACCGCCTGCCCGCCCGGGTCTAGCCTGGGCGCATGTTCGTTCTTGAGCTGAGCTACACCGCCGAGCTGGAGCAGGTCGACGCCGTGCTGGCGCAGCACGTCGAGTGGCTGCAGGTGCACTACGCGGCGGGCACGTTCCTCGCCTCCGGGCGCAAGGTGCCGCGTGAGGGCGGGGTGATCCTGGCCGTGGGGGAGGACCGGGCCGCGATCGAGGCGCTGGCGGCCACCGACCCGTTCGTGGTCGCCGGGGTGTGCGCCTACCGGGTCACCGAGTTCCTCGCGACCACCACCGCGCCCGCCCTGCAGCCCTACCGCCAGCAGCTGCCCGGCTGAGCGGCAAGACTTCACCGGACTGCCGTGCCCCGGACCGCCCGCCGCGGTTCGGGGCACCGTCGTCTTCTGGCTACGATCGGTGACGCGGGGGCGGCAAGCACGCGTACGGCACACAAGTCGGAACTGGCGGGAGAAGACGGATGGCACACGCACGGGCCGGGCAGCCGGCGCAGCCCGGTGACCTGGTGGACGTGGCGCGGCTGGTGACGGCCTACTACGCGCTGCACCCGGACCCGCAGGAGCCCGGGCAGCAGGTGGCGTTCGGGACGTCGGGGCACCGCGGCTCCTCGCTGGACGCGGCGTTCAACGAGGACCACATCGCCGCCACCACCCAGGCGATCTGTGAGTACCGCGCCGAACAGGGCGTGGCCGGGCCGCTGTTCCTCGGCGCCGACACCCACGCCCTCTCGGAGCCGGCGAAGGTCACCGCCCTGGAGGTGCTCGCCGCCAACGGCGTGCACGTGCTGATCGACGCCGCCGACGGCTACACCCCCACCCCGGCGGTCTCCCACGCGATCCTCGCCCACAACCGGCGCAGCCCCCGCGCGCTGGCCGACGGCATCGTGGTCACCCCCTCGCACAACCCGCCGCGCGACGGCGGCTTCAAGTACAACCCGCCCAGCGGCGGCCCGGCCGGCTCCGAGGCCACCGGGTGGATCCAGGACCGCGCCAACGAGCTGATCCGCGAGGGCCTGCGCGGCGTCAGGAAGGTCCCCTACGCGCGGGCCCTGGCCGCGGCCACCACCGCCCGCCACGACTACCTCACCGCCTACGTGGACGACCTGCCCTCCGTCCTGGACCTGGACGCGGTCCGCGCGGCGGGCCTGCGCATCGGCGCGGACCCCCTGGGCGGGGCGTCGGTGGCCTACTGGGCACGCATCGCCGACACCCACCGCCTGGACCTGACCGTCGTCAACCCGCTCACCGACCCGACCTGGCGCTTCATGACCCTGGACTGGGACGGCAAGATCCGCATGGACTGCTCCTCCCCGTTCGCGATGGCCTCCCTCATCACCCGCCGCGCCGAGTACGCCATCGCCACCGGCAACGACGCCGACGCCGACCGGCACGGCATCGTCACCCCCGACGGCGGGCTGATGAACCCCAACCACTACCTCGCGGTGGCCGTCGACTACCTCTACCGCCACCGCGCCGAGTGGCCCGCCGACGCGGGCGTCGGCAAGACCCTGGTCTCCTCCTCGATGCTCGACCGCGTCGCCGCCGACCTCGGCCGCACCCTGGTGGAGGTCCCGGTCGGCTTCAAGTGGTTCGTCGACGGCCTGCTGGAGGGCTCGATCGGCTTCGGCGGCGAGGAGAGCGCCGGCGCCTCCTTCCTGCGCCGCGACGGCGGGGTGTGGACCACCGACAAGGACGGCATCCTGCTCGCCCTCCTCGCCTCCGAGATCACCGCCGTCACCGGCGACACCCCCAGCGCCCGCTACGGCGAACTGACCCGGCGCCACGGCGCCCCCGCCTACGCCCGCGTCGACGCCCCCGCCGACCGCGAGCAGAAGGCCCGCCTGGCCCGGCTGTCCCCCGAACGGGTCGGCGCCGGCGAGATCGCCGGCGAGAAGATCACCGCCGTCCTCGCCGCCGCCCCCGGCAACGGCGCCCCGATCGGCGGCATCAAGGTCTGCACCGACAACGCCTGGTTCGCCGCCCGCCCCTCGGGCACCGAGGACGTCTACAAGATCTACGCCGAGTCCTTCCACGGCCCCGACCACCTCGCCCGGGTCCAGGACGAGGCCCGCGCCCTGGTCGGCGAGGTCCTCGGGAACTGACGGCCCCGTGCGGCCGCCCCCGGCGCGGGGCGGCCGCACGGCCGCACGGCCGTACGGCGCCCGGGCCCGGACAGCGGCCCGGGCCCGGAGCGGCACTCAGGGACCGGCACTCAGGACCGGCGCTCAGGACCGCGCCGCCACCGCCGGAGCGGACGCGGACGCGGACGCGGGGGAGCGCTCGTCGCGCGTGGTCGCCGCCGCCACCGCGCACGCCACCGCCGCCAGCACCGCCGCCGCCAGCGGGAACCACCGCCCGCCCAGCACCGCGACCGCCGCCGAACCCGCCGCACCCCCGGCCGCCGTCCCCAGGTACAGCGCACTGCTGTTCAACGAGATCAGCACCGGCGCGTTCCCCGGATCGATCGACGCCAGCCGGTGCGGCAGCGCCACCGACACCGCCCACCCCGCCAGCGGCACCACCACCGCGTACACCAGCGCCCCCGGCATGCTGCGCCCCAGCCACGGCAGGGCGGCGAACGCGCACGCCGCGACGGCCGAGCCGGCCAGCAGCACCCGCCGCACCCCCGCCCGGTCCACCAGGCGCCCGCCCAGCCAGCTGCCGGCCACCGACATCACGCCGCAGGTCAGCAGGACCACGCTCAGCCGGTCCGCGTCGCCGCCGGTGGCCCCGGAGACGGCGGTGGCCAGGTAGATGTAGACGCTCTGGAAGGCGAGGAAGAACACCAGGGTGGTGGCCGCGGCGCCCAGCACCCGGCGCCGGCCCAGCGGCGCCAGGCGGGCCCGGAGGGTGGGGGCGGCGGTGGGGGCGGGCAGGCCGCGCAGCAGGGCGGCGAGGCCGGCCAGCGCGGCCAGGCCGAGCGCGGTCACCAGCCACATGGTCAGCCGCCAGTCGGCGCGCCCCACCCAGGTGCCCAGCGGCACCCCGAGGGCGGTGGCCACCGTCATCCCGCCGAGCACGGTCGCCAGCGCCCGTCCGCGCCGCTCGGGGGCGACCAGGGTGGTGGCCACCGCGTTGGCGGTCGGCGTGTAGAGGGCGGCGCCGGCCGCGGCCAGGACGCGGGTGGCCAGCAGCAGGCCGTAGGTGGGGGCGAGCGCGCTGAGCGCGTTGGCCGCGCTGAACACCGCGAGCGCGGTCAGCAGCAGGCGCCGGCGCGGCCAGCGGGCGGTGAGCGTGGCCAGCACCGGGGCCAGCAGCGCGTAGCCGAGGGCGAAGACGGTGACCAGCTGGCCGGCGGCCGGCACCGTCACCCCCAGGTCGGCGGAGATCGGGCCGAGGATGCCGGCGACGACCATCGAGTCGGTGCCCATGGCGAAGGTGCCGAGGGCGAGCAGGAGCAGACGTACGGGCACGGGCGGGCCCCCCGGGGGCGGAGTCGTCGGACGGAACGGTCGGACGGAACGTTGAACGGAACGGTTGGATGGATGTGCAACAGTTTGACGCTCGCCAAACATTCGGGGATTGGTGGATGATTGTCAAACCATTCATTCCCCGTCGTTCCCCGCACCCCCCGGAGGCCGAGCGCCATGAGCGCCACGAGAACCGCGAGCACCGCGAGCACCGCGAGAGCTGCGGGCACCGAGAGGGCTGCGGGCGCCGAGAGCACCGGGAGGGCTGTGGGCACCGAGAGGGCTGCGGGCGCCGGGAGCGCCGCGGGCGAGGGCGAGCGGCTGCCCCAGCCCGCCACCGCCGACATCGACCTCGTCACCGTCCTGCACGCCCTCGGCGACCCGGTCCGCCTCACCCTGCTGCTCAGCTACGCCGACGACGCCGAACACTCCTGCGACCCCCGCGGCCTGGGCCTGGAGCACCTGCACAAGTCGACCGTCTCCCACCACATGCGCGTGCTGCGCGAAGCCGGCATCACCACCACCCGCGTCGCCGGCCGCAACCGCTTCGTACGCCTGCGCCGCGCCGACCTCGACACCCGCTTCCCCGGCCTGCTCGACGCCCTCCTGGCGGCCGCCTCGACCCCCGCCTGAGCGCCGGCAGCCGCTCACCCGGGAGTCGTCCGGCCGGCCGCCTCACGTTCGCCGGGGTGAGTGCCACCCCGGCGGCATTCGGCCCCGGGCAGGGCCCGGCCCGGGGGTCGCGTAGGGTCCGGGCCGGAAGCGGTAGCGGTAGCGGAAGCGGGAAGGACGGGTCGTGCCGATCAGGGGTGTGCTCTTCGACGTCGACGACACCTTGTTCGACTACTCGGGGTCGGAGGAGGCCGGCATCCTCGCGCACCTGCGCGAGCTGGGCCTGCTGGGGCGTTTCCCGGAGCCCGCGGCGGCGGTGGCGCTGTGGCGGGGCGTCACACAGGAGCAGTACGCGCGTTTCCTGGCCGGGGAGCTGACCTTCGCGGGCCAGCAGCGCGAGCGCATCCGGCAGTTCCTCGCCCGCCTCGGCGAGGAGGGCGCCGAGCGGCTGCCGGACGAGCGGGCGGCCGCCTGGTTCGCCGGGTACGCGGCCCACCGCGACGCCGCCTGGGCCGCGTTCCCGGACGCCGCGCCGGCGCTGGCCGCGCTCGCGCCCACCCACCGGCTGGGGATCGTCTCCAACTCCTCGCTCGCCCACCAGCGCGGCAAGCTGCGGGCGGTGGGCCTGCTGGGCCACTTCGGCGACGAGGTGCTGGTCTGCTCCGACGAGCACGGCGAGGCCAAGCCCGCCCCGGGCATCTTCCGGGCCGGGTGCGAGCGCCTGGGCCTGGAGCCGCACGAGGTCGCCCACGTGGGGGACAGGTACGACCTCGACGCGCTCGGCGCCCGCGACGCGGGCCTGCACGCCTTCTGGCTCGACCGCACCGCCGCCGGCGCCCCGGTCGCGCCGGGCATCCGCGTCCTGCACTCCCTCGCGGCCCTGCCCGCCGCCCTGGACGGGCACTGACCCGCCCGGCGCCGGGGAACGGGAAGTCGGCCCGCCCGACTTCCCGTTCCCCGGCTCGCCGGAGCGTCAGCCGGCGATCCCGAGCAGCTCGCGGCAGCCGTCCGTCAGGCCGGTGACGGTCACCGGGGTCCGCGCGTGCCGCGCCCAGTCCTCCCGCGACAGGCGCAGGCGCACGGACTGCACCACCTGCCCGTCCAGGACGTCGCGTTCGATGCCGTCCTCGCGGTAGCCGAGCTTGCGGGACACCGCGAGGGCGGACAGGTTGTCCGTGAACGACAGCGACGTCGCGAACCGCCCGCCCAGCTCGGCGAAGAGCAGGTGGAGCATCGCGGCGCGCATCTCGGTGCCGAAGCCCCGGCCCTGGTGCTCCAGACCGATCCAGGAACCGGAGACGACCTCACGCCGGAGCCCGAACTCCTTGGCCCGCACGTCCTGGACACCGACCGGGCGCCCCTCGTGGAAGGCGACCAGGTTCAGCGCCCACTCCTGCGGCGTCCAGCGGCCCAGGCGCCGCCAGTGCATCTGCGCGACGTGCCGGGCGCGTTCGGCGGGCGGCAGCTCGCCCCAGGGGACCAGGAACGGACGGGCGTCCGGCGGGTGGATGCCGCGGCCGGCGAGATCGGCCACCTCCGCCAGTTCGTCCTCGGTGGGCAGCCGCAGCTCCAGGCGCGGCGAGATCACGCGAAGCCCGATCAGGGGCCAATGGTCGATGAGCATCGGAACAGTGTGCCGGGCCGACCCCCCGCCCGCACCGGAGTTTCCCGCCGCCGGCCGCGCACGGAAGGAGCCCCCGGCCTCCGGACGGCGAACCTCCCGGGGCAGGGGCGCTACTCCTCGAACCAGACGACCAGGCGCACGTCCTGGTCGCCGTGGACCTCGGCGAGGGCGCGCATGACGCTCCACACCGGCCGCCACGAGCCGTCGGCGGGCACGGCGTCGCGGCGCCGTTCGCGTTCGGCCCGGAAGACGGTGGTGCCGACGTCCCAGGTGGTGCCCTCGGCCCACAGCTCGCCGATGCGGTCCGGGCCGACGCTGCGGGTGTCGATGCCGGTGGCCCGGGCGAAGCCGCGGCTCCAGTCGCCCCGGTGCCTGAGCGTCAGGGAGCCGTCCGGGTGCCGGCGGTAGCGGGCGATGGTGGTCGCCCGGGGCAGCGCCGGCTCGTCCCAGTCGACGGCGAGGACCTCGTCCCAGGCGAGCCAGGTGGCGCCGAACGCCGCCGCGCCCCACGAGGCGTGCCCGGCGCGGGTGCGCTGCGCCACGTCGGCGGGCAGCCCCCGACCGGCGCTGACCGGCCGCCAGCGCCCGCCGACGTCGCGGACGCCGAAGAGGCAGGCGAAGGCCGGGTAGTCCCGGGTCATGCCGAGCAGGGAGAGCTCGACGGCGCTGCGCCAGGCCTTCGCACCGGTGTCGTCCCAGGTGCGGCATTCCACGAATCCCCGGATGTCCGTTCCCACGGGGGTGATTGTGCCCGGCGGCGGCCGCCGCGCCTGCACCGGGTCCTGCCCCGCGGCTGCCCTTTCGGGCCTCGCCGGGATGCGTGCGAGGCCGTAGCGTCGGGGCCCTGGGGGGCTCATCCCCGGGGACCCGGGGACCCGGGGGCTCGGCGACTCGGTGACTCGGTGACTCGGGGACCCGGGGCTCGGTGTGACGGTCGGGTGGGCGGCGCGCAGGAAGGGGCTGGGGAGCGTGCGGAAGGCAGTGGCGCACCCGGTGCCGCCGGTGTCCGGGACGGCGGCGGCGCCCAAGGCCGCCCGGACGGCCCGCGGCGCGGCCCCGCAGGGCGCCGGCAGGGCGCCGCATCCGGGCGAACTCGCCGTCCTGCAGCGCACGGTGGGCAACGCGGCGGTGACGCGCCGGCTGCAGCGGCAGGAGGCCCCCGGGGTCAGGGAGCAGGCGCGGCGCGACGCCGCCGATCCCACCGGGCACGGCGAGTGGGGGGCGTTTCGCGACACGATGGCGCTCGCGGGCTTCCCCGACGCCGTCACGGACGCGGCCTGGCAGCTCGTCCTCGGCGGCATCGCCGAACAGGGGCGGCTCAACGACGAGGCCATGGCCGGGTTCACCGAACGCCAGGAGCAGCGCGACCACCGCGCGTCGAACACCTGGTACCAGGAGCTGGTGAAGGTCGTCGGCGACTACCTGGCGATCGACACGCCGACGCTGGCCCTGTGGTCGGGCGGGCGGGAGGTCAGCGACTACGCCCTGGCCAAGGGCCACACCCCGCTGGAGGCCACCGCGTTCGGCGGCGTGGTCGACAAGCTGACCCTGACCCCGGACTGGATGCTCAAGACCCCGATGTGGAACGTCCTGTCCAAGGCCTTCGTCAGCCGCGCCCGCGGCCCCGTCCACATCTTCCTGCGGGCCTACGACCCGGACAGCGTCCTCATCGCGCAGGAAGTCCCGCAGCTGCGCGTGGTCATGGCGCTCCACCCGGCGGTGCGCCTCGTCTGGCACCCGGTCTACGCCGCGGCGGACGGGCGGCTGATGGAGGTCACCGACCGCCTGGAACTGGCCGCCGACGCCTCCTTCCCCACCCGGGACCGGTGCGTGCAGGTCCTCTACGACTACCTGCGGCTCGTCGACGACGGGGCCAACCCCCACTCCCGGCGTGCCCACGCGGAGATGAGCGCCCGCCTCGCCGCCAACGGCAACACCCCGTAGCGCCCGTAGCGCCCGTGGCGCCCGCGGGCCCCGGTGTCACCGGCCGCCGCGGGGGCCGGCGGCGGTGACCTCGCGCACGGCGGTGGCGACGGCTCGGAAGTCCTTCTTCAGGATGGCGCCGTGATTGCTCGCCACCTTCGCGCTGATCTCGATGTGCGGGTTGCGGGCGGCCACCGCCGTCAGGCTCGCGCGGATGCGCTCCTGCTCGTCGCCGCGGCTGCCCAGCGACGACCCCGAGGCGACCACGTAGCGGGTGGGCACGACGACGGCGTCCAGCACGGGGGCCAGCGCGCGCTCACGGGCGACCCGGCCCAGCTCGATGTTGCACTGCGCCATCTCCTCGGCGTTCATCCGCGGGGTCAGGCCGGTGGGCCGCAGCAGCGGCAGGAGCCGGCCCCACTGGCGGAACTGCTTGCGGATGCGCTGCTCCATGGCGTCGTCGAGCCAGTCGTGCGGCTGCGCGCCGTCGACCAGGACCGCGCCCAGGGCGCGCTGCGGGTTGCGGCTCGCCCAGTGCGCGGCGACGAACGCCCCGTAGGACCAGCCGATCACCAGGGCCCGGTCCACGCCCCGGGCGGCGAGGACGGCGTCGACGTCGCGCACGCACGCCTCGAAGGAGTAGTCGGCGGAGCGGCCGGAGGTGCGGCCGCGGGCGCGCTCGTCGAAGGTGATGTGCCGGTAGCCGTCGCCGAGTTCGGCGATGACGCGCTTCCAGTAGCCCTGGGTGGCGAACTGGCCGTTGCAGTAGAGCACGGGGATGCCGGGGCCGCCGGTGTCGGTGGTGGCGAGGGCGGTGTCGTCGACCGGGACCAGGCCGCTCCAGGCGGACGGGCGGGCGTTCGTCTCGATGTTCACGGGGGTGCCTTCCTGCGGGCCGTCGGGGGAGGGTGAGGGTGCGGGGGTGCGGGGGACGTCCAGGACGGCGGTGATCGCGGCGGGGGTGTCGAACGTCTGCATCGTGCTCTCCGGTGTTCGGTCGCGGTGTTCTGACTCGGTGTCCGGCCGTGGTGCCCGGCCGGTGTTTCTGACACCGGAAACGCTACGTTGCTTTCCATGAACCAGCAACGCCCTCGTTGCGTCAGGTTGCTATCCCTGCAGGTGAGGTGTGGGAAACTGTTGCAACGGTTCTGACCGTAACGCAACGACATGAGACTTGCTCATTGCAATGGATGTGAAGTGAACGCTATGGTGGGGATCAAGGACCACCACGAGGCACCACCGAGGAGACCGCGATGCCGGGAGGCCGACTCACCCAGCAGGAACGCCAGCAGATCGCGCTGGGACTGGCCGACAGCCTCCCCTACGCCGAGATCGCCCGGCGCCTGGAGCGCCCGACCTCGACCGTCACGCGTGAGGTGATGCGCAACGGCGGCCCCACCGCCTACCGCGCCGACCTGGCCCACCGCGCCACCGAACGCCGCGCCCACCGGCGCAGGCCCGCCGCCTCCCACGGCCCGGACTCCGCCGCCCGGCCGCAGGGCCGCGACGCCGAGGCCGTGGCCGACTACGAGGAGACGCTCACCACCGTCCTCATGGGCTCGGGCCTGTCCCGGATGACGGCCCGCGTCCTGACCTGCCTGTTCACCACCGACGCGGGCAGCCTCACCGCCTCCGAACTCGCCCGGCGCCTGCAGGTCAGCCCGGCCTCCATCTCCAAGGCGATCGCCTTCCTGGAGAGCCAGAGCCTGGTGCGCCGCGAACGCGACGAACGCCGCCGCGACCGCTACATCGTCGACGACGAGCTCTTCTACCAGGCGACCGTCGCCAGCGCCCGCGCCAACGACCAACTCGTCGCCACCGCCCGCCAGGGCGCCGCGATCCTCGGCGCCGACACCCCCGCCGCCCACCGCCTGGAGAACGTCGCCCGCTTCCTCGACTTCATCAGCGAGAGCATCATCCGCGCCGCCGAACAGGCCCGCGAGGTCCTGCACACCAAACCCGCACCCGCCACCGGGAACGACGCAGCCGGGAACGGTACGGCCGGCAACGGCGCCGCGCCGGACAGTGCCGCCCCGGACGGCGCCGCCGTGGAGGACGCCGCCGCGAGGTGATCACCCGTCGGCCCGCTCCCGGAAGCCGTCCAGGAGCCGGTGCGCCTACGCGTCCCGCGCACCGAACTCCCACGGCCCGCCGGGCCTGCGGGAGCCGGCCCGTCTCGCCCGGCAGCCGCACGAGCCGGTACAGGGCGTAGCGGTCCCCGCCCCCGGCGCGCTCGCACAGCTGCGCCGCCATCCCGCGCTCGTGCAGCGCCCGGTCGAGCCTGCGGCGCGCGTGGACGTTCCCGCCGGCGAGGTCGGCGAGGTCGGCGAGGTCGGCGAGCTCCGCGAGGCGGCCGGCGCGGGCCGGCAGGTCCAGGTGCCACAGGTGGTGGGCGTGGGCGAGGTGGCCGGGGGAGAAGCAGACGGCCCGCGCGGCCACCAGGGCGATCGCCGTCCGCCAGTCCTGCAGCCGCTGCGCCTCCAGGGCCCGCGCGTACCAGTCCTGGGGCGGGGCGCTCACGTGGCCGGCGGCAGGTGGCGGGCCGCCACGAGCAGGGCCACGTCGCGCAGCCGGGCGAAGTGGGCGGCGCAGTACGCCTCGTTGATCAGGGGCATGGCCCTGGAGATGCAGCCGTGCCCGGCGGCCCTGCTACGGCTGCCGGGGGCGCAGCAGGGGCAGCGGGCGCAGGTGCGGCCAGCGGGTGAGCATGGCCCGGCGGACGTCCGCCGCGAGGAGCCCGAGGGCACGCAGCTCGCCGCCGCCGCCGTCGGCGGTCAGCCGGGCGACGACGTCGAGGCGGTGGACGAGCCGCTGGCGGGCGGTGGCCGTGCCCCATGTCCAGTCCTGTTCCACGGCCCTGGCCAGGTGGTCGGCGGTGCCGCGTTCGGCCCGCTGGACCAGTGCGTCGCCCCGCAGCAGCCAGCCGGCGCACGCGTCGGTGAGGTCGTCCCCGGCCTCGGTGCCCGTCGCGGCGTGCCACGTGGCGCGGTAGGCGGCCTCCGCCTCGTCCAGCAGGGCGGCGGGCGGGGCGGTGGAGCACCAGCAGGTCGGGAACCCGATGCGCAGGTAGGCGAGTTCGGCCAGGCCGCTGCCGAGCGAGGCCTGCTCGAAGTCGACGAACCGCACGCCGTCGCCGGTGTGCAGGTCGTTGCCGGGGCAGGGGTCGCCGTGCAGCAGCGCGTGGCCCGGTGCGGCGCGCAGACGTGCCCGCAGGGCGTCCAGCTCGGCCCGTACGGCGGGCGGCGCCGGGACGCCGAGGGCGGTGGCCAGGGCGAGGAAGGAGTCGGTGTCGTCCGGGCCCGGGGCCGGCCAGGCGGGCAGCGCGCCCGCGTCGGCGGGGCCGGTGGCGGCGTGCAGGCGGGCCAGGGCCGCGGCGTAGGCCACCACCCAGTCCTCGGCGGGCGGCCGGTGCTCCAGGTACTCCAGGACCAGGACCCGCCGGGCGGGGTCGGTGCCCAGCAGCCGCGGCACCACGGGTGGTTCCACCCGGGCCGCGAGCGTCAGCGCGGCCGTCTCGCGGGCGTAGCGCTCGTCGGCCTCCGGGGCGTCGACGAGTTGCTTGACCACCACCGGCGTGCCGGACAGCTCCGCCCGCCACACCCGTGACCGCGGGCTGCTGTCCAGCAGACGGGCCCGGCGGGGCGTGCCGAGAGCGGCGAGCAGTTCTTCCCCGAACGGCAGTGTCGACTCCACGGGCCCATCCTTGCACGGGGGGTGGACGGTGTTTCCCGTGAGGTGAGTCGGAGCCGGAGCGGCTTGGTGTGGTCAGGCGGGCTGCCACAGTTCGATGCGGTTGCCCTCCGGGTCGGTGACCCAGCCGAAGCGGCCGACGCCCGCCATGTCCTGCGTCCGCTCGGCCACCTGCGCCCCCTTGGCGCGCAGCTGCGCGAGCATCGCGTCCAGGTCGCGGACCCGGAAGTTGAGCATGACCTGCTGGGCGGGGGAGCCGAAGTAGTCGGTGTCGGCGTCGAACGGCGCGAACACCGTCGGCCCGCCCTCCTGGCGCCACAGGCCGTTCGCGTCGGCGTCCAGCCCCAGGCAGTCGCGGTACCAGGCGCCGAGCGCCGCGGGGTCGGCGGCCCGCAGGAAGTACCCGCCGATTCCAAGCACACGTTCCATGCCGCCCCATCCTGCCAGCCCGCAGGCCGTGCCGGCCGACGGCCGCCCGGCCCGGGCGCGCCGACGGTCCGTCACGCGCCCCACTGCCGAAGCGCCTTGACGCCCGCTGCGGCGAGTCGGTAGCGTCCCCCGCGTCATGAATCAGGGCCCTGATATCGAACAGGGTCCTTGCAGTCAGGGACGCGATCAGCATGACCGACCACGGCACCGACCACGGCACCGACCACAGCGGCGACCACAGCACCGACCCGGCGGCCCGGGCGGCCCCGGCCCCGCCCGACTTCCAGGACCGCCTCGGCCACGCCATCAAACGCGCCGAACAGGCCCTCATCGGCGAGAAGACCCGCGCACTGCGCACCGTCGACCTGACGGTGCCCCAGTACGTCACCCTGCTCGTCCTCCAGCAGTCCACCGGGATGTCCGGCGCCCAGCTCGCCCGCGCGTGCATGGTCACCCCGCAGACCATGACCACGGTCCTGACCAACCTGGAGAACAAGGGCCTGATCACCCGCGAGACCTCCAGCGTCCACCAGAAGGTCCTCGTGGCCAGGCTCACCCGCTCCGGACACGCCCTGACCAGGAAGGCCGACACCCTGGCCCGCGGCGTCGAACAGCGCCTCACCGACGCCCTCGACCCGGCCGAACAGGCCCAGCTGCGCCACCTCCTGGAACGCTCCACCGCCGCCCTGCGCGGAACCGACTGACCGCCCGGGCCGCCCGTACGCGGCCCGCCGCCGCGCACGGCCGCCCGCCCGCGCCACCGCCCACCCGAGGAACCCCGATGACCGACCACCCCGCCACCCCCGCCACCCCCGCCGCCTTCGACCCCGTCACCGCCCCGGGCACCGTCCTGGTGCTCGTCGACCTCCAGCAGTGGATCGTCGACCGCCCCTCCGCCCCGCTGGCCGGCGCCGACGTCGTCCGCGCCGCCGCCCGCCTGAAGACCGCCTACGAGGACGCCGGCCGGCCCGTCGTCCTGGTCCGCTACGCCCGCCTCGACGGCAGCGACGGCGGACCGGACTCCGCGTTCAACCGCTTCGCGCCGGCCGTCGCCGCCCGCCCCGGCAACGAGGTCGTCACCAAGTACGGCATCGACGCCTTCGACGGCACCGACCTCGCCGACCGCCTGCGCCGCCTCGGCGCCACCCGACTCGTCATGGCGGGCATCACCACCGAGTACGGCGTCGGCGAGAGCGTGGGCACCGCCGTCGGCCTCGGCTACCCCGTCGCCGTCCCCGAGGACGCCGTCACCGCCCTCGCCGCCCCCGCCCACACCGCCGCCCTCCACGCCTTCCGCCGCCTGGGCGCCACCGTCACCACCACCGACACCCTCCTCGCCACCGCACGGACCTGACAGGACGTCACCGCACCCGAAACCGCACCCGAAAACCCGTCGCGCGCGGGCCGGCGGCTTGATGGGATGGCGCCCATGGACTCCCACCGGGCCGCCGTCCCCCTCCCCGTGTCCCTCTCCGTCCCCGTCCACGTCCGCGACCTGACGCCCGCCGACCTGCCGGCCTGCACCTGGTCCGGATCGGCGACCCATCTGCGCCAGGTCGCACGGGAGTTGGAACGGGCGGCGGCCGGCGAGGTGGACTACCTCGCCGTGTGCACCAGGGCCGGCCTGCCCGTGGCGATCGGCGGCGTCGACTACCGCAGCGCCCCCGGCGCAGGCACGCTGTGGCAGCTCGCCGTGCTCCCGGCCCTGCAGTCCCACGGGCTCGGCACGCTGCTCGTGCGCTGCGCCGAGGACCGCATCCGGGCCCGGGGCCTGCCGCGGGCCGAACTCGGTGTGGAGGACGACAACCCGCGGGCCCGCGCCCTGTACGAGCGGCTCGGCTACACCGCCTTCGACCGGCGGCCCGACGCCTGGGACGAGGAGGCGCCCGACGGCTCGGTCCGCCGCCACGAGACCGTGTGCACGATCATGTGCAAGGACCTGCTGTAGCGGGCCCCGGCGCGGCCGCCGTGCACACCGCCGCGCCGGTTCATCCGGTTCGGCCGGTTCAGGGGCGCGTCACGGTCACCTGCACGGTCTCCTGCCCCGGGTCGGCGGTGAGCTGGAGCAGCCGGGCGCCGGGCGCGGACACGACGGTGGCGCCCCGGCTGTCCACCCGGTAGCCGCCGGGGAAGACGGCCTGCGGCAGGAACACCTCGGTGCGGGCGCCCGGGGCGAAGGGCCCGCCGGAGTCGGCGCGGCGGGTGCTGTAGCGGAGGGTGAACGTCCCGGTCGTGCCGTCGTACTGCCACTGCTGCGGGGTGCCGGCGACCGCCTGCGGATACGGCCGGACGATCGCCGGGTCCGTCAGGTTCGGGCCGGTCGGTGGCTCCTGGGGGTGATGGGGCGTCTGGTTCTGCGCCAGGGACCAGAACATCCAGGACGCCATGTTCTCGTCGAACCGGTCGGTCAGGCGGGTCAGCCTCGTCGCGTTCGTCGTCGCGCCGAACTCCGTCACCACCCCGACGGCGCCGTCGGCGGCCGCGCGCGCCAGCCCGTTGGTCACGCAGGTGTCGACCGGGCCGAAGCAGTAGTCGTGGAAGCTCAGCCCCGCGTCCGGGTCGCCGGTCGGGTTCGGCACGAAGTCGGGCGTGCCGAAGTCGTTGGTCAGGGACGGCTCGTAGAACAGCAGGTGCCGGCGGTCGACCCCGCGGATCGCCGCCATGGCCTTCGCCTCGAACGGCGCCAGCACGCCGCGCTCGAACGCGGGGCAGCCGTCCGGGAAACACGTCGGGTAGTCCCAGCCGGGCCACGGCTCGTTGATCAGGTCGTAGCCCAGCACGTACGGCTGGTCCGCGAAGCGCTGCGCGACGTGCGCCCACATCGCCGCGTAGTGCTCCTGCACCCCGACGCCGTCGGACGCGGCGTGGTCGTGCCAGAAGTTCGCCCAGGTCTGGTTCTGCGCGGGGCTCGTGAAGTACACCTCCGGAAAGCCCGGATTCGGCTGCACCGGGTACCCGTCGGAGAACGTCGCCCAGTCGGGGAACCCGTTCCAGCTCGCGCCCACCGACTCGTTGAACGCGTCCTGGTGGGAGTCGACGAGGCTGAGGATGCCGTACCGGGCCAGCAGCTGCTGGGTCTGGCGGATCTGCTCGATGTACGCGTCGTCGTACACGCCGGGCTGCGGCTCGACCGCACTCCACGCGAAGCCCAGCCGCACCGCGTTGAAGCCGTTCTCCGCCAGGAACCGCGCGTCCTGCTCGCCGAACCCGCCCGCCGCGGGGAAGTACGGCGGCTTCTTGTAGACCAGGTTCACGCCGTGCACGGTCAC
This sequence comes from Kitasatospora sp. NPDC097691, assembly GCF_040302665.1. Lineage (NCBI taxonomy): Bacteria > Bacillati > Actinomycetota > Actinomycetes > Kitasatosporales > Streptomycetaceae > Kitasatospora > Kitasatospora sp. NPDC097691. The sequence goes on along the minus strand of NZ_JBEORY010000050.1, from coordinate 27,289 downwards.
CACCCGGCCCTGGTCGTCGGTGAGCCAGCGGCCCGCGTGCCCAGGCCCGGCAGCCGCCGGCGCGGCCGGTGCCGCGGGTGCCGCCGAGGCCGGCGCGGTCAGCCCCAGCACCAGCATGGCCGCCCCGAGACACCGCGCCGCCGAAGAGATGACAGTCATGGCACGAACCTTCCGACGGGAAAGCACCGACGACAATCCCACGGCGCTGACGACGAGAACGGGAAAGCTGTGGATCGATCGCCGCGGAACGAGACTGTCAACGGACCGTCAACGGACTGTCGACGGAGCGGCACCGATGCGCCGATGCTATCCACCGCCACCCGGATCCGGTCACGACACCCCGCCGCGGCGCCACACGCACCGCAGGACGCGCACGGACGGCCCCGGCGACGGTCATGTCCGCGCGGGCATGGCGCGATAGCCGTATTGGTCTTGGAAAAGACCGGCCCGCCGGTCATAGCGTCGAGGGAGTTCGCGCACGAGCCGCACAAGCCGCACGAGTGGCACGAGCCGTACGAACCGCACGAGTTCACAGCGAAGGGAACCCACCATGCCCACCGACGGGAACAGCACCAGGCACCTGACGGCCAGGAGGCTCCTCGCCGCCTCCCTGGCCACCGCCGCGATCGCCATCGCCGCAACGGGCACCGCCGTGGGCACCGCGGACGCCGACACCCCACGACGCGCCCACGTCGAAGTCCTCGAACTCGAGGTCCACAACGGCCAGTACGAGGCCGTGGACCTCGGCCCGGCCGGGCCGAGCCTGGGCGACCTGGACGTCTACTCCGGCACCACCGTCAAGGACGGCCGCACCGTCGGACGCGGGGGCGGATCGTGCCAGGTCGTCCAGACCGACGCCGCAGGGACCACCGCGCAGTGCCTGCTCACCATGGAAGTCGACGGCGGCTCCCTGACGCTGCAGTCCCTCTGGACGAAGGGATCGACCGCCCCGCTCGACATGGCCGTCACCGGCGGCACCGGCGCCTACGCCGGCGCCCGCGGCACCGTCCGCTTCTGGGACATCGGCACACCGAACGAAAGGGCCCGGGCCGAGATCCGGCACTGACCCGCGGCCCGGGCCGCGATCCGGACCGCGATCCGGCCGACGCCCTGCCCGACAGCCCCGCCCGCCGCGCCCCGCCCGCAGCGGATCACGCGGCAGGCGAGAGCTGTTCACGCACCCAGTCGGCCCCGGGGTTGGTGTGCGCCCGGCCCGCCACGAAGACCGTCGGCACCGTCTCGTTGCCGTCGTTCACCGCCCGCACCGCCGCCGCCCCCTCGGCATCACGCCAGATGTTCACCCAGTGCAGCCGACGGGCACTGCGCCCCAGCCGGATCCGCAGCCGCAGGCAGTACATGCACCCCGGCCGCCAGTAGACCACCGGCCGGCCGTCGGCGGCGCTGCGGCGCTGCGCCTCGGAGGCGCTGACCGACCTCGGGAAGACCAGCGGCGTGTTCACGGCGGCGAGCGCCAGGAACAGCAGCAGGAGCGCCGCGGCCGCTCCGATGTCCCCCTCGGCGGCCCGCCCCGTCGCGACGACCGCGCCGGACAGCACGAGCAGGGCAGGCAGGATCCAATGGCGCGTCATGGGTCCGCAGACTAGCGGCACTCCGCCCCGGGGCCGTCGGCCGGGCCGTCGGCGCTGAGCCCCGGGGCCACACGGTTGCGTCCGCCGGGGTGGCCGAGCGGCAGCCGCGGCTGCCCGGCCGCGCCGGCGCGCGCGAAGCCGCTCCCGTGCGAAGCCGCCCGCGCGCAGGCGGCATCCGGGCCGAGGGCGAACTTCTCGCTCCCCCCAGCTGCGAGGCGCGCGAGGACGAGGTGCCATGGAAGGGGGAAAGGCAGCGTAAGGAGAAGCGCCATGACGAGGAGCGAGCGCACCCGCCACCACCCGGGGAAGCCGCAGCCCACGCGTCGCGGGTCCTCCAGGCGGTTACCGTTCGGCGGGCGGCTCACGGCGCTGGCCGCCGCCCTGGCCGGTGCGGCCACGCTGCTGTGCGCCGCACCCTCCACCGCCGCCGCCACCGGGGTCCCGCACTACTCCCAGCAGCTGGCCAACGACTGCGAGGCGGCATCGCTGCGCATGGTGCTGGCCGCCCGCGGCGTCCAGGTCGGGGACCAGGCCGTGCTCGCCCGGATCGGCGTCGACCGGGTGCACTACCAGTTCGGCGTCTCCGGACCGCTGTCCGGCGATCCGTACCGGGCCTTCGTGGGCGACCCCAACGGCTCGGAGGCGGCCGGCACCGGCTACGGCGTGTACTACCCGCCGGTCGCCCAGGCCGCGCGCTCCTTCGGCCTCGCGGTCACGCAGGCGGGGCAGGGCGTCAGCCCCTCCCAGCTGCGTGCGCAGGTGGCCGCGGGCCATCCGGCGATCGTCTGGGTCGACTACGGCTGGCGCGACGTCGCGGCCGGCTCGTACACCGCCTACGACGGCCGCCAGGTGCTCTACGCCGGGCCGGCCGAACACACCGTGGTCGTCGCCGCGGCCCGGGACGGCCAGTTCCTGATCGAGGACCCGGCCCGCGGGGAGTCCTGGATCAGCGAGGCCACCTTCGACGCCGGCTACGCGACGTACCAGGACATGGCGGTCATCGTCCAGTAGCACCGGCGCCGCCGGCCACCCCGGGCCGCCCGGCGCCGCCGGGGTGACCCGCGGTGACCGGCCGCGGCTCTCCCGGCACCACCTCGGACGCCGGGGGCGCCGCCGCGTCAGCGCTTGACGATCCGGTCCAGGACGGCGGCGACGGCGGACTTGACGGCGTCGCGGTGGGGGAGCGGCTGCGCCGGCAGGTCCTGGGCGGGGCGCACGCCCCGGTCGGCGAGGACGTAGAGCAGGCGCAGGGTGCGCAGGCAGTTGCTGAGGTGGGCGGGCACCGGGGTGCTGAGGCGGTCGGCCCCGAAGCGCTCGGCGATCGGGTCCAGCCAGCCGACGGCCTCGCGTTCGCCCAGGTCGGTGCGGGTGAGGACGCGGGCGATCGCCCGCGCCAGGCGGTCGTCCTCCAGCTGGTCGTAGACGTGGTCGGTGGGTGCCGTCAGGCGGGCGGCGGCCAGGTCCAGCATCCGCACCGGCGCCACCTCGCGGTGGCGGCCGAAGGCGGCCAGCAGGTCCGCGCCGTGGGCCACCGCGTGCAGCCAGCCGAGCACGTCGTCGTAACCGCGCAGGTCGTGCTCCGCCGGGTACCAGCGCTCGAACGCGTCCACCCAGCCGGCCCTGAAGTCCCCCGCGGACACCAGCATGTCGAGTACCAGCGGCGCGAAGGTACGGGCCTCGACGCGCGGGTCGGTGAAGCGGGCGGCCATCTCGTCCCCCAGCTCCAGCCGCCGGGGCGCCCCGATCACCCCACGGGCTGTCCACGTCGCGAGCACGGCATAGGGCGCGCCGTCGCGCACCAGCGGATCGGGATCCGCCAGGGCGAGGGACAGCTCGCGCACGAGGTCGTCCATGGGCAGGCCTGCGGGTACGGCGAAGTCGGCGGCCTCGACGCTCTTCCAGTCGATCATGTCGATCATGACGCGCAGGATAGGCCGCCGCCGGTGCCGTACGCCTGCGAATTAGGCCCGGGAGGTGGCGCGCCGTCAGGCCCGGGACCGGAGCGCCGCGTTCGCCGGCGCGGGCGCAGGGTGGTGGGGCGGCCCGGCCTGCGGCCCGAGTAGTTGACCTCCGGGTCAACTACTCACTACGGTGGCGGCATGGGCAGACCGAAGGGCTTCGAGCCGGACGTGGCCGTCGCGCAGGCGATGGAGACGTTCTGGACCAAGGGCTACTGCGCCACCTCCCCGGCCGACCTCGCCGAGGCGACCGGGGTGGCCAAGGGCAGCCTCTACCACGCCTTCGGCTCCAAGCGGGAGCTGTTCGCCAGGGCCCTGGACCTCTACGGCCGCATCGGCTCGGGGCAGACCGAGGAGTTCCTCTCCCGGCCGGGCACCGCCAAGGAGCGCATCCACGCGTACCTCGTGCTGCTCGTGGACACGGACCTGGCCGGGCCGGTGCGTCGCGGATGCCTGGCCCAGAACACAGTCGAGGAGCTCGGCGGGCGCGACGAGGAGGCCGCCCGCGCGGTGCACCGCATCGAGGAGCGCATGATCGCCCTGTTCGCCGCCCGCATCGAGCAGGGGCAGCGGGACGGCGACGTCGACCGGAGCGTCGACGCCGGGGCGCAGGCCCTGCTGCTGCAGACCACCCTCGCGGGGCTGCGGGTCATGACCCGGACCTTCGAGCGGCCGGTGCTGCGCCGGATCATCGACACGGCCCTGGCGGGCCTCTGAGACGCGATGTCTCGGTCGGCGACTTTTTGCGCCCTGATTTTAGACCTCAAGTTCAAGAATTAGTCCCAAGAGGGGTGGATCATGGATCTCGGCATCAGCGGGAAGACCGCTCTGGTCACCGGCGCGAGTCGAGGCATCGGCCTCGCGATCGCCCGGAACCTGGCTGCGGAGGGGGTCCGGGTGGTGGGTGCCGCCCGAACCGTCACGCCCGAGCTGGAGGAGGTCGCCGTCGCGGCCCTGTCCGTCGACCTGAGTACCCGCGAGGGAGCACGGTCGGTCGTCGGCCAAGCACTCGCCGCGGCCGGCGGAATCGACCTCCTCGTCAACAACGTCGGCGGCGATACGGGGAACCTGTCCCTCGACGGGTTCCTGAACGTCGATGACGAGCAGTGGCAGACGATCTTCGACCTCAACCTGTTCAGCGCGGTGTGGACCACCAAGGCGGCCTTGCCGAGCATCCTGGAACGCAAGGGCGCGATCGTGAACATCTCCTCGATCAACGCCCGCATGCCGACCGGCGCGCCGGTCGGCTACGCGGAGGCCAAGGCCGCGCTGAACCAGTTCGGGAAGCGGCTCAGCGAGGAACTGGCGCCACGCGGGGTCCGCGTCAACACCGTCTCCCCGGGTCCCACCGCCACTCCGGTGTGGACCGACCCGGACGGCTTCGGCAGCAAGGTGGCCGCCGCGTCCGGGGTGGACCACGACGCCCTGCTCGCAGGCCTGCCCGGGAAGTTCGGCATCGCCTCGGGACGCCTCACCGCACCCGAGGAAGTCGCGGACCTGGTCGCCTTCCTGCTGTCCGACCGCGCCGCCAACATCCACGGCGCCGACCACGTCATCGACGGCGGCACCATCAAGACCGTCTGACAGCGCCTCACACCAGGCCGCCCGGCACCCGCCGCCGGCCCGACAGCCGCCACCAGCCACCACCCGCACGCAGCCGCCGTCCGGCAAGGCCGGGCACCGCGCGTAGGAAGTCGGCCCCGCCGACTTCCTACGCGCGGGTGGTGAGGCGCCGGCCGTCGTGGGAGCGGACGCGGGGAGGACCGGGGCTCAGGGCGTCGAGGATGCGGACGGCGTAGACCTCGCCCATCCGGTCGGCGACCTCGTCGGGGGTGAACCAGGCGATGGCGGTGGATTCGGGAGAGAGCTGTTCGGCGCCGTCCTCGGGGTGGCAGCGGAACACGAGGGCGACGATGCCACGGCTCATGTTCTTGTAAACGCCGGTGAGTTGGTCGACACCGACTTTGAGGCCGGTCTCCTCGTGGATCTCACGGCGCAGGCCGTCCTCGACGGCCTCGGTGAGCTCGAGGACCCCGCCCGGCGGTTCCCAGGCGCCGTTGTCGGCCCGGCGGATCGCCAGCACCCGCCCGTCCTCGCGCACCACCGCTCCTGCGACGGACACGGAGTGCAGGGGCGGCGGGGAGGCGTGGCTGCTCATGGGCACGAGGGTAGGCAGCGCGAGGGGCGAGAACCAGAACGCCCCGCTGCCCCGGCCCGGGGCAGCGGGGCGACAGCCGGGTGGAGTGGGAAGTCGGCGGGGCCGACTTCCCACGCGCGGGCCGGGCTGGTGCGGATGTCGCCTCCCCGGGACCAGAGTTCCTCGATGTGGTCGGCGAAACGGTCGAACATGCCCTGCTCCTCGCTGCGCCGCAGGTGCATCAGCGGGGAGTCGTGGCCGACGGTACGGGCGAGGTGGGGTGTGACGAGGGCGTGCTCGTCGAAGCGGAAGACGGAGAGGCCGACGTGGTTCGGGCCGTCCTCACAGGCGCTGAACCGGGCCTCGACCCCCGGGACACCGGCGAGCTTGGCGAGGTTCTCCAGGGTGACCCGGATCCGGGTGGACACCGAGAGGGCCACGTCCTCGATCTGCTCCCGCCGGCGCGTGGTGTCGGAGTCGGGATCCCCGAGCAGGAAGCGCACCCGGCAGCCGGCTTCGGCCTTGCGCCGCAGAGTCTGCGGCAGGGCGGGCTGCTCCAGCCAGACGAAGTAGTTGGTGTACCCGGCGAGGAAGATCTCGGACCGCGCCTCGGCGATCAGCTGCGCCCATACCGATCGGGGGCAGGCCGAGCGGTACGGGTAGACGGCGAACACCTCCCGGTCGTGCCCGGTCTTCACGTTCGCCCGGACGCTGTTGGGCCAGATCACTCGTTCATCAACCCCTCGCTTCGAAACGGTGGCACGTGGAGTGGGAAGTCGGCGGGGCCGACTTCCCGTGCGTCGGTGTCCGGTCCGGTGGGGCGGTGGCCGTCGTTGGGCCGGGCTCGGCGGAGGTGGCTGTGTTCGTGCCGTCGCCCTCGCAGGACATCCGGCTGCACAAGGAGGTCGGTCGGCTACTCCACGGGCGGTGTGCTGTAGTGGCCCAGGGTTTCGTCCGCTGTGGATTTGTCGATCAGCCGGAGCTCCCAGGGGCCCGTGTTCACGTCGAATTCCTTTCCGAATCCGACCCACTTTCCCGCCATTCGCCGACCGGTCGGGTCGATCAGTAGCTGAATGGCCCCGTGATACCGGGCGCCCTGGTAGTAGCCGTCAGGCGCGGTCTGCTCGACCCAGGTGCCGGTCACGATGTTCCGGTCGACGGTCAGGTCGAAGGAGAGCGGAGAGCCGGGGTTGGATGATGCGCCGGGGAGTGAGTGCCCCGTGATGCGGTTCCCGTGCTGGGTCAGGACGACGTGGTGAAGGCCGATGAAGGTGCCGTCGCGGCTGCTGCTGAAGAACTCGTAGCGGCTCAGCCATACCCCGGTGTGATCCTCGCCCGTTGGGGCGGGAGCTGCCTGCGCCGGTATGCCCGGTTCGCTGCTGGCCATGTCGTGCCCTCCTGTGCCATCCAGGGTCACCCCGGAAGGTAGCTGCGGTGTTTCGAACCCGAGGCGGTCCACAGGAAGATTGGTGACAGCCTCAAGAGCACGAACGTACACCGGTCGAGGGGCTCGTACCTCCCCGGATTCCCAGCGTTGGACAAGGCGTTTGCTCGCTTCGTTGGGCTCGCCCTGTTCCATTCCTGCTGTCCGCAGGCGCTTGGCGAACTCGTCCTGGCTCAGGCGCAGTCCGCGGCGAACGGCCCGCAGAGTCTCGTTAGGCGTCGTCACGGCAACAGGCTAGCTCCAAGCAGTTTCCTCTGACGCCGAAATGACGTCTTGTCAGAGCACCGGAGCGACGCCTTCCCGTCGTCGCAATGGCTCCGCGTCCACCGGCACGATCTGACTACGCCTGCGGCACGCGATCTCGTGCAGCCGGTCCGACCGAAGAGGTCGAAGTTCGACTGCGGAAGGTTGATTTTTTATGGTTCCTGACCAGGTTCCCCGGCTGCACGGGTACGGGGTGCGCTTCGACCCGGGGGCGCAGTGCTACCGGGTTCGTAACGAGATCACGGGGGAGTGGCTGTGCCGGGACTCCGGTGAGTTGGCCTCGTTCACCTTCTTCGGGGACGCCTACAGTGCCTGGCGCGTCTTCGAGGTCCACAAGCGCCCTGGGGAGCGGTGATGGGGTCGGTGCTCTCCCGTGTGACCGCCGAGCAGCGGCGGCAGGCCGCTTCCATCGTGGAAGACCTGGTCTCCGTGATGGCGTTGGGCGGGGTGACGTTGCCCTCCATCGCCGTGGACTGGGAGTTCGGGCGCAGGACCGGCACCTACCTGGTCGACCTCGGCTCGGCCCGGCCGCTGGAACTGCTGCGCGTTCTCGACCTGCTGCGCAAGGGGCTGCGGTACGAGCGCCTGACGTATGACGACTGATCATCTGGCCCGTCTGCTGTGGTGGGCGGGCCTGTGCCTCCTCCTGTCCCGTGCGCTGAGAAAGTGAACTTCACTGTGCAAGACCCCCGCCTTCTGGCCAAGCCGCCGGTGTGCCGGCTCGGTTGTCTCGTCCTCGTGCGCAACCGGCGCGGCGACGTCCTCCTCGTGGACCCGGACTACATGGACGGCATGATCCTTCCCGGCGGCTCCGCGAAGCCCAACGAGCCGCCGAACCTCGCGGCCGCGCGGCACCTGCACGCCGAGACCGGCCTGCACCTGCGCCTGAGTGATGTCCTCGCGGTCGACTTCACCCCCGCCGACCGCTACCTGGAACGCCTGAGCCTGGTCTTCGACGGCGGCACCGTCCGCGACGGGACCCGCATCACCGTCCCCGCGCCGCAGTACAGCGGTCTGCTCGGCGCCCGCTTCGTCCCCGTGCGCGAACTCCCGAACGCCATGGCCCCCGCCCAGGCCGCCCGCGTCACCGAAGCCCTCGCCGGCCGCGCCCTGCCCGTCCTCCTCCACGGCCAACGCCCCACCTGAGTCACGGAGTCGGCGCAACCGGCCGGGGGCGGGCTCGTTGTCCCGGGCGGGTCGACCGACCCGGCCGGCGGCAGCGCATTGTCCCGGCCCCCGAGGGAGAGGACCTTCCATGACCGACACTGACACCGAGGCCGGCGCGGCCGTGCGCAGCGGCAGCCCGGACTCCGCGGTGGACCGGGTCGCCGACTTCTACGGCGCCTACATCGACGCCGTCTCCGACGGCACCGACGACCTGGGCGGCGAACTGCGCGCCCACTACCTCACCGAGGACCTGCGCCGGCGGCTGGCGGCCTGGGAGGAGGTCAACCACGCCGACGGGGTGCTGCGCGCCCAGGACGTGCCGACCCGCTGGGAGGTGCGCTACCACGACTCCGGTGCCGGGCACCTGTTCACCACCATCACCCTGACCTGGGGCACCGGCCCCGACGCCGGGCACACCCGGCTGGCGGTGCAGAGCGACCTGAGTACCAAGCTGATCTCGGACATCGAGGAAGGCTGAGGCCCCGGGCCCGTGGGCCCCGCCCGGGCATGCGGCCCGGGCGGGGCGGGAGTCCTTCCTTCGGCGCCGGGTTCAGGTGCCGAGGGCGTGTCCGGTGGTCGCGTCCACGTGGTCGGGGATCTCGTCGTGGCGGTCGCCGACGGTCGGGGTGCCGGTCGGCTCGAACAGGAGGATCGCGGCGCCGGACGGGGCGGACGGCTTGTGTTCGGTGCCGCGCGGGACGGTGAAGACCGATCCCTTCGGCAGCACGACGGTGCGCTCGCCGTCGGGTTCGCGCAGCGCGATGTGCAGTTCGCCGTCGAGGACGAGGAAGAACTCGTCGGTGTCGTCGTGGGCGTGCCAGACGTGTTCGCCGTGGACCTTGGCGATGCGGACGTCGTAGTCGTTGACGCGGGTGACGATGCGGGGGCTCCACAGCGCGTCGAAGGAGGCCAGGGCCTCGTGGAGGGGGATGGGCCGGTTGCTCATGGGCTCATCCTCGCCGCGACGGCCGGACGGCGGGAGTGCTAGGAATCGCACATGACGAAAGAATCCTCGCAGCCGGGCGGCGCGGCGGGCGTCCACCGGGTCGTCGTGATCGTGGACGAGAACTCCAACCCCTTCGAACTCGGGTGCGCGACCGAGGTCTTCGGTCTGCGCAGGCCGGAGATCGGCCGCGACCTCTACGACTTCCGGCTGTGCTCCCCCGGCCCCCGCACCCTGATGCGGGACGGGTTCTTCACGCTGACGGGCGTCGCGGGGCTGGAGGCGGCCGACGCCGCGGACACCCTGATCGTCCCCAACCGCCCCGACCCCGAGGTGCCCCGCCGCCGCGCGGTGCTGGACGCGGTGCGCCGGGCGCACGCGCGCGGCGCACGCCTGATCGGCTTCTGCAGCGGGGCGTTCACCCTGGCCGAGGCGGGGGTCCTCGACGGGCGCCGGGCCACCGCGCACTGGCAGTGGGCGGATTCCTTCCGGGCCCGCTTCCCTTCCGTCCGCCTCGAGACGGACGTGCTGTTCGTGGACGACGGCGACATCCTCACCGCCGCGGGCAGCGCGGCCGCGCTCGACCTCGGGCTGCACGTGGTGCGCCGTGACCACGGTGCGGAGGTCGCCAACGCGGTGAGCCGGCGGCTGGTCTTCGCGGCCCACCGGGACGGCGGGCAGCGGCAGTTCGTCGAGCGGCCGATGCCCGACCTGCCGGACGAGTCCCTGGCGCCCGTGCTGGCCTGGGCGCAGGAACGCCTGGACGCGCCGCTCACGGTGTCGGACCTCGCGGGGCGGGCGGCGGTCAGCCCGGCGACGCTGCACCGCCGCTTCCGGGCGCAGCTGGGGACGACCCCGTTGGCGTGGCTGACGGGGGAGCGGCTCGCCCTGGCCTGCCGGCTGATCGAACGGGGCGAGCGCCGTTTCGAGGTCGTCGCGCGGCGCAGCGGGCTGGGCACCGCGGCCAACCTGCGGGCGCTGATGCGCCGTGCGACGGGCATCACGCCGTCGGCGTACCAGCGCCGGTTCGGGGCCGAGGGGCGTTGACGGCCCTCCGGGCGCCGCGCCGCGCCGGCCCGGGTCGGTCAGGCCAGGGCGGCGGCGAGGCGTTCGGGCAGGGTGGCGTACGGGCGGCAGTCGAGCACCGGCAGGGCGTGCGCGGCGGCCTCGGCGGCGAGCCAGTGCGAGTAGCTCGCACTGACGGCGGCGCGCTCGGGCTGGGGGCCGCAGTCGGGCTCGCGCTCGGCGTAGTTGGCGGCGATGCGGGCCGGGTCGCCCTCGTGGAGGAAGACCGTCCGGACCCGCCGCCCCTGTCCGGCGGCTTCGGCGTCGGCGCGGGCGGCGGCGGCCGGGGTCAGGTAGTCGCCCTCGACGATCGCGGGCACGTCCACGGTGAGCCGGTTGCGCACGACGCCGAGCAGGGCCGCCTCCAGGGCGTGGGCGGTGGCGATCTGCAGCTCCAGGACGCGCTCGGCGCTCGCGGCCGCGTCCGCGGTGTCGTTCCCGCCGGTGAAGTGGTGCAGTCCGGGGTGGGTGGCCGCGGTGGTGGCGGCCTGCAGGGCGGCGACGACGTCGTCGAACTCCACCGTGAACGCCCCGTGCCGGGCGGCGAGGCGGGCGGCGGCGCGGCTCTTGCCGATCCCCGAGGCGCCGCCGATGAGCAGGACGTCCCACGGGCTGTCGTCGGTGTGCATACGGCCACGGTAGGCGCCGGCGGCGCGCAGGGGCCCGGCGGGGTGGGGAGGCCGGCCGAGGAGGGGACTCCCGGCCGGCCCCCAGGGGGCGGGGGCGCGGGCTCCGCCGTGCCGCGCGGGTCAGAGCCGGTCGCGGGTGGCGGCGCGGCGGACGGACCAGGGCAGGACGAACCACAGGGCGGTGAAGGTCAGCGCGATGACGCAGGCGATCGGGACGGCCACCGCCGTGCCGAGGACGACGTCGAGGACCAGCAGGACGGCGCCGGTCAGGGCGCTGGCGAGCAGCACCAGGCCGGCCTGGGCGATGCGGGTGGAGACGGTGACGATCCGTTCCTTGGCGGGGTGGTGGTACAGGCCGCGGTGCAGGGCGACGGGGGTGGCGAGGACGGCCGCGGCGACGACCGTCAGCAGCAGGGTGGCGACGTAGATGTCCTGCTGGGCGTCGGTGAGTTCGGTGAAGCGCGGGGTGAAGGCGATGCCGAGGAGGAAGGCGAAGACGATCTGCACGCCGGTCTGCAGCACCCGCAGCTCCTGCAGCATCTCCACCAGGCGCCGGTCGGCCCGTACGGCGGGGTTCTCCCAGCCGGGCGGGGGCGCGGGGGAGGGCTGCGGGGCGTCCGGCGGCGGCGGTGTGCTGGTCATGGCCACATTGTCGCCGTGCCGTGCAGTGACGGGCGGCTCCCACACCCCGACGAGCCCGCGCCCGTACCCGCACCCGAGCCCGGCCGCACCGGCGCGCTTGCCCGGCGGCCGGTTCGCGTGATCGGATGACGCCCGGCATCGCGTGCCGGTGACGGACTGCGTCAGGCATGGAGGTGCACGACCGAAAGGGACCGCCACCCGTGGCCTCCCCCTCCGACGGCCGTACGGCCGCCCTCAGCCTTCAACTCTCCCGCGCGCACCAGGACTTGCGCCGCCGTCTCGCCGACGTCCGCGCCGGCCTCGGACGGCGCCGCCCGGACGGCGGCGACCCGCTCCTCACGCACTGCCTGGCCTTCTGCACCGCCCTGACCAACCACCACCAGGGCGAGGACGACGGCCTCTTCGCCCAACTCCTGCGCGAACGCCCCGACTTGGCACCGACTGTCGCCAAACTCGTCGAGGACCACGGGTTCATCTCCGCCATCCTCACCCGGGTACGCGACCTCGCCGAACAGGCCGCGGCACTGTCCGCCGCCGACCCCGCTGCCCTGGAGGCCGTCGGGCGCGAACTCGACGGACTGGCCGCCATCATGGAATCCCACTTCGGCTACGAGGAACGGGCCATCGGCGCCGCCCTCGACGCGGGCGTCGCCGACGACGGCTGGTCCGAACCGGTCCTGCGCTTCGGGACCCCGTAAAAACCCGTCGCCCCGCCGGGCCCGCCTTCCCTACACTCGCCACGCAGCCGCGCCCCGACGCGCGGCCACCGTGCCGAAGGACGAGACGAGAGAGGGGGCGAGCGGCCGTGCCGAAGCAGTGCGCCGCCGCCCCCTCTCCCGCGTCGCGGTACGAGGTGATCCTGGTGTCCCCGCTCTTCCGGTGCCCGCTGCGCGGCCGGCACCGGAGCAGTGCCGCCACCGTCTGAACCCGGCAATCCCGGCATCCCCGGTCCCCGGCCCGTACGGGCCCCGCGGGAACGGCAGATCCGACGGTCCGCCGGCACTGGCAATCGCGCGCCCACCCGTACGAAACCGCCTCGAAAGGCACTCCGGGCCATGCGCACCCACACCACCACCAGCAGCACCGTCGCCACCGTCGCCGCCATCGCCGCCGTCCGCAACCTCGGCATCCTCGCCCACGTCGACGCCGGCAAGACCACCGTCACCGAGCGGATCCTCTACCTCACCGGCACCACCCACAAGCGCGGCGAGGTCCACGACGGCACCACCGTCACCGACTTCGATCCCCAGGAACGCGACCGCGGCATCACCATCTTCGCCGCCGCCGTCAGCTGCGCCTGGGCCGGGCACCGGATCAACCTCATCGACACCCCCGGCCACGTCGACTTCGCCGACGAGGTCGAACGCTCGCTGCGCGTCCTGGACGGCGCGGTGGCGGTGTTCGACGCGGTCGCCGGCGTCGAGCCGCAGAGCGAGTCCGTCTGGCGCCAGGCCGAACGCCACGGCGTGCCCAGGATCGCCTTCGTCAACAAGCTCGACCGCGCCGGCGCCGACCTGGACACCGCCGTCGCCTCCATCCGCGAACGCCTGCACCCGCGCCCGCTCGCCGTCCAACTGCCCATCGGCACCGAGGAGTCGTTCACCGGCGTCGTCGACCTGCTGCGCCTGCGCGCCCTCACCTGGCACGACGACGGCACCCCGGCCGCCGAGACGGCGGTGCCCGCCCACCTGGCCGCCGAGGCGGCCGCCCGCCGCCGCACCCTGGAGGAGGCCGTCGCCGAACTGAACCCCGAAGCCCTGGAGGAGTTCTGCACCCACGGCACCGTCACCGCCGCCACCCTCGCCACCGCCCTGCGCGAACTCACCCGCACCGGCGAGGCCGTGGTCGTGCTGTGCGGCTCCGCCTACCGCAACCGCGGCATCGAACCCCTGCTGGACGCCGCCGTCGCCTACCTGCCCTCCCCGCTCGACGTCCCGCCCGTCCGGGCCGCCGACACGGCCCCCGGCGGGACACCCGACGGGACACCCGACGGGACTTCCGGCGCGACTTCCGGCGGGACCGGCACCGACGGCGTGCAGCAGCGCACCGCCGACCCCCAACAGCCCCTGACCGCCCTGGCGTTCAAGGTCGTCGCCGCCCCCACCGGGCGCCTGACCTACCTGCGCCTGTACGCCGGCACCCTGCACAAGGGGGCCACCGTGCTCGACACCACCACCGGCCGCACCGAACGCGTCGCCCGCATCCTGCGGGTGATGGCCGACCGCCACAGCGAGACCGACCACGCCCGCGCCGGCGACATCGTCGCCGTCATCGGCCCCAAGACCGCCCGCGTCGGCGCCACCCTGTGCGACCCCGACCACCCCATCCGCCTGGAGGCACCCGTGAGCGCCGAACCGGTCGTCACCGTCGCCGTCGAGGCCCGCCGCGCCACCGACACCGACAAGCTCGCCGCCGCCCTGGCCCGCCTCGCCGAGGAGGACCCCTCGCTGCGCCTGGCCACCGACCCGGAGACCGGCCAGCGCACCCTGTCGGGCCTGGGGGAGCTGCACCTGGAGGTCGCGGTGGAGAAGGTGCGCCGCGACAGCGGCATCGAGGCGGTCACCGGACGGCCGACGGTCGCGCTGCGCGAGGCCCTGGTCGAGGGCGTCGACGGCTTCGTGTACCGGCACGCCAAACAGGACGGCGGCGCGGGCCAGTTCGCGCACCTCGTCCTCGACGTCCGGCCGCTCGCGGACGACGCCGACGGCGAGTTCGCGTTCGCCTCGACCGTCACCGGCGGGCGGGTGCCGCGCGAGTACGTGCAGGCCGTGGAGGCGGGCTGCCGCGACGCCCTCGCCGAGGGCCCGCTCGGCGGGCACCCGGTCACCGGCGTCGCCGTCACCCTCACCGACGGGGCCACCCACCCCAAGGACTCCTCCGAGCTCGCCTTCCGCACCGCCGCCCGCCTCGGGCTGCGCGAGGCGCTGCGGGCCTCGCGGATGCGGCTGCTGGAGCCGGTCGCGGAGGTGACGGTCACCGTGCCCGAGGACGCGCTGGGCACCGTCCTCGGCGACCTCGCCGCCCGCCGCGGCCACGTCCGGGCCACCACGGCCGGACACGGCGGCACCGCCCGGGTGAGCGCGCTGGTGCCGCTGGCCGAACTGTTCGGCTACGCGGGCCGCCTGCGCGGGCGCACCCAGGGCCGGGGCACCTTCACCACCCGCCCGGCCGGCTACGCGCCCGCGCCGGCCTCGGCCGGCTGAGCCCGCGCCCGCAGGCCGAGCCGGGGCCGAGCCCGCGCCCGCGGGCCGAGCCGGGGCCGAGCCCGCCGGCTGAGCCCGCTGCCCGGCCCTCCCGTCCCCGGGAGGGCCGGGCACGGGTGCTCCTGCGTCACAGCGCCCCGGCCTCGGCCGCCGCCCACGCCGACGGGTACAGCGGGCGCCAGCCCAGCTCCCGGCGCGCCGCCGCGGTCGACACCTGGCCCTCCCACAAGTCGAACGGCGCGTCCGGCGAACCGCCGGGGTGCGTGAGGCCGTTGAGCGCGAACAGGTCCCAGGCCGTCAGCGGCGCGTCGTCGCCGACGTTGTACGTACGGCCCTCGATGCCGGGTGTCACCACCGCCCGCCACAGCGCCCGCGCCACGTCCGCGTGGTGCACGACCGCCAGGCGCTGGTGCGCGGGCCAGGTCGCCGCCCACTGCAGCGACTGCGCGAGGTGCGGGTCGCCGTCCCCGTACACGAACGCCAACCGCGCCACCACCAGGGGCAGTTCGTCCCCGAGGGCGCGCAGGCCCGCCTCGGCCTGCGCCTTGGACGCCGCGTAGACCCCCCACGCCGGGTCGGGCGCCGGCCGGTCGTCCTCCACCGCGGGGCGCCCCAGCCCGCGCCCGTACACCAGGTTCGTGCTGGTGTGGACGAACCGCGTCACCCCCGCCTTCACGGCCTCCCGGCCCAGCGCCACCGCCGCGTCCCGGTTGACCGCCCACGCCGCCTCGTCCGGCACCCCGCGCAGCGCCGCCGCCACGTTCAGCACCACGTCCGTGCCCTCCAGCGCCCGCGCCCGGTCCGCCTGCTCGCACAGGTCGCCGACCACCAGCTGCGCGCCGAGCCCCGCCAGGGCGGCCGCCTTCCGCTCGTCGCGCACCAGCACCCGCACCGAGGCGCCGTCCGCGCCGGCCCACCGCAGCAGCCGCGGCACCAGCCGGCTGCCCACCGAACCGGTCGCACCCGTCACCAGGATCCTCGTCATCGCCGTCTCCTCCAGGGAAGTTGATGTCCTCCGACACCCACCACCCTGCCCGCGCCCCGAACGGCGCGGCAGAGACCTCCCGAACCAGGGACCGCCGATCCCTGGCTGGGAGGCCCCGGACGGCACGGCCCTCACGGGGCGGGATCGCTCCCGGACCGCGCGGCGTCCCCTTCCGACAGGTCCTTGATCGCGTCGAGTCGGTGTTCCCACCGGGTGGCGAGGGTGTCCATCCACCGGGTCGTCCGCTTCAGCGGGCGCAGGTCGGCCTCGTAGCGGACCTCGCGTCCGGCCCGGTGGGCGTGGACGAGCCCGGCGCGGTCGAGGACGGCCAGGTGTTTGGCCACCGCCTGGCGGGTGACGGGAAGCCTCGCCGCCAGCGATGTGGAGGTCGCGCCGCCGTCGCGGGCGAGGATGGCCAGCACGTCCCGGCGGATCGGGTCGGCCAGGGCCACCAGGACGTCCTCGGGGGCCGGGCCGCCCCCGGCGGTGCGGGTCATGCCGCGATCTGTTCGCAGTCCGCGCACAGGCGGTCGAGCTTGCCGGGCCAGTTCAGGGTGTTGGCGCGGTGCCGGTCGGCGGCCTCGCCGGCAGGCAGCCCGAGGCTTGCGAAGCCGCTCTCGACCATGGTGAGCCGGGTGCCCCCGGTGGGGACGTCCGCGGCCAGGGTGAACTCGACCAGGGTGGCGTTGGTGTCGTCCGGCTCCTGGCCGGCGGCGCCCTGGGACCACCGCCAGGACAGGGCGTGCGGCGGTTCGACCGCCCGGATGCGGGCGGGGATGGTGCCGTGGACACCGTGGTCGAAGACCACGAGACCGCCGGGGCGCAGGTCGATCTCGACCGGCTGTCCGCTGCCGAACCAGCGGCCCAGGAAGGCGGGTTCGGTCAGGACGGACCAGACCCGCTCCCGGGGGGCGTTGATGACGACGGTGCGTTCGATCGTGTCGGGGATCACGGGCAGCCTCTCCTCGTCCGGATGTGCAACCCAAAGGTTGCACATCCGGGAGCTGATGCGCAATCAGCCGGTTGCGCGTGGGCGGTGAGTCGGCGAACTCCCGCCGACCGTTCCGGCCCGCCCCGTCCCCGGCCGGTCAGCCGGCCGCTGCCGCCCCCTCGATGAGCCGCAGCGCCTGCCCGCCGCTCAGCTCGGTGCCGTCGGGACCCCGTCCGAAGGCGGCCGCCAGGACGGCGGGCAGATCCGGCGCGGCGACGGAGGCGCGCAACTGCCCGAGGACACCCGGGAACTCGGCGTCGTCCACGAAGCCCGCGTGCTCCCGGCGCAGACCGTGCACGACGTCCACCAGCTCGGGCCGCAGCCGCATCCACGCGCGGGAGGTGCGGATCTCCTCCTCGACCTGCTCCACGAACCAGCGCAGCACCTCGAACGGGACGTCCGGGCAGCGCCCTCGGGGGGCGAAGCTCACCGTCGGCTCGCGGCCCGGGTCCTCGTCGGGGACGACCGCGATCGCCAGGGTGCGCTGCTCGCGGACGAACTCCAGCTCCAGGTGCCAGGCGTCCTCGGTCACGGAGTACATTGCGGTGACCGCGTAGTCGCGGCCGGGGTGGGTGGCCATCGTCCTCAGCCCCCTGCGGCGGCCGGCGCCGCGGCGCCTGCCGGCCCGTCGTCGCCGTGGTGGTGCCACGCCGCGGTCACCTTCGGCAGCCGCCCGCCGGCCGGGTCCGCGCCGGCCGGCTCCTCGATGTCGATCACCCGCCGATGCTCGCACGGCCCCGCCGGCGGGGCACCCGGATTCCCGGTGGGCGCGGGCGCGGGACTTCGGCCGCCCGCCGTCGGGGGCGCGGTCAGCGGGCGGACAGCTCCCGCCCGTCCGGGCGGACGCCGCCGTAGGCGCCGGCCATGGGGGAGGAGCCGGTGGTGAGGAAGTCGCGGATCGCGGCCAGGTAGGCGGCGCGGCCCACGGTGCCCCCGCCGTCGGGGTCCAGGGCGTCGAACGCGGCGTCGGCCCCGCCGGCGGGGTTGCCGCTCGCCGTCCGCAGCCGGGTGAACTCCGGGCGGGTCAGGCGCCCGTCGCCGTCGCCGTCCGCGAGGTCGAACAGCGAACCGAGGGCGGGGCGGCAGGTCCGCTCGAAGGCCTCGTGGCCGGCCCAGGTGCGGTACTCCTCGAAGGTGACACCGCCGTCCCCGTCACCGTCCATCTGCGCGAACACCTCCCGGTGGGCCGTGCGGGCCGCCGCGACCAGCGGATCCTGCGGGCCGCGCCCGCAGGCCGCGGCCGCCCGGTCGACCCGGGCGAGGTACTCGCCGTGGGAGATCACACCGTCGCCGTCGGTGTCCAGCATCGCGAAGATGCGCCGCTTCGCCTCGTCCGACATATCGTCACCATCCGTTCCTCAAGGGGAAGTTCCGCAGGTCGCGACACTATCGGCGGGACGGGTTAGGACCGGGGAGGCGCGGCCTCCGGGGAGCCGGGGACCACCGATCCCTGGCTGCGGGCCGCCCCGGCACGCCATGCTGGGGGGCATGATCGACCGCGCGGCACTGGCCGACTTCCTCACCCGCACCCGGGCCCGGCTCACCCCCGCCGACCTGGGCCTGCCGCCCGGGGCACGGCGGCGCACCCCCGGGCTGCGGCGGGAGGAGGTGGCACAGGTGGCGGGCCTGTCGGTGGACTACTACGCGCGGCTGGAACAGCGGCGCGGGCCGCAGCCCTCACCGCAGCTGCTGGCGGCGCTGGCACGGGCCCTGCGGCTGAGCGAGGACGAGCGCGACCACCTCTTCCGCCTCGCCGGGCACGAACCGCCGCGCCGCCACGGGCCGCTCGGCCACGTACGGCCGGGGCTGCTGCTGATCCTGGACCGGCTGCACGACACACCCGCCCAGGTGGTCACCGACCTCGGGGACGTCCTCGCGCAGAACCCGATGTCCGCCGCCCTCTTCGGCGACCTCGACCCCCTGCCGCCCGAGCGGCGCAACCTGCTGCTGCGCTGGTTCACCGAGCCGCACACCCGGGCGCTGTTCCCGCCCGAGGACCACGACGACCTCACCCGCGCCCACGTCGCCGCCCTGCGCTCCGCCCGCACCGCCCGCCCCGGGGACCGGCGCGCCGCCGACCTGCTGGAGCAACTCCTCGCCACCGGAGACGAGTTCACCGCATGCTGGGAACGCCACGAGGTCGCCCGGCGGCGCAGCGGCCGCAAACGGGTGCTGCACCCGGTGGTGGGGCCGCTGGACCTGGAGTGCGAGGTCCTCGCCGCCGCCGGCGAGGACCAACTGCTGCTCGTGCACACCGCCGCACCCGGCAGCGAGTGCGCCTCCCGCCTGGACCTGCTGCGCGTCGTCGGCGCCCCCGCCTGAGCGCCTGCCCGAGGCCCCGGGCCCGGCCCCCGGGTCTCGGGGCCCCGCCCCCGCCACGCCGGGCCGGGCGCCGCTGCCCGTAGGCTGGGCGGGCCGTCGGCGGTACAGACCGTCACCACCGGGGCGGAACGCGACAGAAACGGGCAGGCAGGGCATGCAGTTCGACGACCAGGGCGACCTCGACACCTCGCAGGTGGACGACCGGCGCGGCATCCCGGGCGGGAAGGTCGCCATCGGCGGCGGGGCCGTGGGCCTGGTCGCCGTGCTGCTCGCGGTCGTCCTCGGCGTCGACCCCCAGCTGCTGGGCCTGTCCTCCGGCAGCGGCTCCTCCTCCTCGTCCGGCGTGCGCACCGCCGGCGAGGCCCAGCAGGCCTGCAAGACCGGCGCCGACGCCAACAAGCGCCAGGACTGCCGGATCGTGGCGGTCACCAACAGCCTGCAGGAGTTCTGGCGCACCGAACTGCCGCGCCGCACCGACATCGCGTACAAGAACGCCGAGACCGTGCTGTTCACCGACCGGGTCTCCACCGCCTGCGGGCCGGCGACCTCCGCCGTGGGCCCGTTCTACTGCCCCGGCGACAAGAAGGCCTACGTCGACCTCGGCTTCTTCAACGAACTCTCCGCCCGCTTCGGCGCCAAGGGCGGCCCCTTCGCCGAGTCCTACGTCGTCGCCCACGAGTACGGCCACCACATCCAGACCCTCACCGGCACCATGCAGAAGGTCGGCAGCGACCGCCAGGGCGCGAACAGCGCCTCGGTGCGCCTGGAACTGCAGGCCGACTGCTACGCCGGCGTGTGGGCGCACCACGCCACCACCACCCCGCAGCCCTCCACCGGACGCCCGCTGATCGCCTCCCTCACCGACCAGGACATCGCCCAGGGCCTGGACGCGGCCGCAGCCGTCGGCGACGACCGCATCCAGCAGCAGGCCACCGGGCGGATCAACCCGGAAGCCTGGACGCACGGCTCCTCCGAGCAGCGCAAGGCCTGGTTCACCACCGGCTACCGCACCGGCGACCTCGCCCGGTGCGACACCTTCTCGGCGGTGAAGCTGTAGCAGGAGGAGCCGGAGGGGGTCTCACGGCTTCGGTTGCGCGCGTCCGTCAGGCGGTCGTCCCGCCCGCCGCGCCCGCCGGGCCCGTCGCCGCGCCGCCCTCCCAGTCCCAGCCGGCGACGGCGTCGCGCAGCAGGCGGGCGGCGGCGGTCAGGCGCCCGCCCGCGCCCCAGGCGAGGGTGAGGGTGCGGCGGCAGTCGGGGGCGTCGACGGCGACCCAGGCCAGCGGCAGGCGGGTGACGGTGCGGCGGGCGACGGCGGGCACCAGGCCGATGCCCAGGTCCGCGCTGATCAGTTCGGCGATGGCGCCGACCTCGTCGACCTCGCAGACGATCCTCGGCACCAGGCCGCGCCCGGCGAACAGCCGCTCCAGCAGGCGCCGTTGCCAGTGCCCGGGGCGGGCGGCGACGAACGGGTGGCCGGCGACGTCGTCGATGTCGACCGCGGCGCGGGCGGCCAGCGGGTGACCGAGGGCGACGGCCAGGCCGACCTCCTCGTCGAGCAGCGCGACGCACTCCAGCCCCTCGGCGGCGATCGGCTGGGAGACGACGGCGAGGTCGATGTCCTGGGCCCGCAGCCGGCGGGCCGTCTCCTCGGCGGACAGCTGGTGCAGCTCGACCTCCACCTCGGGGTGGGCCTGCTTGAACGCGGCCAGCGGGCCGCTGAAGGCCAGGAAGGTCTCCGAGGCCAGCCGGACCGTGCCGAAGCCCTGCCCGGCGGCCTCGGCCACCGCCCGCCGTCCGGCCTCCAGTTCGCCGAGCGAGCGCTCGACGTGGCCGCGGAAGATCCGTCCGGCCTCGTTGAGGCGCAGCCGCCCGCCCCGGTCGAACAGCGGGGTGCCCAGCTCGGCCTCCAGGCGGGCGATGCTGCGGCTCAACGACGGCTGGGCGACGCGCAGTTCCTCGGCCGCGCGGCTCAGGTGCTCCAGCCGCGCCACGGCGAGGAACTGGCCGAGCGTGTGCAGGTCCACCGGCGTCCCGTCCCGTCCTGTCCCCGACTCTCCGACGGCACAACGCCATCCCTGATCCTGCAGGGTATCCGTGGCTTCACGCGGGCTGGCGGGCAGTGCGTCATCAGGCCAGCTGCGGGCCAGTGGCAGGCCCGCGCGGAGATGCTGCGCGATCCCTGCTGTCCGCCTGCTGATGACCCGCACCCCAGGGCCGAACACGGATGAACCACAACCGCCGTGCTGCTGTCCATGGCCGCAGGGTCGCACCCACCACCCTCACGTCCCGTCAGGCGCGTTGCTGCGGCTGCCGGAAGGAGCTGTGTCCGGATGGGCGCCCCCCGCAGGGGCGTCCATCGGACACAGCTCCTCTCAAGACCTGACGATGCCGACCGGCTCACCCGGTTCAGGCGACGATCGCGATGACCTGTGTGACGTATCCGACTGCTTGAACCGTCGAGTTGACCAGAGCGCCGATGTCGGCGTTGACCTTGCTGCTGCAGCGCGCGTTCCAGCCACCGCCCGAGGCCTGCCAGGCGTCACGGATGGACTGGTTTGTGCCGTTGCTGTTCCAGTTGTAGTCCCGGGACCCCGACTCGAAGGTCCCGTGCATCCGGCCGGCCGTCTGGAACACGAAGGCCGTGCCGTTGTTGAAGCGTACGACGCAGACGCCGGCGAAGTTGTAGCTCGGCGCGCCCGAGTCGTGCATGTGGCCGGAGTAGTTGTACGACCCGCTGGGGAAGACGCTCAGTGAGTACCAGCCGCCGACCGGGACACCTCCACTGAAGGTCACGTTGTGGTTGATGACGACCTGCGTCGGCAGGATGGCTGGACTACTGGGTGTGGCCGCCGCCACCGCTGCGGTCGGGCCGACGATGGTTCCCGCAGCCAGCAGAGCAGTTGCGAGGGCTGCGGCACCGCGGCGTTTGAGAACGCTCACCATGACTCCGCCTCCTTACGAGCGTCGGAGGGGTGTTGAACTTTTCAACCGTTGAACAGTGGTGTGTCACCACTGCGGGAACGACTGGCCGTCTTCTCCCGCCGGCCGCATTGATCGGCACTCACATGCGGGGCCCTTTGTGCCCACTCTAGTCAGCCGACTGCCTCTCTGCTCGGCGGAGAACAGCGTGCCGACCAGGCGATAGAAGGCCTTGGGACCTGTTCGGGGCGGAGGCTTGCCGGTTGGGTGGCTACGAAAAGTGATGCTTCTTGACCGGTGGAACGGCCGGCGATGCATTCCGGTGTCGTGCAGCCGGGGTTGCCATGCAGGATCGGCTTCGGCCCGGGCCCGTCCTGCGAACGGTCCGGCGGCAAGGGCCAGTCTTCGGCGGGGGCCCGGTCGCGGCGACCCACCCGCATGCCGAACGGGGTCCTCCCGTCGAGGTAGCCATCACCGGGCGGGCAAGAGCATCGCAATCCGGCGCACCGTCAGGCAGCCTGCCGGCCATCGGTCCCGGCTGCTGCCGCGTGCAGGGCTGCCGCGCTGACCTGCCGGTGGCCCTCCTCGCCCCGGCACCAGATCCACGCCTGACGTTCGCGCGGGAACTCCGTGCTCACGTAGGCGAACTCCATGACGGCGACGGCATCGGACATCCGCCAGCTCAGCACGGGGCCTGACGCTTCGGTGACCTCGCCGAGGCCGTCCAGCTGCCGGGCGATGGCGAGGCCGTACCCGTCGATCGGCCACGGATCCCATTCCGAGACCTCGTCCATGACGGCATGGGACTCGATCCGGTGGATCATGGATGCCTCCGTCTCCTGGAAGACACCGTCGCCGGCGGTGTCCTCGGCTCCCACGCGCCCGTCGGTGTGGACGAGGTAGCGGATCGGGTGGGCGGCGCTCGGTCCGCGCCAGTCGAAGAACCAGCCCCGAACGGGATCCGGCCACACATGTGACCCCAGCTCGTGGCGCCACTCAAGGCTGCGCTCCGAGCGCCCGCCCTTCGCGTGCGCGATGCTTCTCCGTACGGCGTAGCGCAGTCCGCCGTACCTCTGTGCGAAGCCCTCGCGCCGGATCACCAGTTCCAGCGGGGCGGGGATCAGCCGGCCCCTGCGGTCGCGGACCCGCAGCAGTTCCGTGGGAAGCCGGGGCTCCGACGGCTCCTGCCGGTATCCGGTGCGGTCGAGCAGGGCCAGGGCACGCGGGGACAGACCTGAACGGTCCTCCAGGATGTGCATGTTCTTCTTTTTTCACCGTGAAGGCTGCATCAGCGAACCCACGCTACCCGGCCGCCCCGGGAGCGTGAAGCCCGCTCCGGGCCACGACCCCTTGGACGCGCCCGCCGGGCCGCACGGGAGCCCGGCGCGGACGACGGGCAGTGCCCGCCGTCCCCCGTGCGGCGGGCACTGCCAACAGTCGTGTGACGCAGCGTCAGGGACGGTCGAGGGTGATCGAGTTGATCGGCCCCAGGTCGTAGTACACCCCGTTCTGGGCCGGGATGTCGTAGACGCAGTCCGCGCCGCCCGAGCCGCGGCACAGGTGCGCGTGCGCGCCGCCGGTCTGGTTGTTGAGCACCCAGTGGTTGCCGTACTGGTTGCTCAGGTTGTGCGCGCCGTAGCTGTAGTAGACGTCGGTGGGGGAGACGGCCGGGTTCTGGTTCTGCGGGTAGATGCAGACCGCGCCGGACGGGCAGTTCGCCCAGGAGCCGTCCGCGGCGCCGGCACTGCCGGTGCCCATCGCGGTCAGGGCGGCGGTGGCGAGGCCGAGGGCGGCCAGGGCGTGGGTGATCCTGCGCATGGGGTGGTACTCCCTTGGCTGGTACGGGGCCCGGCGATCGGCCGGACCGGTGCCCGTCAGCCTAGGAACGCGCAGGCCACGGCGGTCCCTGACACCTGACAGGGGCGCGCCTGCTTGCCCCGGGCGCCTCGGATCCCCGTACCGCGCGCCCTGCGGCCCCTGCCGCCCCTGCCGTCCCTGCGGCCCTTGCGGCCCCTGGCCCCTGCCGTCCCTCCGGCCCCCGGCGCCGCGCCGCCGCTCGCTCAGGACGCCGGCGGCGCCTGCTCGCCGAGCAGCACCGGCAGGGTGCGGTGCCCGTTGGAGATCATCGACTCGACGGGCCGCAGCTCGGCGCCCGGGGCCAGGGCGAGGGCCGGGAAGCGCTCGAAGAGCTTGCGCAGCACGGTGCGCCCCTCCATACGGGCCAGCGGGGCACCGAGGCAGAAGTGCGGGCCGTGGCCGAAGGCGAGGTGGTCCTTGGCCGGGCGGGTGACGTCGAAGGCCGCGCCGCTGTCGCCGTGGCGGGCGGGGTGGCGTCCGGCGGCGGCGTAGGCGCCGAGGATCGCCTCGCCACGGGGGATGGTCACGCCGCCGGGCAGCTCGATGTCCTCCACCGCGTACCGCAGCGGCAGGTGTGCGACCGGGGCGTCGCGGCGCAGCGCCTCCTCGACCACGTCGTCCCAGCCGGCCTTGCCCGCGCGCACCAGGGCGAGCTGGTCGGGGTGGGTGAGCAGGTTCGCGATGCCGTTGTCGATCAGGTTGACGGTGGTCTCGTACCCGGCCGAGACGATCAGCAGCAGGGTGTCGCGCAGCTCCTCCTCGGTCAGGGCGCTGCCGTCACGGCCCTCGCCGTCCATGACGCCCGCGCCGCCCTCGCCGTCCGCGCTCTCGGTGTCGCGGGCGGCGATCAGCAGGGAGGTCATGTCCTCGCCCGGCTCGCGGCGCTTGGCGGCGATCAGCCCCTCCAGCATGGCGAGGAACTCCGCCGCGTTGGCCGCGGACGCCTCGGGGGTGAGGGTGGTGTCGAAGACCCGGTCGACGCGGGTGCGGAAGCGGTCCTTCAGGTCGTCGGGCAGGCCCAGGAGTTCGGCGATCACCCGGATCGGCAGCGGGTAGGCCAGGCGTTCGCGCAGGTCCACCACCGTGTCCGGCCCGGCGGCGGCGAGGTCGTCCAGCAGGGCGTCGGTCAGCTGCCCGACGCGCGCGGCCAGCGCGTCGACCTGGCGAGGGGTGAACGCGCTGCCCACCAGGCGGCGCAGCCGGCGGTGGTCGGCGCCGTGGGCGGTGAACATGTTGCGGGCGCTCACCCACAGCGCCAGCGGCCAGGTCGGGACCACCTCGGCGAAGGCCGGCCAGTGCAGGAGGGGGTCCTTGGAGACCCGGGGGTCCTTGAGCAGGTCCTCCAGCAGGTCCGGGTCGGCCACCGCCCAGGCCTGCACCCCCAGGATGTCGACGGGCGTGGCGGGGCCGCGCGCGTGCAGCTCGGCGGTCTCGGCGTCGCGGTCACGGCCGGTCGGGTCCAGGACGAGACGGTCCACGGGGGGCTCCTCCACTGGTGCGGTCGCCGGTGCGCTCACCGGCGCGGGTCGCTGGTGCGGGTCACTGCCCTGCGGCCACGCGGTGCGGTGACGGAGCGCACCCGCGCGGGTGCGCTCCGGGACGAGGATGCGGCCCCGGGCACGCCCGCGTCGAGAGGGCCCACCCGCCGCCGGTCCGCCGTCGTCCCGATCCGCCGCCTCGTCAGGGGTCCGCCGCACGGCGGGAATCCGCCCTCTGGTAGGGATGGTCGCCGTGAACACGAACCGCCTCCTTCCCCCCGCCGCCGCCTCAGCCGCCGCCCTCCGCCGCCTCACCGAGCCCGGCTACCGCGCGCCGCTGCTGCTGGCGGCCGTGCTGGCCGCGGTGGCGGCGGCGCCGGGCGGCTACGCGCACACGGTCGCGACGATGCTGACGGCGATCGCCGGCCTGTTCGCGATGATCCCGCTCGCCGTGGTCCACGTGCTCCCCGCGCCGGTCCTGGTGCTGCTCGCCGTGGCCGCGGCGGCGCCGGCCGCATTCCCCGCCGTACGGCGCCGGGCGCGGCGCTTCCACCGCCCCGGCAACAGCGCCCTGCTGGGCTGCCTGCTCGCCTCGGCCGCGGTCGTCGCGGGCGCGAGCGTGCCGGACCTGGACTACGGCCTGTACGGGGCGGGCCTGGCGGCGCTCGGCGTGCTGCCGCTCGCCTGGACCGTCCGGCAGCTGGTGCTCACCGCGGACGGGCGCACCGTGGACGGCGAGACGGCGAGACGGCGAGACGGCGAGCACCGGGCGCGCCGCGCGGACGGGCGGCCGGTGGCGGTGGGTGGCCGCGCCGCTGGTGGCCGGCATCGCGGTGCCGCTGGCCTGCTCCGACGTGCCCCAGGAGGCCCGGTTCGCCCTCGCCCGGCCCGCCCTGACCGCCGCCGCCGAGCAGGCCCTCGACGGCGGCACGACCCGCGGCGCCTCGGGCTGGATCGGCGGCCTGCCGATCGGCAACGCCGAACTCGTCGGTGGCGGAGTCAAGTTCACCGTCTCCGGCGCCGGCGTGTTCGCCGGCCACGGCTACGCCTACTTCCCCTCCGGCGCCCCCGCACACGCCGGGTACACCCCGGTCGGCGACCACTGGTACGAGTGGTCGGGGCCCGACCACTTCTGAACCGCCGGCCCCGCCGGCCCCGCCGCCAACGACGCCACCGCCGCCAACGACGCCACCGCCGGCACACCCACCTGCACTACCCCGAGTGGGCAGCCGAACCCGCCGCCCGGGCGCCGGACCCACCCGCCGGCGCCGTGTGCCGGGCGAGCAGCGCCCGCAGCGCGCCGGGGGAGGAGGTGCCGCGCTTGGGCAGCACGACGAAGCAGTTGCCGCTGCGGTTCAGCACCACGAACAGGTGCTCGGTCTCCAGCGAGCGCGGCACCCGCGCCCAGGGCAGCACGCGGGTGCCGCGCGCGTCGGTGACGTTCACCCCGGAGGCGTCCACCACCGCGCGGTACCGGCCGCCGCGCCGCTTGGCCCGCCGCTGCGCCGACAGCACCTGGGAGCGCGGCGCGAACAGCGCCGTGGCCGCCAGCAGGGCCACCAGCAGCACGTCCGACAGCTGCGCCGCGCCGGTCGCCGCCTTCGCCGCGCAGCCCAGCGCGGCGAAGGCGCTGCCCTCCAGGGTCTTGCCGCAGGAGGTCGCGGTGCCGACCACCTTGACCAGGCTCTGCTTGGCC
>NZ_JBEORY010000049.1:0-68017 GCF_040302665.1 Kitasatospora sp. NPDC097691 | reverse complement strand
TGGGATCTTGGGGGTGCTCTTGGTGGGGCGGGGGGGCTGGTGTGGGGTGTGGTGGTGGGCCTGCTCGGCGGGGGGGCGCGGGGTGGTCGCCGCCCGGCGGAGCAGGGGGGAAGCGTCAGGCGGAGCGCTGGATGGCGGCGGTCGGGCCCTGGCTCGGGTCGAGGACGACGGCCGCGACCCGGAGCTGCGGGTTCAACGCCGACCAGATCTCGTCCAGCAGTTCCTCGCCGTCGCGCCCGGACACCGTGGTCTCCTCGAAGGGCCTGGCCACCGAGACGGTCCGGCCGTCCGAGAGGTAGGTGGTCAGCAGCACGGCTTCGCCCGGCTCCAGGTCCCGCACGGTCAAGGTCATGACGTTGGTGGACAGCCTGAGGCCGCTGCTCGGACGGGCCGCGCCGAGCACCGCCGTACGGCCGCCGTCCCGGCTGAGCAGGGCGGTGATGCGCGAGGTGCGGATCGGCGGGTCGGGCTCGTATTCGAGTTCGCCCAGCGAGTCGGCGGCGGACTCGCCCTTGCGCAGTCGGTCGGTCACCTGGGAGACCTGCTCACCGTTCCCGAAGACCAGCCAGTCGTCGGTGGCAGTGGCGGCCGCGTAGTGCCGCAGCGGGTCGTGCTCGGTGGCCGCGGTCGGGCCCACCACCAGTTCGTCGCCGACCACGCGCAGGGCGCGGTCCTTGGAGGCGGCGCTGCGGCCGGTGAGGAAGTAGCCGCCGAGCACGGCACCCGAGTGGGTCCGGGCCACGAGCACGCCTCGGCCCGGGTACGGGTTCGAAGCCAGCAGGGTCTTCAGGTCAGTCATGGGTTGTGCCTTCTTCGTCAGTTCGAGCGCGTGGTTCGGAGCTCGTCGATGCTGAGCAGGGCGGCGAACGGTACGCCCAGCCGGGCCAGCCGTTCGGCCGCCCCATTCTGTCGGTCCACCACGACCCACGCGCCGACGATGTGGTGGCCCAGTTCGCGCAGGCGCAGCGTGCACCGCTCCAGGCAGGCGCCCGTACCGGCGACGTCGTCCACCAGCGCGAAGTTGCTCGACGGCGGGACGGCCGTGCTCAACACGCCCGTGATGCCGTGCACTTTGGGCTCGCGGCGCAGCGTGCGGGCCGCGAGCCGTCGGCCCTGGTCGAGCGCGGCCAGGGAGACGGATATCGCCAGCCCGCTGCCGGCCGCCGCCTCCCCCGCCACGTGGTCGGCGCCCGGCGGGATGCGCCGCGCCAGCTCGGCGGCGGCTGCCGCGAGCACTCCGGGGTCGCCGAGGATGCGGTGTCCGTCGAGGTAGTCCGGCAGCAGTGTGCCGTCGCCGCGCCGCGCCGCGACGAACGGGTCCGTGTTGCGGATCGCCAGCGCCAGGGCGGCACCGCTTCCGGTCACCGGGCGGCCTTCGCCGCGAGCGCCTCGTCCACCCAGCGGGTGACCTGCTCGGCCGTCTCCTCGATGCCGGTCGCGGAGGTGTCGATGCCCCGTAGGTAGCCGGCCTCCTCCAGTCGGCGGAAGCCCGCGTACACCCGGCCCATGTGCGCCAGGTCGATCGGGCGGTCGGCCTCCTCCGGCCTGGCGCGGATGCGGGCGACGGCCGTCTCCAGCGGGCAGTGGACCAGGACCGACAGGTCGGGCTGCGGCAGGTGGCCCGCGGCCTCGACGAACCACGGCTCGAACTCCTGCCCGCGGGCCAGCATGTTGGCCATGGTGGTGTACAGGTAGCGGTCGCAGACCACCACGCCACCGGCCATCAGGTGCGGCATCATCACCGCGTGCGCGTGGTACATGCGGTCACCGAGCGTCAGCAGGTAGAGCGCTCGGTAGAGCTCCTCCTGGGCGCCGCCGATCTCGGAGAAGCCCCGGAAGACCTCGTGCGCGCGGGCGCTCGGGGTCGGCTGGAAGGTGTCGAGGACGTCGTGACCGGCGGCCCGCAGCCGTGCGCCGACCCGGCCCAGCAGGGTGCTCTTCCCGGCGCCGTCGGTGCCTTCGATCACGAGCAGCAACCCGGGGGCGGACATCGGCATGAGCGCGGGCAGACCGCCGAGTCGATCGGCCGCCGCCGCAGACGTTGCGTTGGACATTCACGCGATCCCTTCGACTACGTGCACCGTGTCGGGTGCCACCTTGATGCTCAGCAACGAGTGGACGGGGACGCCGAGTTCGCGCTCCAGCAGCTCGCGGCCGCCGTTGTCGGCCTTCTCGACCACCACCGCCACCTGCGTCACCTCGGCGCCCAGTTCGCGGACGGCTCCGATCAGTGCGGCGACCGTGCCGCCCGTGGAGAGGGTGTCGTCGATGACGCAGACCCGGTCCCCCTGCTCGATCCCGTTGACGTTCAGGGTGCTGCGGTCGTACTCGCTGGAGAAGCCGATCCGCGGGCTCGGGAAGTCGTACGGGTAGTGCCTGGCCATGGCCAGCGGCAAGCCGGTCATCAGGGAGAAGGCGGTGCCGATAGGCGCCCCCTTCTCCTCCTCGACCAGGACCTTGTCGACGCCGGTCAGGTCGACCCGGGTCCGCAGGTGGGACGTCACGTACCAGAGCAACTCAGGCCGCAGTGCGGGCAGTTGGTCGCACAGCTCGTTCACGGTCGTCAGGTACGAGCCGGTGTCCAGGACACCCGCTCGCAGGTACACATCTCTCAACATGAGGCGCCGCCCTTGTCGAAGTGCTGTCGGATGGCATGGAGGTCGGGTTTGCCCGAGGCCGTACGCGGGGCGGACGGCACGATGAGCCAGCGGCGCGGCACCATGAAGGAGCTGAGCCTGTGTCGCAGGTGCTCGGCGAGGTCGCCGACGCGCAGGGTCTGTGGATCGCCCTCCACGAGCGCCCCCACCACCTCGTTGCGGAGGCTGTCCTCCAGGCCGAGGACGACCGCGTCCTGCACCTCCGGGTGTTCCAGCAGGGCCGCCTCCACGGTCTGCGGTACCACCTTGGATCCGGCCACGTTGATCAGTGTCTTGGTGCGGCCGGTGAGGTGGAGCAGACCCTCGTCGTCGAGGTAGCCGAGATCGCCGGTGTCGACCGTGCCCGGGTGCTCGGCCGGACCACCGGGAATCGGCAGGCGTTCGCCGGCCGGACCGATGTACCAGGACGGGCTGCCACGGCGGGCCACCACGATGCGGCCGACCCGGCCGGCGTCCAACGTCCCGCCCCGCTCGTCCAGCACGCTGATCCGGACACCGGGGAGGGCGCCGCCGACCGCGGACGGGACGTCCCGGGCGTGCCGGTGGTTGACGGTCGCGATGCCGCCCTCGGACAGCCCGTACTCCTGGACCAGTGGCACGCCGACCGTCCGCAGCCAGTCCGCGGCGAGGTCCGCGTGCAGCGGAGCGCCACCGGTCATGGGGATCCGGACGCCGGCCAGCGCGCCCTCCTGCACCCGCGGGGACCGCAGCAGTGCGCGGAACACGTACGGGGTGCCGCACACCACCTCCGGCCGGTACCGGGTGGAGAGCAGCGTGATCGCGGCGGGGTCGAACGTGGGGACGACGAGGGTGGGCGCACCGGTGGTGAGCGCGGCGAGGAAGAGGCCGGAGGCGAAGCTGTGGGCGACGGGAGTGCCGCACAGCAGCGGCCGGTCGGGGGTGAGTCCGATGGCGTCGGCAACCGCGTGCGCCTCGTCGAGCAGGTTCTCCTCGCTCCTCGGCACGCCCATGGCCGTCCCGGTCGTGCCCGAGGTGAGGTGCACCAGGGTGGCGCCGTGCCACCACGGCGGCGAGCCCGCCCCGACCGGGACCGGGTCGTCGGTCCGGCCGATCACCACGGATGCGGAGAAGCCCGCGGCCTGCCGGACGACGGCGGAGCGGGGCATCGCCGGCGGGAAGCAGACCACGCCGACGCCGTTCGACCGGAGTGCCAGGAAGTCGACGAGCCAGGCGGTGTCACTCGGGCGGTGCAGCGCGGCCACCGGGCTTTCCGGACCGGTCGCGCCGGCCAGCTCGCGCGCTCGTTCCGCGACGGCGTCGGCGAACTGGCGCCAGGTCAGTTCGACGGTGGGATCGGCGACGGCGAGACGGTCCGGCCGCTGTCGGGCGTGCTGGGTCAGGAAGGAGACAAAGGCGTCAGACACGATCGATCCGGTGGTAGCGCACCACGGCAGAGGGCGCGGCCCCGGCCGTGGTCACGACGGTCAGGGACGACAGCGGTCCGGCGGCCAGGTGCACCAGTGCCCGGAGGTGGCCGTCGAGGGGGGAGGCCGCGCCGGCGTCGGACCGGATCGGACGGCAGCGCGAGGCCAGCGCGGTGAGGAGTTCCTCCTGCTGGCCGCTGTCCAGGCCGGCCGGGTCCAGCCACACCTCGTCGGCCGGCTCGGACCGGTCCAGGTCGCGGACGGCCGCGAGCAGGGCCTGCGCGGTCCGCGACCGTGAGGTCGGAGCGATCCGGCGACGGTCGGCCAGTTCCACCACGCTGCCTGCGGCGGCGGTTTCGGGTGTGCCGAGGAGCAGGACGGTGGCGGCGGCCGGTACGGCAGGGTCGGTCTCAAGCCGCCACAGCCGGTTCTCCGGGGCGTCGTAGCCGGCGGCCAGCACTGCGTCGACCCGGCCGTCGCGCACCGCGTCGGCTGCGGAGAGCAGTGCTTCGACTCCGCCGGTGGGCCCGATGAAGGACTCCACCCGGCCGGTGATCCGGAACGCGGCGGAGCACAGGGAGGCGGGCACGTTGTAGGTCGACCGGGCGAAGTCCAGCGGGTCGACGGCCCGGCCGCCGCGCTGCCGGATCGCGGTCTGCATCCGCGCGTGGTTGGCCTGGCTGCCGAAGGCGGTGCCGGTGAGCAGTCCGCCGGACCGGGCGAGCCCGGCCGTCCGCGGCTCGGCCGCGCCCAGGGCCGCGCCGACGGCGCTGCCGAGGAGCTCGGTCACCTGCTCGGGCGCGGGCGTCCGGGCGAACTCCGGCACCAGCGGGTCGCCGGGGACACGGGCCGTACCGGGGTCGCCGTCGACGAAGGCGGTCACCTGCGGTGCACCCTCGCCGGCCGCCCGGGCCGCGAGTTGCACCAGGACCCGTCGGCGCGGCGGGCGGGTTGCGGCCTGCGGCCGGCCCGGGCGGTCGAGGACCACGGTGCAGTTGGCCCCGCCGAAGCCGGAGGCGTGCACCAGGGCCGGTGCCGCGGGTCCGGGGGTGTCCGTGGCCAGCGCCAGGGTGCCGAAGGCCGGGTCCGGCTCGTCGACGCCCAGGACCGGCGGCAGCTCGGAGCGGCCGATGGCGTCGATCGCGGCGATGGCGGAGAACAGTCCCGCCGCTCCTTCGGTGTGTCCGCAGCCGCTCTTGGTGGCGGTCACTGTCGGGCGGCCTCCGGACGGCCGTAGCACCTCCGCCACTGCGGCCGCCTCGGCAGCGTCGCTCGCGACGGAGGCCGTTCCGTGCGCGTGGTAGACGCGGATGTCCTCGGGCGCGAGGCCGGCGTCCCCGAGAGCGTCGCGCAGGGAGCGGGCGATTCCGTCGGCGCTGGGGGTGGTGATGTGGGCGGCGTCGCTGCTGCCGCCCCAGCCGGCCAGGACCGCAAGGATCTCGGCGCCCCGCGCCCGGGCGTGCGCCTCGTCTTCGAGGATCAGGAAGGCCGCGCCCTCGGCGAGGACGAACCCGGAGCGGTCCTTGGCGAACGGGCGGGTCGTGGTCGGGCTGAGCAGCCTCATCGAGTGGAAGCCCGCGAAGACGACCTCGGTCAGGACGTCGACCGCACCGACGGCCATCACCTCGGCTTCGCCGCCACGGATCCGCTCCGCGGCCCAGGCCAGGGCCCCGGTGGCCGAGGCGCAGGCGGAGGAGAGCGTCGCGTGCGGGCCGTCGAGCCGCCAGCGCTCGGCGAGCCGGAGCGCGGGGCCCTCCTTGAGGAGGGCGGTGGTGTCGGTCCCGGTCGGCAGCCCGGGCCGCGTGGCGTCCAGCGTCTCGTCGGGGAGGTGCCAGCCGGCGCTGGTGGACGCCACCACCAAGCCCGCGGCCGGCACGGCGCCCGCACCGAGGCCGGCCCGGGCGAACGCCTCGGCGAGCGCGAGTCCGGCGAGCTCGGCCGGGCGGTTCCGGCTGTCGAACGGCAGCCCCGGGGCCTCCGCGTGGTAGACACCGGGGTTCCGGTAGCCGTCCGGGGAGAACACCCGCGGCGGTTCGCTCGGCCGGCCCGAGCGCAGGCCCGCGGAGAGGGCGTCGATGCCCGTTCCGAAGGGCGACACGCAGCCGAGCCCGGTCACGACGATCTGTGCCATGGTCGCGGCCTAGTTCCCGCTCTGCAGGCGCTCGACGAGGACCGTCAGGTCCTCGACGGTGCGTACGGCGTCGAGATCGGCATCGTCGATGCGCACGTCGAAGGTGTCCTCCACGTCGACCAGGAGTGACAGGCGTTCCAGGGAGTCGATGCCCAGGTCGGTCAGCTGGTCCGCCGGCCGGATGTCACGTCCCACGAGCTCCTCGCTGCGCTTGCGCAGCACGTCACAGAGCGAAGCGAACACCGGATGATTCATGCGAGTGACTCCAAAGATCGAAGGCCGGGGACCGAGCGGAGGTGCTCAGTGGAAGTTCGGGTCGACCCGGCCCATGTGCAGCAGGCCGACCTTCAGCTGCCGGTCCGGCCCGTAGGTGTTGTAGAAGG
Source organism: Kitasatospora sp. NPDC097691 (assembly GCF_040302665.1). NCBI lineage: Bacteria > Bacillati > Actinomycetota > Actinomycetes > Kitasatosporales > Streptomycetaceae > Kitasatospora > Kitasatospora sp. NPDC097691. The sequence goes on along the minus strand of NZ_JBEORY010000049.1, from coordinate 61,461 downwards.
TGCCGGCGTCCGTGTCGTAGATGCGCGCGTTCGGCCGGCGTGACCTGCCGCGGACGAAGAGCGTCACGCAGGGTTCGGTGTCACTCTCGTTGACCACCTGGTGGGCGAGCCCCGTGGACATCGAGTTGGCCATGCCGGTGGACAGCACGTGCTCCCTGAGGGGCTCCACCCGGCAGGTGCGCTCCTCCTCGTCGAGGTCGAGGACCTCGAACTGCCGCTCGCGGTACGCGCCGCTCAGGATGACCGTGCTGCAGTCCCACTTGTGGCTGTGCACCTTCTCGACCGCGCCGCCGTTCTGCAGCCGGGTCTTGAAGCGGTGCAGGCGTACCCGGAACCGGTCCTCGGCGTCCATGTGAATGACGAACTTGTCCATCAGGATGCGCGGGTAATTGGAGTGGGGCGCAAGTGACTTGAAGAGCGCGTCGTCTGCGGCGATCTGCTCGGTGCGCTCCTGCAGGATCTCCCGGTCGGCAGCCGCCTCCAGCAGGATCCGCTCGACCACGGGCGCCTGGGTGCCGTCGTAGTCGGTCGCCGACCAGTCCACCTCACGCTCCAGCGAGCGCACGAAATCACTCCACCGCATGGGAACTCACCTCTCGCCATGGATCGACAGAGATGTGACCCCGTTCCCGACGCGCATACACACCCCCGAGCTCATAGCCATTGGAGGTTCCTACAGATCAAGGCCCTCCTGGCCAGGCAGGGTGAGACAATCGCACAATTGCAAACCATCAACAAGGTGTTTTTGTCGAGTACATTGAGTGATCCAGATCACGGTGACCGATGATCACGGCTCGGCCTACACTCGCCGCTGCGTCAGCCGGTGGCCGGCGCCACCACCTTGAGCCAGCCCTCGTCGCCGAGCCGGGTGGGCAGTTGTTGTCCGACGGGGGACGCATGGCAACACGGACGTTCCAGCACCTTCCCCGGTCCTGACCGGCCGCGGCCCCGATCCGGCCGCGGTCCACGCATGAAGCACGGGCCCGTACGCCGACGGCGACCAGGCTCAACCATGTCCGGCGGCACCGATGACGATCCGTCGGACACCGGGCGGCACCAGGGAGAACGCATGAACACCCCCGATCTGGCCATCATCACCGAGCGCAAGCTCGCTGCCGTACAGCCGGTCGCCGACCGGCTGCTCGCCGAAGCCGACGTCGTGGACGCCTACTTCGGCGGCAGCCTGATGGCGGGCTTCGGCACCTCGCGCAGTGACGTCGACCTGTTCGTCATCTCCGACCGTCAGGCCGGCCCGCTCCCCGCCCAGCACATCCACGACCGCGAACGGCTCGACGTGGAGATCCGCAGCCCGAAGGACATCGATCGGCTGCTGGAGAAGTTCTCCGACTACCGCGTGTCGGACGGCAACTGGACGCAGGCCACCCCGGTCAAGGACATCGACGACGCGGTGCGGCTCGCGTACAGCCGACCCGCCACCCCGGACGGTGAGGCCGCCCGGCTGCGCGAGGCCATGCGCGACCGCCTCCCGGTGATCCGCCGACTGCTGATCAACCGGGCGTCGATCGAGTGCCTGATGCTCCTGGAGGACCTGTTCGGCGCCCGGGAGATGGGCGACTGGGGAGCGGCGAGCCTGCTCTCGCGCCAGCTCGTGATGGAGGCGCTGCAGGGCTACTTCGTCGGCTGCGGCGAACCGTACATCGGCCACAAGTGGGTGTACGCGAAGCTGGACCGGCACGGTGTGGACAACGGTCTGCGCGAGGTGGCCGTCCCGCTGCTCGAGGCCGCCGACGTCAGCACCCCTGAGCTCGCCGCCCGGGTGGTCGACGAGCGGATCGCACTGGCCCAGAAGCTGCTGTCCGTCGCCAGCACCCTCGGCTGGAACACGCCCGACGCCGCGTGGTGGACGCAGTGGACCGGCGGCACCGGCGGCTTGGCGAGGCAGCAGGAGTGGGTGCCGATCCGGTTCGGCGACGAGGTCAAGTACGAGAGCCCCAACGCCCGCATGCGACAGCTCACTCCGGAGGCCACGGTGCTCTGGGCGGCGCTGGACGGGCGTCCCACCACCGACGGTGTGGCGCAGGCGCTGAGCGCGCTCGACCACCTCGGACGTCCGCAGCAACCGGAGGCGGTGGCGGCGTTCGCCGAGCGGCTGGCCGCCAGTCAGCTGGTGGCGGAGCTCGGCTGACCGGGCGCTCGAACCGGGGATGACCATGATGGACGACCGCGCAACGGACGTTGCGTCCGCACCGGAGCTCTACACCTCGACGACGCGCAGGTTCGCAGCCGCCGTGATCCAGGACCGGATCGACGAACTGTCGGCGGTCGTGGACACCGGCACGGCCGTACGACACCGGTCGGCGGACGGCGCCCCCTGCCACACCACCACGACCGGGGACGCCCTGCCCGACCTGCCCTCCGGCTTCCGTTCCCTGGGCGAGACCCACCACGCCGCGGCGCGGGCGACGGCCGACTCGGTGTACGAGCGGAGCGTGGCTCCCGACGACGCCGTGGAGCTCCTCGCCCGGATCCGGGCGGGGGCCCGCCGCCAGTCGGCCGACGTCACGTTCGTCCAGGTCAGGTTCGAGGAGTTCGCCCAGTGCATGACGGTCAGTCGGCCCGGTGAGGAGCCGCGTCAGGACACCCGTCGGCGGGTCCGGACCGTCGTCCGGACCACCGCGACCCGCACGGGCACGACCCGCACCAGCAGCCTCATGACGGCAGCGTCGGGCTGGGACGAGCTGCTGGAGCGGGTCGCGGCGGACTGCCCGGGCCGGCGGGCGGCCGAACTCGCCACCGGCCTGCTCACCGCAGACCCCCTGCCCGACGGGGAGTTGCCGGTCGTCTTCGCCGGTTCCACCGGGGCGGCGCTCATCCACGAGGTGTGCGGTCACGCGCTGGAGGGCGACCTGCTCGCCGACCGGCGCTCGCTGTTCGCCGACCGCTCCGAACCCGAGCTCGCCTCCGCCGTCCTCACCGTGCTCGACGACCCCCGCCTCGGCGGCTGGGGTTCCTACGAGTTCGACGACGAGGGAACCCCGGCGCGGCCCGTCGCCCTGGTCGAGGCCGGCCGCCTCACCGGGCAGGTCACCTGCCGCGAATCGGCCCACCGGCTCGGTGTCCCGGCGAGCGGGCACGCCCGCCGGATCGACTACCAGCAGCCACCGCTGCCGAGACTGAGCAACACCTCGGTCCGGGCCGGCGCCGAGCGCCCGGACGCACTGCTGTCCGGCATCGGGCACGGGGTCCTGGTGACGGAGGTCGCCGGCGGCCATGTGAACCCCATGACCGGGGAGTTCACCGTCCAGGTCACCACCGGGCGGGCCATCCGGGACGGAAAGCCCGCCGAACCACTCGGGTCGGGCACCGTTCGGGGCAACGTCCGCACGGCGCTGGCCGCCATCAAGGCCGTGGCGGACGACGTGTCGGTCTCCGACGCCGTCTGCGTCAAGCGCGGCCAGCACGTCCCGGTCTCGTTCTCCTCCCCGAGCCTCCTGGTCGAATCCGGACTCCGACTGTCAGGAGGGCGGTTCTGATGCCCCGACCGAACGACCGCGACCTCCGCGAACTCGCCGAATCCGTCCTGGCCGAGCGGCCGCCCGGCACGGACGTCGAGGTGTACGTCCGGGTCGAGGAACAGGACGAGGTGCTCTCCGAGAGCACCGGCAGCCCCCGCACGCTCACCCGGGGCGGCACCGGGGTCTCCGTCCGGGTCGCCGCCGGATCCCGGATCGGCTTCGCGGCCACCTCGGACCTGTCCCGGCACGGCCTGCGCCGGGCGGTCGAGACGGCTTCGGCACTGGCCCGGCTGGCCGTACCCGGTCCAGGACTCCCCACCCCCGACAGGCTCGCGGGACCGTCCGGACAGGACGGAGCGGCGGGCACGTCCGAGCGCGAGGGGGCGGCGCCGGGAGGCGGCGGACCGGCGGCCGACGGCAGCCCGCACGCGCAGCTGGCGGAGCTGCTGAGCCGGGCGAGGGAGCTGGGCCTGACGCCGGTGACCGCGGCGGTCACCACCACGCGCCGGCACCAGATGGTGCTGTCCACCCGAGGCGTCGACACCCGGAACACCTTCGACTGGGCCCGGTCGCACCTGACCGCCCAGGTGGCCGGTCCGTCCGGCCGACCGAGGCAGCTGCTCGCGGCACGGGTGGCCGGGACACCGGGGCCACCCCGGTCGGACCTGGTGACGGACCTCTCCGCCGACCTGCTGCCGCTGCGCGACCTGCCCCTGCTGCGACCACCGGCCGGCACAGCGCTCCTCCTGGAGCCCTTCGCCGCCGCCAAACTGCTCAGGCCGCTGGTCTGGGCGCTGGACGGAACCGCGGTGCGGGCCGGGAAGTCACCGATCAGGATCGGCGACCCCCTGTTGCCGCCCTGGCTGGAACTGGTGGACGACGGGCGGGTCGGCGGTGGGCCCCTCGGGGCGGTGACCGACGACGAAGGCATGCCGACCCGCCGGGTCGCACACACATCGGGAGGCGCGGTCACGGCCCTGCTGGATCCGTGGCGTCCTGACGACCCCGGTGGCGGCGGGCAGGTGCGCCGGTTCGGCTGGGCCGAGCGCCCTCGGCCGGCCGCCGCGAACCTGAGCCTCTCCGCCACCGGCACCGGCACACCGGCCACCGACGACCGGTACATCCGGGTACTGGACCTCGGCGGGGTCGAGTCCTCGTACAACCGGGCCACGGGCGACTTCCAGGCACAGCTCCAGGGGATCCTCTGCCAGTCGGACGGAACGCCCGAGGGATATGTCCAGGCGCCGTGGTCCGACAACGTCGTGAAAGCGCTGCGGAGAATTTCCTGGACCGGCCCCGAGTGTCGCTTCTTTCCCATGGAGTCAGCCATCGGCGGCAGGCGCACGAGAATCGAACCGCCCTAGTCCGAACACGGCCGGGAAAAGGCGGTGCAGAATTCGCTGCACCGCCGTTTCGGCGTGCCGTTTTTCCGCCGCAATTACCCGCCGATATTTTTTCGGATAGCGGGTTGGCAGGCCCGGTAGACGCTGCTAGCGTTGCCGCAGTCATCGAGATGGAAAGGGGGGGCAAAAATGGGCGACATCATCGAGTCGGAGGAGATCCACCACAACAACGCTGCGTGATTGTGGTAATCCCGAGGCGGCGCACCCGACGGGTGCGCCGCCCACCGTTCATAATTCCTTTGATCCTGCCGAGGAAGCCGTGGTCTCCGAATTCGCCATCGAGGCGTCCAAGCTGACCAGGACGTACCAGAAGTCCCGGAAGGCCGGCCTGCACACCGCCCTCGACGGCGTGACCTTCCGCATCCCCGAGGGCGCCGTGGTCGGCCTGCTCGGCCCCAACGGTGCCGGGAAGACCACCACCGTCAAGATCCTCACCACGCTCCTGGAGCCGACCTCCGGCCGGGCGCACGTGCTGGGGCACGACGTCACCACCGACCGCCGGGCCGTACAGCGACTGGTCGGGGCCTCCTTCGGCGGCGACAGCGGTCTCTACACGCGGCTGACCGCGCGGGACAACCTCCGGTTCTTCGGCACGATGTACGGACTCTCGGGGCGGGAGCTCGACGCGCGGGTGGACGGCCTCCTGGAACAGGTGGGCCTCCTCGACCGACGGGCCGACCGGGTCGAGACCTTCTCCTGGGGCATGCGCCAGCGGCTGCACATCGCCCGCGCGCTGGTCCACGACCCGCGGGTGGTCATCCTGGACGAACCGTCCTCCGGCCTCGACCCGCAGTCCGTGCGCGGCCTGCGGGACCTGGTGCGCACGCTGCGGGGCAACGGCCGCACCCTGCTGCTCACCACCCACGACCTCGCCGAGGCCGAGGAGCTGTGCGACTCGGTCCTCATCCTCGACGGCGGCCGGATCGTCCGGGAGGACTCGCCCACGGAGCTGCGCGCGGAGAGCGCGCGCCGCCTGGGCTCCTGCATCGAGCTGGCCCTGACCGACGACCCGGGGGAGGCGTTCCTCGCCGAGTTCCCCTCGCTGGTCCGATCCCATGTGGACGGCTTCTCCTACCGGCTCTTCTGCACGGACTCGGCGGCCGGCCTCGCCTACGTGATGGACCGGGTGCCCAAGCTCATCCAGCTCGTCGAGGTCGCCCCGCCGACCCTCGAAGAGGCGTACCTGGACCTGCTGGAGGGGACGGCGTGATCAGGGCGTTCGCAGCAGGGCTGGTCGCCCAGCTCCGGATCTCGGCCGTGACGCCGCTCGCGGTCGCGTCGGCGGTGCTCAGCCCGCTCGCCTACGGCATCCTCGTGATCAGCAGCGGCTCGGCCCCGGACATCGGCATCACCACGGGCATCGCGGCCGCCGGGATCTGGACGACGACGCTCACGTCGGCCCTCTTCGCGGTCCTCGGCGAACGCCGCGCCCGCACGCTGCAACTCCTGGTGACGGCGCCGACCTCGATGGCCTGGCCCCTGCTCGGACGCGTGGTCGGCGGAGCCGTACAGGGCCTCACCGCAGTACCCGCGAGCCTCCTCGCGGTCAGCCTGATCTGGCAGGTCCCCGCATTCGGCGATCCGGTCATCCTGGCCGCCGCCCTCCTGCTCATCCTGATCGGCTGCGCGGCGATGAGCGCGTTCCTGGTCGGATTCCTCGTGCGGTACCGGTTCTTCGCAGGAATGATCAACGGGTTCTTCGGCCTGGTGACGTTCCTGACCGGAATGTTCGTCCCGGTCGCGGCGCTCCAGCCGGCGGGTCGCCGCATCGCCGAACTCCTGCCGCCGACGTCGGCGATGTCCGCGGTGCGCGAGCAGTCGTACGCCGAGCTCGGATTCGGCTGCGTCGTCCTTCTGCTGTGGCTGGTGGCCGCAGTCTGCTATCTGTCCCTCGCGGAACGGCGGATTCGCCGGATTTCGTCCGCGTTCTTGGCGTGAGCTGCGCAGGGGCAGGAATGCCGGTCGATCTGGAGTATCACCATGGGTAGGTTCTGGCTGTCGGCGCGACTCTCCTATCGAGCGCTTTTCACGTGGCTGAATCCGGCGGGATACGTGGCATCGCGCTTCCTCGCCCCGATCTTCACCGCGCTGCTCTTCGCGACGGTGGCCCGGCACTCCGGCAACGACGTGCAGCGGCCCGTGGTCGGCGGCGCCCTGATGGCCGTGGCCGCCGCCGCGCTGTTCGGCGTGACCCTCGCCGTGACCAACGAGCGCTTCTACGGAACGCTCGGCGCCTGGCTGTCCTCACCCCAGGGCCTGGTTTCCAGCCTGCTCGGCAAGTCGGTGACCCACGCGGTCGACGGACTGCTCAGCGCCGCGGTGACCTTTGCGGCGACGGCCACGATGTTCGGCACGGCGATCTCTCCCGGCGATGCCCTGGCACTGCTGATCAGTGCCGTCACCGCGGCCGTCAGCGGTACCGGGCTGGGCATCCTGCTGGCCGCGCTGGCGGTGGCGCTGCGCGACACGTTCACCCCGGCGAACATCGGCCAGGCCGTCCTGACCGTGGTCTCGGGCGCCTTCGTTCCGGTCACCCACCTCCCGGCGTTCATTCAGGCCCTCTCCCCGTGGCTGCCGTTGGGCCATGCGGTGGACGCCGCCCTGGTACACCTGGAGCGGGGCGGGTTCGACTGGTCCGCCATCGGCCTGGAATGCCTGGTGGGACTGGCATGGGGAGCGGCCGGCCTGGTGATGTTCGCCTGGATGACCGCTCGTGCGCGGCGCCAGGGGTCCTGGGATCTGGTCTGAGCCTTCGGGCGACGGTGCGTGGACGACGGTACGTGGACGAGGAGAGTCACGGTCATGGGCGTGGAGATCGAGCGGAAGTACCTGGCGGACCGGCCGGACCTGGAGCCGACCGCACCCGCCGGCGAGCGGATCCTGCAGGGGTACGTGGCGCTCGGCCGGAAGGAGGTCCGGTTGCGGTGCCACGGCGAGCGCTACTTCCTCACGGTGAAGGAGGGCTCGGGCCTCGTCCGCACGGAACTCGAGGTCGAGCTGTCCGCGGAGCAGTTCACCGAGCTGTGGCCCGCGACGGACGGCGCCCGTCTGGAGAAGACCAGGACGCCTGTGCCACTCGGCCCGACGACCGCGTACCTGGACGTGTACGCCGGCCCGTTGCAGGGCCTGCGCACCGTCGAGGTGGAGTTCGGCTCGCCCGCCGAGGCGGAGGCGTTCGAGCCCCCGGCCTGGTTCGGGGAGGAGATCACCGGACAGGACCGCTACCGGAACCAGGCACTGGCCGTCGGAGGTTCGTCGGCGCGGTGACGTAGCGCTCGACCGGGTCGTACGGCACGGCCCGACGGACTTGTCCGCGCGTCCGCTCGCCCCGGAGGATGGACCCCACCGACGAGCCACGAGGAGCCGGACATGAGTGCGAGGCCGCTGTTGAACCGCCGACTGGCCGGAATGGGCACGACGATCTTCGCCGAGATGTCCGCCCTGGCCACGGCCACCGGTTCGATCAACCTCGGGCAGGGCTTCCCGGACACCGACGGACCCGAGGAGATCCGCGAGGCCGCCGTCCGCGCGCTGCGCGAGGGCCACGGCAACCAGTACCCGCCCGGCCCCGGCATCCCCGAGCTGCGCACCGCGATCGCCGAGCACCAGCAGCGCTTCCACGGCCTCGGGTACGACCCCGACACCGAGGTGCTGGTCACCGCCGGAGCCACCGAGGCCATCGCCGCCACCCTGCTCGCGCTGCTGGAGCCCGGCGACGAGGTCATCGCCCTCGAACCCTTCTACGACTCCTACGCCGCCTGCATCGCCATGGCCGGCGCCACCCGCCGCCCGCTCACCCTGCGGGCCCCGGACTTCCGCCCCGACCTCGACGAGCTGCGCGCCCTGATCACCCCGCGCACCCGGCTGCTGCTGATCAACACCCCGCACAACCCCACCGGCACCGTCCTGACCGCCGACGAACTCGCGGCCATCGCCGAACTCGCCGTCGAGCACGACCTGCTGGTGGTCACCGACGAGGTCTACGAGCACCTGGTCTTCGGCGCCACCCACCACCCGATGGCCGCCCTCCCCGGCATGCGCGAACGCACCGTCACCATCTCCTCCGCCGGCAAGACCTTCTCCTTCACCGGCTGGAAGGTCGGCTGGGTCACCGCGAGCCCGGCCCTGGTCTCCGCCGTGCGCACCGCCAAGCAGTACCTCACCTACGTGAGCGCCGGCCCCTTCCAGTACGCCGTCGCCGAGGCCCTGCGGCTGCCCGACGCCTACTTCGACACCCTCCGCGCCGACCTGCGACGCAAGCGCGACCTGCTGGTCGACGGCCTCACCGCGGCCGGGTTCCGGGCTTTCACCCCCGAGGGCACGTACTTCGTCACCACCGACATCACCCCGCTCGGCGAGAAGGACGGCATCGAGTTCTGCCGCGCCCTGCCCGAGCGGTGCGGCGTGGTCGCGATCCCCAACGCCGTCTTCTACGACGACGCCGACGCCGGCCGTAGCCTGATCCGCTTCACCTTCTGCAAGAAGGATGACGTCCTCCGGGAGGCCGTGTCCCGTCTGCAGCGCCTCTGACCGGCGCGCCGGCCGGCCGGCCGGTTGTCGACGTCAGCCGGTCGGATGGTCGAAACGGTCCCAGCCCGCCGCATCCAGCGCATCGAGGGCCCGGTCGTCCAGCTCGACGGCCGGGGTCAGGGACAGGTGCTTCCGCCAGGTGCTGCGCGGCACCATGGTCATGCCGAAGTCGATGAAGCCGTTGGTGAAGCGGAAGCTGGAGCCGCCGCGTTCGTAGAGGCGGAGCAGGGGCTCGAACGGATCCGGCAGCGGGCGCAGTTGCACCCCGGGCGTGCTGGTCAGGGCGGCCCACTGTACGGCGGCCGCGCCGCTGTCCATGGCGTACGACGAGCAGGAGGCGTCGTCGATGAAGCTCTCGATGTCCGCGATCACCGCCGGGTCGGCACGGACGGAAGGGTCCACGATCTCCGCGAGGTCGAAGAAGGGCCACATCTGAGGCTCTCCGTAGGCGTCGAGCCAGAGCGCGGCCCGCCGGAAGTACTCCTCCATCAGCGCAGCGCGCGAATAGCCCTTTTCGATGGCCTCGCCAGGGGACTTCCAGTTGACAGCCTTGAGGCGATCAACCATCGACTGCACAGCGTCGGAACTCACTTGAGGTCGTAACCTTTCGCCCGGAGATGGGATTTAATCGCGTCGACCAGAACGTCGAGATTCGAGAGATCGTCGGCAATCGGAACGGGCGGAACCTCGATACCGTACTTCTTCCAGATCCAGAGCGAACTGGTTATGTTGTCGCTCGAGAAGTCAATCTTATCAAAGCTGTTGGGTGCCAGCTGGTGGGCGCTGAAGTGTTCGGGATGGGCTTCCGGCCTGGCGCCCACCCAGCAGTCGGGGTGGCTGGGCAGATACGGGAGACCGGCTTCGAAGAGCTTGGCCTCCACGTACTCGTGGGCTATGACGGAGCGGATGATCTCGATTTTGTCCTTCGGTGCCGGGATGCCCTTCACGATGGCGTTCCAGCGCCGTGCGATCTCCCACTCGGGTTCGAAATAGACGTCCTTCATGACGTTTTTCTCACCCGGGCCGACCTGAACGTCATGGCGGTTCACCATGAGGTTGTTCTTCGCGACTTCGACGATTCGCGGATCGACCTTGGCGTCCGTGGCCACCTCCGCGATGTCGTCGGTCCTGGTGCGGTACTCCTCATAAAGCCTGACGGCCCTGGGGTCGATTCCCGTACTGCTCTCCGGATCGTGCACATACCGTGATCCGGATTCGGAGACCCACGGTTCGGGAGCGCCGTCAGGTGCGCGCGAGAAGCCGTTGGCCTCGGCCCCCGTGAAGCTCGGGCGGCGCTTCGGGGTGCCTCCGGGTGCGGCGGCGGCGCCGACTGCGCCGACGATGAGGTCCAGGGGCATGACCGGGCCGGTCTTGAAGGCGGCGTCGTAGCCGTAGGTGAGGCCGGCGCCGGTGACCATGCGGCCGGGGAGGGTGTCGGCGGCGTTGGCGACCTTGGCGAGGCCGTTGAGGACGACGGAGGCGCTCTCGGCGCTCTCGGCCGCGGCAGCCACGGCGCGTCCGCCGGCGCCGAGGCCGCCGCCGGCGGCGCCCATGATGCCGCCGGTCTTGGCGGAGTCGGCGGCCTCGGTGAGGCTGTAGCCGCCGTCCCCGAAGAACTCCACCCGGATCGGCTGGGCCACGGCGAGGTCCACGGCGATGGCCTCGACCGAACCGAAGACGGCCCCGACCAGAATCGTGGCGGCGATCGTGGCGACGACCTCGGAGACCGCGACGCCCACCGACGCGGCGGTGGCGACGATGCCCGCGGCGGTGGCGGCGGCGATGTCCGCGGAGATGCTGAAGGTGACGAAGGCGAGGGCGGCGCCGACGACCAGGGTGCCGCCGACGATCGCGGCCTCTTCCTCCAGCTTCTTGATCGCCTTGTCGACCTCGTGGGCGAACTCGCGCAGCGCCTTGGCCAGGCTGCGGCACGCCTCCGCGGTGTCGGGCAGCCAGCCCTTGCCCTTGCCCGCGCTGTCCTTGCCGCCGTAGTAGCGGCCCCAGAACTGGCCGAAGGCGTCGATCGCGGGGCCGTGGTTGTTGGCGACGATGGCGGCCGCGGCCTGGTTGGTGGGCGCGGTGACGTTGTCGATGGCCGTGGCCATCGCCTCCCACGCGTCGGCGACCTTGCGCAGCTTGTCGGGGTCGGCATCCGGCCACCACATGCCGGTGACCTTCTGGACGGCCTTCGCGACCGTCGACTCACCCACCGGCCGACCCCCGACTGGGAACGGACCGGATCACGACAGCAGGTTCTTGGCGTGGTCGTCGGCCCCGGCATGGTTGTCGGCATGGGCGCGCAGCCCCGCGCCGATGCTGCCGAGCCCCTGGACCAGCACGTCCAGCGCCGAAAGCACCTTGTCGTGCGGACCGTTGTAGGCCGCCGCGAACTCGTTGCCCTGCTTGTCACCGCCCCACGGACTGCCCGCGTCGGCCAGGCTGCGCCTGAGCGTGTCCAGCGCCGTCTTCAGCGCCTTGCTCTGGTTCTCGAAGGTCGGTGCGGCGTCCGTCAACTCCCCCGGCCGGACCTTGAACTCCGGCCCACCCGCCTTCGCCCCGTCATCTGCCACAACGACACCCCCATGCTGTCCGCACCTCGGATCAGTGCGAAGAGTGAGATGACGCGGGAAGCTGACGCAGTTTCGAATGACGCCCGTGAGGCGGGTCACACCCGGCATGCCGCGCCGGACGACGCCGACGCCGACGCCGTCCGTAGCCTGATCCGCTTCACTTTCTGCAAGAAGGATGACGTCCTCCGGGAGGCCGTGTCCCGTCTGCAGCGCCCCTGAGGGGCCGCGCGCCCCCTTTCGCGCCTCCCGACGACGGCCGACGCCGACCCGGCACCTATCCTGAGACGCCATCAACTGGCGTGTTCGGACTGCCCGTTTGCTGCCTCCTGGGCAAAACCGACGGCCTGTCCGGCACGGCGCCGCCGCCCTCCCCGCCCCGTGCGTGGAGGGCGGCGGCGCGTGATGCGCGCTGGCAGCGCACAACCGGCGCGCACGGCGCGCAACCCGGTGGTAGGGGCGCGCGCTGTGCAAAGTCGCACACCGGGTCGATCAGAGCCGGGAAGCAGGTGTGCTCGAAACGGTGAATGCTTGACAAAGTTGGGTAAATCACCGGCGGACCCGGCGTATTCGTGCTTCTCTGCTGCTGAATCTCCAGCCGGAATCCTTCCTTCCACGGTCGGCCGCGCCCAGGGCCGCACAGCCACGAACAGCCTCGCCATCGCCTAGGCCTACTCGCTGCTGCTCGGCGGGCGCGCACGGAGCTGAAACGCGGAGCCGAGCATGCTCACCACACTGCAGACCTCCTACACGGACACCCGCGCCGGTGACCTGGCCTGGTGCCTCGGCGGCGACCCGCTGCCCGCGCTCGCGGTCCGCGACCTCAGACTCGACGGAGGCGGCCGTCCGGGCGCCACCGGCGCCCTCCAGCTGCGGCTGCTGGGCGCCTCGCACCAGGTGGTGATCGACGCCGGTCCGGGCCGGTGCCTGGAGACCGTCGCCTGCCTGCCCGGCCGCCGCACCCCGCTGCCGGCCCGGGTGGCCAAGCAGGTCGGCGGCTGGGAGTACGAGTTCGCCGCCCGGATCGAGGCGCTGCCACCGCACGACTTCGCCGCCCGCGCCCAGGAGCTGCTGGCCCTGGTCGAGGGCCACCCGCGGGGCCTCGCCGGAGTCTTCCCGGGCGACCCGAGCGCCTTCACCGCCCTGGTCACCCAGGGCGGCACCGAGCGCCTGCTCTGGCGGACCTGGCACGCCTACCCGCAGGAGGGGCAGCTGGTGTGCACCCGCTCCTCGCTCGTGGTGCCGGGGCCGTGACTGTCGAAAGCCGGGACGGAAGCACCGATCCGGACACAGGCTGCCAAGCGAAGTCCTTCGAATCGCACGCAGGAACGGTTCGTCAATCCGACATGGCCCACTGTCCGTCGGATGGGCGCAGCTATCCGTCCCGCACGTCCCCTAGCGTTTGTTCGTGATCAACCATCCGGCCGGTCCGCCCGCACGCCCGCGAGTGGACCTCGACGACGGCACCCCACCCCGGCCCGGGCACGGCCTCGCCCCACTGCCCGCCCGCCGTCGATCCCGGATGCGATCCCGCCCCCGGCTCGCCCGGCTGGCCGTCATGATGGCCGCGTTCGTCTGCGCGGCCTGCGGGCTGGTCTACGAGCTCGAACTCGTCGCGCTCGGCGACTACCTGCTCGGGGACACCGTCACCCAGACCTCCGTCGTGCTCTCCGTCATGGTGTTCGCGATGGGCCTCGGCTCGCTGCTCGCCAAGCGGCTCACCCGCCGACCCGCCACCGCCTTCGCCCTGGTCGAGTGCGCGCTCGCCCTCACCGGCGGCCTCTCCGTCCTCGCCCTCTACTCCTGCTGGGCCTGGCTAGGCCGCTACCAGGCCGCGATGGTCGGCCTCACCTGCCTGATCGGCATCCTGATCGGCGCCGAGATCCCCCTGCTGATGACCCTCGTCCAGCGGATCAGGCGCGAGGACGCCGGCCGCGCCGCGGCCGACCTGTTCGCCGCCGACTACGTGGGCGCACTGATCGGCGGCCTCGCCTTCCCGTTCCTGATCCTGCCCACGCTCGGCCCCGGCGACGGCGCGCTCCTCACCGGCGCCGTGAACGCCGTCGCGGGCGCCGCCCTGGTGCTCTGGCTCTTCCGGGAGGAACCCGCCCCGCGGATACGACGGCTGCTCTGGGGCGGCTGCCTGCTCGTCCTCGGCCTGCTCGCGGCGGCCGCGGCCGGCTCCGACGCGATCGAACGCGCCGCCCGGCACGCCCTCTACGGCGGCCAGGTCCGCTTCGCCACCCGCAGCCGGCACCAGGAGATCGTGCTCACCGGCCCCGCCGAGGGCCCGCTGCGGCTCTACCTCGACGGACGGCTAGCGGTCTGCGGGCCCGACGAGTACCGCGCCAGCGAGGGCCTGGTCCACCCCGCCATGGCCGCCGGGCCGGACACCCGGATCCTGCTGCTCGGCGGCGGTGACGGGCTCGCCCTGCGGGAGGTGCTGCGGCACCGCGGCGTCCGCTCCGTCCGCCTGGTCGACGCCGACCCCGTGCTTCCCCGGCTCGCCCGCACCGACCCCGGGCTCGCCGGCCTCGGCGGCCACTCCCTGGACGACCCGCGGGTGCACACCACCGCCGCCGACCCGATGGCCTGGCTGCGCGGCGCGGGCGCGAACGCCTCCGAGGACGACGGACCGTACGACGTGGTCCTCGCCGACCTGCCCGCACCGGCCGACGGCGGGCCGGTCAAGTTCCATTCCCAGGAGTTCTACGGCCTCGCCACCCGGCTGCTCTCCCCCGGCGGCCGCATCGCGGTCCGGGCCGGGAGCGACCTGGACGGCCTCTGGCGGATCGACTCCGGCCTGCGCACGGCCGGCCTGCAGACCGCCCCGTACGCCGTCCCGGGCAGCCCCAGCGCCACCTGCCGCCCCGGCCCGCCGGACGTCTCCGGGCAGAACTACCTCCTCGCCGCCGCCACCCGCCCCCCGCTCGCCCTCGCCCCCGACGCCTCGCCGCCCCGGGCCCTCACCCCCGACACCCTCCGCACCTCCAGCGCCCGTCTCACCGCCCTCCGCCCCGTCCGCCCCCCGGCCGCCCTCACCCTCCTCAGCCCCCACTGACCACGAGCCACCGACACACGCCCGCGACGGACCCGGGCCGGGCCGGACGGCTGCTCGGACGGGGAGCCCCGCTGTGGCCCGCCCTCGGTGGAGGGGGCGACGCGGACGGTGCGGCAGCCCCCCGCGCACGGCGCATCGAGCCGCCGCCCGGCCCGGGGCGGGGCCTCGTCCTCGGTGCACCGGGGACCCCGGGGGCCGCGGGCCGGGGTGGGGCGGGTGGGGTGGGGAAAGTCGGGTGGTGGTGGGTAGGGACCGGGCGGGGTTGGGTCGGTAGGCTCCGTGGCATGGAGCATGAGGTTGTCGTCCCGATGCCCGCCGAGCTGGTGCGGCAGGCCTTGCAGGATCCGGCGCTGCTGGCGCGGAGTGTGCCGGGGCTGAGCACCGAGCCGGCTGCGGTCGGGGGCGGACCGGCCGAGGAGATCGGCGGGCGGCTGAAGCTGCGGGTCGGCAGCTCCACGATCACGTACAAGGGCGTGCTGTCGCTGATCGAGGGCCGGGAGGGCGTTCTGACCGTGCTCGCCGAGGGCCAGGAGGCCCGGGGCAGCGGCGAGGCGACGGCCACCGTCCGGGTCAGCGTCGCGGACCGTGCCGAGGCCGGTACCGCCGCCATCCGCTTCACCGGCGACCTGAGCGCAACCGGTCGGCTGACCGAGTTCGACGAGGAGACCCTCGACGCCACCGGCCGCCGCCTGCTGGACCGGTTCGCCGCCGCCCTGGTCGCCCCGGAGGGCGAGCAGGGCGGGGACCGGGACGAGGACTCCGACGCCGAGGCGGGAACCGAGCCCGGAGCCGAGACCGGGGCCGAGACCGGGACCGAGACCGCCGGGGTGTTCTTCATCGAGGACCGCCAGGACGAGCCCGGCGACGACCTCGACGACGACCTCTCCGACCTGATCGCGTTCTCCGACGCCGACGCCGAGCGCTTCGGCCTCCCCACCGGCTCCGCCGACGAGGACGAGGACGGGGACGGGGAGCGCGACGAGGACCAGGACGACATCGACGCCGGCACCGCGGAGCAGGACGCCGTGGCCGAGGAGATCCCCGTCGAGCCGCTCTTCGCCTACGAGGAGGAGCCGGCGCTCACCGGCCCGGTGCGCCGCAGCATCGTCGGCCGGTCCGCCGAGGAGGTGGACCACGCCCCGCCGCGCGGCCCGTACGCCCCGGCGCTGCCGGCCCGCAGTGCGCGGGCCCGGGCGGCGTCCCGTTGGGGCGGCGAGGCCGGCGGGATCGTGGTGCCGGGCACCGGCGGCCGCAGCGCGGTGCCGTGGGTGATCGGCGGTTCGGTGGCGCTGCTGGGCGGCGCCGTGGTGCTGGTCAGGGCGCTGCGTCGCCGCTAGTCGGGAGCGCCGGGGGCGTCGCCAGGCCCTAGACTGAACGCTCATGAGCAACGACCGCGACGCCCTGCTGGCACAGATCAAGGACAAGGCCGTCGTGCACGGCAAGGTCACCCTCTCCTCCGGCAAGGAGGCCGACTACTACGTCGACCTGCGCCGGATCACGCTGGACGGCGAGGCCGCCCCGCTGGTCGGTCGGGTGATGCTGGACGCGACCTCACACCTGGAGTACGACGCCGTCGGCGGGCTGACCCTGGGCGCCGACCCGGTGGCCGCCTCGATGCTGCACGCCGCCGCCGCGCGCGGGCAGAAGCTGGACGCCTTCGTGGTCCGCAAGGCCGGCAAGGCGCACGGCCTGCAGCGCCGGATCGAGGGTCCGGAGGTGAAGGGCCGCCGGGTGCTGGCGGTCGAGGACACCTCCACCACGGGCGGCTCGGTGCTGACCGCCGTCGAGGCGCTGCGCGAGGCGGGCGCCGAGGTGGTCGGCGTCGCGGTGATCGTCGAGCGCGGCGGCGCGGGTGCCGTCCAGGAGCAGGGCCTGGAGTACGTGACCGCGTACACCCTGGACGACCTGGGTCTCTGAGCTCCGGACGACCCCGCGTCCCGGACACAGCGCGTCTCCGAACCACAGCACGTCTCCGGACACAGCACGTCTCCGGACGACCCCACGAACGACGGAGGGCCGGGTCTGTTTCACGTGAAACAGACCCGGCCCTCCCGCCGTACGGGCTCGGCGCTCAGCTCCGCCGGTGCCGACCGCCACCGGCCTGCGCGTGGCTGTCGCCGTCGTTGTCGGCGCCGCCCGCCTTCTTCTTCTTCCGCTCGCGCATGACCTCGATCAGGATCGGCGAGATCGACAGCAGCACGATCAGCAGCGCCGCCGGGATCAGGTACTTGTCGATCACCGGGGCGAGCGCCTCGCCGAAGAAGTAGCCGATCAGCAGCATGGACTCGGTCCAGAGCACACCACCGATGACGTTCCACACGAAGAACGTCCTGGCGGGCATCTCCAGGGTGCCGGCGACCGGGTTCAGGAAGGTGCGGACGACCGGGATGAAGCGCGCCAGCACCACGGCCTTGCCGGAGCCGAACTTGTTGAAGTACTCCTCCGCCTTCTGCACGTACTGGCGGCGGAAGATCTTCGAGTCGGGCTTGTCGAACATCTTCGGCCCGACCTTGGCACCGATCAGGTGCCCCAGCTGGGCGCCGGCGATCGCCGCGACCGGGCAGCCGATGAGCAGGACCGCGATCGGCAGCCTGGCACCGTCGCCGAGCACCGACGAGGCGGCGTTCGAGGCGGCGACGCCCGCGATGATCAGCAGCGAGTCACCCGGGAAGAAGAAGCCGACCAGCAGGCCGGTCTCCGCGAAGATGATCGCGATCAGCCCGATGGCGCCGAGGGACGAGATCAGGGATTTGGCGTCGAGCAGGTTGACGGCCAGCTGGTTGTAGTCCACGGGCGCAGGATAGCGGGCGTACCTTGCGGACGGGCGGGCGTACCGCGCCCGGGGCTCCCGACGCCGCCCGCCGCACGCGGGCCCCACCCGCCCCACCGGCCGCACGGGGCCGCGTTCCGACAGGCGGGCTCCTGCTGACCTGCGGGCACGAGTCTGGGAAGATGGCCGAGGCGTCCGGTCCGCGGCGGCCCACCACCCTCATGGCCGTATCGCGGAGGTCGCTCGAACCTTGGTGCCGGAGAGCCACATCGCAACGCCGCGCGTCGGCGGTCCGGCACGGAGTCGTCACGAAGGCGTACACAGCGTCGGACAGCACCGTCCGTACGCCGCAACCCGACAGGAGCGGATCGCATGCCCATCGCAACTCCCGAGGTCTACAACGAGATGCTCGACCGGGCGAAGGCGGGCAAGTTCGCCTACCCGGCCATCAACGTCACGTCGTCGCAGACCCTGCACGCCGCGCTGCGTGGTTTCGCCGAGGCCGAGAGCGACGGCATCATCCAGATCTCGACCGGTGGCGCGGAGTTCCTGGGCGGTCAGCACAACAAGGACATGGTGACCGGCGCGGTCGCGCTCGCCGAGTTCGCCCACATCGTCGCCGCCAAGTACGACATCACCGTCGCGCTGCACACCGACCACTGCCCGAAGGACAAGCTGGACGGCTACGTCCGCCCGCTGCTGGCGGTCTCGGCCGAGCGCGTGGCCAAGGGCGAGAACCCGCTGTTCCAGTCGCACATGTGGGACGGCTCCGCCGAGACCCTCTCCGACAACCTGACCATCGCCCAGGAGCTGCTGGCCCAGGCCGCCGCCGCCAAGATCATCCTTGAGGTCGAGATCACCCCGACCGGTGGCGAGGAGGACGGCGTCACGCACGAGATCAACGACGAGCTGTACACCACCGTCAACGACGCCGTGCGCACCGCCGAGGCCCTGGGCCTGGGCGAGAAGGGCCGCTACCTGCTGGCCGCCTCGTTCGGCAACGTGCACGGCGTGTACAAGCCGGGCAACGTCGTGCTGAAGCCGGAGCTGCTGCGCGAGCTGCAGGACGCGATCGGCAAGCAGTACGGCAAGGCCGACCCGTTCGACTTCGTCTTCCACGGCGGCTCGGGCTCCACCGCCGAGGAGATCGCCACCGCGCTGGAGAACGGCGTCGTGAAGATGAACCTGGACACCGACACCCAGTACGCCTTCACCCGCCCGGTCGCCGGCCACATGTTCGCCAACTACGACGGCGTGCTGAAGGTCGACGGCGAGGTCGGCAAGAAGAACACCTACGACCCCCGCACCTGGGGCAAGCTGGCCGAGGCCGGCATGGCCGCCCGCGTGGTCGAGGCCGCCGAGCAGCTGCGTTCGGCGGGCAAGCGCCTGAAGTGAGCCCGGCGGCCGCGCGGAACGAGCGCGGCAGCCGTGTGAGACACGGGTGCCCCCGGCGGTCCTCCGCCGGGGGCACCCGCACGTCCGGGGTTCTCCTGTTCGAACTCCGCGTGTCCGCGTTCCTACTGCTTGAGCTCCGCGTACGCCTCCGCGCTGCTGTCCTTCAGGAACTGCCAGCAGCGCGCCTCCTCCTCGGTCTCCTTGATCGCGCCGGCCGCCCGTGCGAGCGCCGCCAGGCAGCGCAGGAAGCCGCGGTTGCCGCGGTGCTCCCACGGCACCGGGCCGTGGCCCTTCCAGCCGCTGCGCCGCAGCGCGTCCAGGCCCCGGTGGTAGCCGGTACGGGCGTAGGCGTACGACTCGACGTACCGGCCGGCCGCGTAGGCGTCGTCCGCGAGCATGGCCCAGGCCAGGCAGAAGGCCGGGAACTCGGCCGCCACCTGGGTCGGTGAGGCGGACTCCTCCGCCAGCATGCGGTAGGGCCGCTCCTCCTCGGGCAGGAGGGTCGGTTCGGGACCGTCGAGAAGATTCCTGTGAATCGCCATGCCCTGAAGTCTGCCACCCGAGACGCAGGGGTCAACCGCCGCACCGTGGGCGCATCCCACCGGGCCGCTCAGTGCCGGACGGTCACCACGATCTTGCCGACCCGTCCGTCGGCCCCCATGTGCCGGTGGGAGTCGACGATCTCCGCCAGGTCGAAGGTGCGGTCGATCAGCGGCCTCAGGGTGCCGTCGCGCAGCCCGGCGTGGACGAAGGCCCTGCCGCGGTCGAGCGCCTCCCGGTCCCCGACGAGGGCGGACACGGCGTAGCCCCAGCCGTTCAGCGGCCAGGTCATCGGCAGGGCGCGGGCCGGACGGCGAGCGCATGCCCGCGCCCGACGATCTGCATACCGGGTACATGGACATTCACCCGTTCGCCATGCCAAGGTGACGGTCGTGCGCGCAGTCCGACCCGCCAGCAGGCGAGCCGCCCCGCAGAGAAAGGGCGGCCGCAGACGCCGCCGGCCGCGCCGGAGGGTGAGCCCTGGCATGCTCACGGCACTGGTGGCAGTCGCCGTGCTGCTGGGCGCCACCGCGGTCGTGCTCGACCGGCACTCCGACACCCCGGCCGCCGCCCCGACCACCCAGGCGCGGGCCGTCCCGCCGGGCGAGGAGACCGCCGCGGCGACGCCGGCCCCCACCCCGGTCAGCACGCCCACCCCCACGCCCACACCGACACCCCCGCCGCCCACGCCCACCCCCACCGGGCCGGATCCGGGCCCCACCAAGGGCGCGGGCACCTTCACCACCGCCCCGGCCAGCGCCAAGGCGGTCGGACGGGGTGCCGTGCGCCGCTACCGGGTCGAGGTCGAGGACGGCATCGGGATCGACGCGGCGGCGGCCGCCGCCCAGATCCACGGCATCCTCGGCGACCCGCGCGGCTGGACCAACGACCGCCGCAACGGCTTCCAGCTGGTCGCGTCCGGCTCGTACGACTTCACCGTGAAGATCGCCTCGCCGGCCACCGTGGACCGGATCTGCGGCGCCTCCGGCCTGGACACCCACGGCGAGGTCAACTGCAACGTCGGCGACCAGGTGGTCGTCAACTCCAAGCGCTGGAACACCGGTTCACCACAGTTCAGCGGGCCGATCGAGGAGTACCGGGCGCTGATCGTCAACCACGAGGTGGGCCACCGGATCGGCCACGGGCACGAGGGCTGCCCCGCCCCGGGCAAGCCCGCACCCGCGATGATGCAGCAGATCTACGGGCTCAAGGGCTGCACGCCCAACGCCTGGCCGTACTCGGCGGAGGGAACCTACCTGAGCGGCCCGGCCGTCCCGTAGCCCCCGGCGCCGCGAACCCGCACCGTGAACCCGACGACACCGTGAACCTGCACCGTGAACCCGACGACACCGTGAACCCGACCGCGCCGGCACAGAGTTGAGACCTGGCCGACGAACCGGCGGGGCAGCCGCGCTGAGCCGACCGGCTAGCCGAGCACCGGCAGGTGGGCCCGCAGGTCGCTGCGCTCCCCCGAGGCGGACACCGCGGCCGACTCCACCGCCGCCGCCCAGTCGGTCCGCCCGGTGGCCAGCCGGATCCAGGTCAGCGGGTCGGTCTCGACCACGTTGGGCGGGGTGCCCCGGGTGTGCCGGGGGCCCTCGACGGCCTGGACGACGGCGTACGGCGGGATCCGCAGCTCCACCGCGCCGCCGGGGGCGTGGTCCGCGAAGGCGTCGGCCAGCATCCGGGTGACGGCGGCGAGGGCCTGGCGGTCGTGCGGGAAGGCGTCCGGGCCGAGCGCGTCGGCCAGGTCGTCGGCGTGGACGACGACCTCGACCAGCCGGGTCACCAGCATGTCGGCGAGCGTCATCGAGCCGAGCCGGATCTCGAACCGCCGTGCCGGGTCGGCCGCTTCGGGCCGCTCCAGCAGTCCGGTCAGCGCGTCGGCGGCGCGCCCGAAGGCCTCCGCCACCGCGGCCGGATCCCCGCCGAAGTCCGCCGTGGCCCGCTCCCTGGCCTGCTCGTCCAACGGTCCGGCGACCGTGCCGACCGCCGCCACCCACCCCGACAGGTCCAGGGGCGGCCGGCCCCGGAGCGGATCGTCCAGGTGCGCGGGCACGAAGTCGAGTTGGACGGCGAGGTGCGCGACCAGTTCCCGGACCGTCCACGACCCCAGCCTGGTCGGCAGGTCCAGCTGCTCCGCGGTGAGACCGTTCACGGCGGAGCGCAGCGCCCCGGTCTGGGCGGCCAGTGCGGCACGGACCTTCTGGGGTTGGTACGTCCGGGACTTGGGAGGCATGGGCCCAAGATACGCCGAGGGGCGGCCGGCTCCGCAGAGCCGACCGCCCCTCGGGACGGGTGCCGTCAGCCCAGCAGGGCCTCGATGACGCCGGTGTGGGCGTCCTTCAGCTCGGTCAGCGAAACGCTGAACTGACCCTGGACCTCCAGGTCCTGGCCGTCCACGACACCGATCCGGGTGGCCGGCAGGCCGCGCGCGGTGCACATGTCGTTGAACCGGAGCTCCTCGCTGCGCGGCACCGCCACGACGGCGCGGCCGGCCGACTCCGAGAACAGCAGGACGAACGGGTCCGCGCCCTCCGGCACGATGATCCGCGCGCCGTGGCCGCCCTTGAGGCAGCTCTCCACGAGCGCCTGGCCGAGGCCGCCGTCGGAGAGGTCGTGCGCGGCGTCGATCATGCCGTCGCGCGAGGCGGCGATCAGGATCTCGCCGAGCAGCCGCTCGCGCTCCAGGTCCACCTTGGGCGGCAGGCCGCCGAGGTGGTCGTGGACCGCCTGGGACCAGGCCGAGCCGCCGAGCTCGTCCGCCGTGTCGCCGAGCAGGTAGAGCAGCTGCCCCTCCTCGGCGAAGGCGGACGGGGTGCGCCGGGTGACGTCGTCGATGACGCCGAGCACCGCGACCACCGGGGTCGGGTGGATGGCGACCTCGCCGGTCTGGTTGTAGAGCGAGACGTTGCCGCCGGTGACCGGGGTGCCGAGCACCAGGCAGGCGTCGGCCAGGCCGCGGGTGGCCTCGGCGAACTGCCACATCACGTCCGGGTCCTCGGGGGAGCCGAAGTTGAGGCAGTCGGAGACCGCGAGCGGCTTGGCACCGCCGGCCGCGACGTTGCGGTACGCCTCGGCCAGGGCCAGCTGGGCACCGGTGTACGGGTCCAGCTTGGCGAAGCGGCCGTTGCCGTCGGTGGCGACCGAGACGCCGAGGTTGGTCTCGTCGTCGATCCGGATCATGCCCGAGTCCTCGCCGTGCGAGAGCACGGTGTTGCCGAGCACGTAGCGGTCGTACTGGTCGGTGATCCAGGACTTGGAGGCCTGGTTCGGGTGGCTCGCGACCTTCAGCAGGTCGGCCTTGAGGCCCTCGCCGGTGGTCGGGCGGGCCAGCCGCTCGGCGGTCGGGGCGTCGGCCTGCAGCGCGTCCTGCCAGTTCGGGCGGGCGAACGGGCGCTGGTAGGTCGGGCCCTCGTGGGCGACGGTGCGCGGCGGGACGTCCACCACGAGCTCGCCGTGCCAGTAGATCTCCAGGCGCTCGCCGTCGGTCACCTCACCGATGACGTTGGCGATGACGTCCCACTTCTCGCAGATCTCGAGGAAGCGGTCGACCTTGTCGGGCTCCACGATCGCGCACATGCGCTCCTGCGACTCGCTCATGAGGATCTCCTCCGGCGAGAGCGTGTGGTCGCGCAGGTGCACGGTGTCGAGCTCGATCCGCATGCCGCCGGAGCCGGCCGAGGCCAACTCGCTGGTGGCGCAGGACAGTCCGGCACCGCCGAGGTCCTGGATGCCCTTGACGAGCTTCTCGCGGAAGATCTCCAGGGTGCACTCGATGAGGAGCTTCTCCTGGAACGGGTCGCCGACCTGGACCGCCGGGCGCTTGGCCGGCTTGGTGTCGTCGAAGGTCTCGGAGGCCAGCACCGAGACGCCGCCGATGCCGTCACCGCCGGTGCGGGCGCCGTACAGGATGACCTTGTTGCCGGCGCCGGAGGCCTGCGCGAGGTGGATGTCCTCGTGCTTCATGACGCCCACGCACAGCGCGTTGACCAGCGGGTTGCCCTGGTAGCAGGAGTCGAAGACGACCTCGCCGCCGATGTTCGGCAGGCCCAGGCAGTTGCCGTAGCCGCCGATGCCCGCGACGATCCCGGGCAGCACGCGCCGGGTGTCCGGGTGGTCGGCCGCGCCGAAGCGCAGCGGGTCCATCACGGCGACCGGGCGGGCGCCCATCGCCAGGATGTCGCGCACGATGCCGCCGATGCCGGTGGCCGCGCCCTGGTAGGGCTCGATGTACGACGGGTGGTTGTGCGACTCGACCTTGAAGGTGACCGCGTAGCCCTGGCCGACGTCGACCACACCGGCGTTCTCGCCGATGCCGACGAGCATCGCGTCCGAATCGGGCTTCTTCTCCCCGAACTGCTTCAGGTGGACCTTGCTGCTCTTGTACGAACAGTGCTCCGACCACATGACCGAGTACATCGCGAGTTCGGCGCCGGTCGGGCGGCGGCCGAGAATCTCCCGGATGCGCGCGTACTCGTCCTCCTTGAGGCCGAGCTCGGCCCAGGGCTGGGCGGCGTCCGGGGTCTGCTCGGCGTTCTTGACGGTGTCGAGGCTCATCAGGCGTTCACCAGCTGCTTCAGGACGGAAGTGAAGAAGCCCAGGCCCTCGGTGGTCGGACCGGTGAGCGGCTCCACGGCGTGCTCCGGGTGCGGCATCAGGCCGACGACATTGCCGGCGGCGTTGGTGATGCCGGCGATGTCGCGGTACGAACCGTTCGGGTTGACGTCCACGTAACGGGCGACCACCCGGCCCTCCGCCTCCAGCTCGTCCAGGACGTGCTGGTCCGCGACGAACCGGCCCTCGCCGTTCTTCAGCGGGACGACGATTTCCTGGCCCGCCGCGTAATCCCGGGTCCAGGCGGTGCCGGCGTTCTCGATGCGCAGCTTCTGGTCGCGGCAGATGAAGTGCAGCGAGTCGTTGCGGGTGAGCGCACCGGGCAGCAGGTGGGATTCGCAGAGCACCTGGAAGCCGTTGCAGATACCGAGGACCGGCATTCCGAGCTTCGCCTGCTCGATGACGGTCTCCATCACCGGGGAGAAGCGCGAGATCGCACCGCAGCGCAGATAGTCGCCGTAACTGAATCCGCCCGGCAGGACGACGGCGTCGACCTGGTGGAGATCCTTGTCACGGTGCCAGAGGGCGACCGGCTCGGCACCCGCGAGACGGACCGCCCGCTGGGCGTCGCGGTCGTCGAGGGAGCCCGGGAAAGTGACGACGCCGACGCGGGTGGTCACTTGCCCTCCTCCTCGACCCGGACGGTGAAGTCCTCGATCACGGTGTTGGCGAGAAAGGTCTCGGCGGCTTCGCGGATACGGGCGAGCGCCGCGTCGTCGACCGGGCCCTCCACATCCAGCTCGAAACGCTTGCCCTGGCGGACGTCGGCGATCCCGGTGAATCCGAGACGGGGCAGTGCACGCTGCACCGCCTGTCCCTGGGGGTCGAGGATCTCCGGCTTGAGCATGACGTCGACTACGACGCGTGCCACTGGCACTCCCGGTGGTGTCTTCGGTGAGGCGGGGGAACTCCAGACTACCGGTGGTTTCGGGCAGGATTGCTGGCCGGGGATAGCGACGCGCGTAGACCCGGGCCCCTTACGCCGCAAGGGATCCGGGCCCCCCACCCCCCGTCCGGAGCGGCCCGTTTCCGCGGTTTCGACGCCCGGAACCGCCCCCTCCGGAGAACACCCGAATACGGCACTTGGGGACAGATCCGCCCGTCCCGCACACCGGTATCCGACAGTCCCGCGTAGACACGTGAATATCCGGAAAAGAATGCCGGACTCTTCGATTTCGACCCCCTTCGGGTGCAGAATAGGGCCACCTGTCGCGGCAAGTGCTGCGTATCAGGCGGGCCGTCCGGCCTGCCCGTATGCGCTTGCGCGAGTTGGTGCACATCAGGCCCCGGGCGCACCCCCGTGGACCGGTGGCCGAATTGCCCGAGAGGATTGACACCCATGGCTCAGCGTGTAGTTGTCACGCTCTCCGACGACCTGGACGGCGGCGCCGCCGCGGAAACCGTCCACTTCGGCGTCGACGGGAAGTCGTACGAGATCGACCTGTCCGTGGACAACGCGGAAAAGCTGCGGGAGGCCCTCGCCCCGTTCGTCGCGGCCGGCCGGCGCCAGAGCCGCACCGGAAAGTCCTTCCGCCGCACCGCCCTCACCCCGGACCCGGCCGCCGTCCGCGCCTGGGCGCTGTCCCGCGGCATGGAACTGCCGGCCCGCGGCCGCATCCCCAAGCACGTGTACGAGGCGTTCGCCGAGGCGAACTGACCCCCGGGGCACCAGGCCCCCGGTCGCCCTGCCCACCCGGCTCGAAAGGGTGGGGCGACCACCCCGAACGATGCTGTAGAGTATTCCTCGTCGCCGCAACGGAGAGATCCGAAGAGGCGGCGGGTGCCCCACCAGGCACCATGCGGACGTGGCTCAGTTGGTAGAGCATCACCTTGCCAAGGTGAGGGTCGCGAGTTCGAATCTCGTCGTCCGCTCGCAGTGCGCGAGCACAGCACAACTCAATAGTTTGACCATGCGGACGTGGCTCAGTTGGTAGAGCATCACCTTGCCAAGGTGAGGGTCGCGAGTTCGAATCTCGTCGTCCGCTCCGGAACGAAGGGCCCCCTCGATCGAGGGGGCCCTTCGGCATTCCCGCCCCGAATGCTCCATGACATTTGTCATCGCCGACCCGTGGATCCCCACCGCGATGTCATGACGGCGCGCACTGCCCGCGCGGCCGGGTCGGCGGAAGGCTTGGGGCATGGAAACGAGCCGCCCCACCCGCCCCAGCGACCGTGTGATCGAGGTCACCGACCTGCACCGCCACTACGGCAGCGGTGCCACCGGCCACCACGCCGTC
Source organism: Kitasatospora sp. NPDC097691 (assembly GCF_040302665.1). Classification (NCBI taxonomy): domain Bacteria; kingdom Bacillati; phylum Actinomycetota; class Actinomycetes; order Kitasatosporales; family Streptomycetaceae; genus Kitasatospora; species Kitasatospora sp. NPDC097691. Next base: position 34,865 of record NZ_JBEORY010000049.1, on the reverse strand, counting down.
CGGGGCGTGGACCTGACCGTCGGCCGCGGCGAGCTGTTCGCCCTGCTCGGCACGAACGGAGCGGGCAAGACCTCGACCATGGAGCTCATCGAGGGCCTGGCCGCCCCCGGCGACGGCACCGTCCGGGTGCTCGGCCACGACCCCTACCGGGAGCGCGCCGCCCTCCGACCGCGGATCGGCATCATGCTCCAGGAGGGCGGCTTCCCAGGCGACCTCACCGCCGCCGAGACCGGCCGCGCCTGGGCCGGGATGACCAGCCGCGCCCGGCCCGTCGAGGAGGCCCTGGAGCTGGTCGGCCTCACCCACCGCCGGGACGTCCGGGTCAAGCAGCTGTCCGGCGGCGAACGGCGCCGCCTCGACCTCGCGATGGCCCTGCTCGGTCGCCCCGAGGTGCTGTTCCTGGACGAGCCCAGCACCGGCCTCGACCCCGAGGCGCGCGCCGCCGTCTGGCGGCTGGTCCGCGAACTGCGCGCCCAGGGCACCACCGTGCTGCTCACCACGCACTACCTGGAGGAGGCCGAGGAGCTGGCCGACCGGCTGGCCATCATGCACGGCGGCCGGATCGTCACCTCCGGCACCGTCGCGGAGGTGATCGCCGGACGGCCGTCCCGGATCACCTTCGAGCTGCCCGAGTTCGCCGGGGCCTCGCTCCCGCCGCTCGCCCCGGCGTCGGTCACCGTCGACGGCCGCAAGGTCACCGTGCAGACCGGCGACCTCCAGCACACCCTCCACGACCTGCTCGGCTGGGCCCACCGGCACGGTGTCGCGCTCGGCGCCCTGGACGCCCGCAGCGCCTCGCTGGAGGAGGCCTTCCTCGCCATCGCCTCCGAGGCCGCCCACCAGGCGCCGCCGCAGGCCCCTACCGCCCCCGCCCGTCCCGCCCGCCGCCGCCTGATCGGATCCGCCCGATGACCACCGCCGCCCCGACCGCACCCGCCGCCACCGGCCCGCAGGGCACCACCGCCCGCCGACTGCTCGCCCTCGGCCGCGCCGAGGCCGTCCTGCTGCTGCGCAACCGCACGGCGCTGTTCACCGCCCTGCTGCTGCCGCTGTTCCTGGTCTTCACCCTGAAGGGCACCCTCAGCCAGCAGGCCGAGAGCCACCCCGGGCTGGACGTCGACTCGCTGCTGGTCTACAGCTCGGTCGGGATGATGCTGGCCTTCGTCGTCTACTACAACCTGACCGCCGCCTACGTCGCCCGGCGCGGTGAGCTGGTCCTCAAGCGGCTGCGCACCGGCGAGGCCCGGGACATCGAGATCATGCTCGGCACGGCCGTCCCCTCGCTCGCCCTCGGCCTGCTGATGGCCGCCGTGATCGGGATCGGCGGCAGCGTCGGACTGCACCTGGCGGTGCCGGTCAACCCGCTGCTGATGCTCGTCGGCCTGGTGCTGGTGCTGGCCACGATGATCGCCCTGGCCGCGCTGTCCAGCGCCTTCACCAGGACCGTCGAGAGCGCCGGCATCACCACCCTGCCGGTCATGCTGATCATCCAGCTCGGCTCCGGACTGTTCATCCCGCTGGAGGTCATGCCCTCGCAGCTGGCCGACGTCTGCCGCCTGCTGCCGACCACCCCGGCCTTCCAGCTGATCCGCGTCGGCTGGTTCGGCACCGACGGCTCGGCCGCCGCGACCGGCTTCGCCGGCAGCTGGGGCGCCGCCGGCCCGCACCTCGTCACCGGCGCGGTCTGGCTGGGCCTGACGGTCTGGGCCGCGGTGCGCTACTTCCGCTGGGAGCCGCGCCGCTGACCGTCCGGCAGCAAACCAAGGAAATGCCCCGGTTCGACCTCTGATATGAAGGCAGCAGCACGATCATGGTTGAACCGGGGGGACGGCACGTGGACATGCGCTCACCGCTGCGCAGATGGCGGGGCTTCGGTAAACCCCAGCGCGCCGAGATCTACTTCCGCTGGTCCATCTACCTGATGCCGCTGGCCGCGCTGCCGGTGGCGCTGCTCGGTCTCGGCGCCCACCTCGGGGAGTACTCGGCCGGCGCCGCCCGGGTCACCGTGGCCGTCTCGCTGGCCACCACCCTGGTCGGCATCCGGGCCTGCCGCACCTCGCTCGACCACTACCTCGGACGGCCCGCCGACCACCGCCGCTGGCTCGTCGCCAACGGCGTGCTCACCGTCGCCGGCAGCTGGGCCCTGCTGCTGACCGGCCCGCAGACGGACGGGACCGGCACTCCGCCGGCCACCGTCGTGACGGCGACCGTCCTGCTGATCGTCGCCTACGGCCCGATCTCCATCGGCCTCCGGCTGTGGTGGTCCGCCCCGGCCGCCGCCGCCCTCACCCTGCTGGTCGCCCCGGCGATGATGCTGGCCGGGATGAGCGCCGGCACCACCGCCGGGCAGCTGATCGGCACGCTGCTCGGGATGCCCTTCATCGCGGCGAGCTGCCGCAGCTTCGCCTGGCTGACGGCCGTGGTCTGGGAACTGGACGGCGCCCGCGAGACGCAGTCCCGGCTGGCCGTCGCCGAGGAGCGGCTGCGCTTCTCCCGCGACCTGCACGACGTGATGGGCCGCAACCTCACCACCATCGCGCTGAAGAGCGAGCTCGCCGTCCAGCTCGCCCGCCGCGGGCGCCCCGAGGCCGCCGAGCAGATGGCCGAGGTGCAGAGGATCGCCCAGGAGTCGCAGCGCGAGGTCCGCGACGTCATCCGCGGCTACCGCACCGCCGACCTGCACGCCGAGGCGATCGGCGCCCGCGCGGTGCTCCGCTCCGCCGACGTCGACTGCGAGATCGACCTCGGCGAGCACGCCGACGAACTGCCGCCGCACGTCCAGTCGGTGTTCGGCTGGGTGATCCGCGAAGCCACCACCAACGTGCTGCGGCACAGCGAGGCCGAGCGCTGCCTGATCCGGCTGGGCAGGGAGGGCGAGCGGGCGGTCCTGGAGCTGGAGAATGACGGGGTGCCCGCCGTGCCGGTCCCCTCCCAGGGCAGCGGCACCGGGCTGCGCGGGCTGCGCGAGCGGCTCGCCGCCCACGACGGCGAGCTGGCCGTCACACCCGCCGACGGGGGCGTCTTCCGGCTCGTCGCCACCGTCCCACTGCACCCCGGAGAGACCCTGCGATGACCGACACCGCGCCCGTCCGCGTCCTGCTCGCCGACGACGAGCACCTGATCCGGGGCGCGCTGGCCGCGCTGCTCTCGCTGGAGGACGACATCGAGGTGGTCGCACAGGCCGGCTCCGGCCCGGAGGCGCTGGCGATGGCGCAGTCGCACCGGCCGGACGTCGCGGTGCTGGACCTGCAGATGCCCGGCAAGGACGGCATCGAGGTGACCGCCGAGCTGCGCCGGCTGCTGCCGGACTGCCGCTGCATGATCGTCACCGGGCACGGCCGCCCCGGCTACCTGAAGCGGGCGCTGGAGGTCGGGGTGCGCGGCTTCCTGCCGAAGACCGTCTCGGCGGCGGACCTGGCGGGCATCATCCGCACCGTGCGCTCCGGCGGCCGGTACGTGGACCCGGAGCTGGCGGCGGACGCGATCAGCGCGGGCGAGACCCCGCTGACGCCGCGCGAGACGGACGTCCTGGAGCTCGCCGCCGACGGCACCCCGATCGCCGAGATCGCCGAGCGGGCCGCGCTCTCCCAGGGCACCGTCCGCAACTACCTGTCCTCGGCGGCCACCAAACTGGGCGCGGAGAACCGGCATGCGGCGGTGCGGATCGCCCGCGAGCACGGCTGGATCTGAGCCGCAGCCGTACCCGCGGGCGTCACCGGGGGCGTCAGGCCCAGGTGGTGCCGGTCAGCCGCTCGTACACCTCGATGTACTTGGCCCGGGTCTGCTCGACGATCTCGTCCGGCAGCGCCGGCGGCGGCTGCTCGCTGTGGCGGTCCCAGCCGGAGGCCGGGGAGACCAGCCAGTCGCGGATCAGCTGCTTGTCGAAGGACGACTGCGAGCGGCCCGGCCGGTACTCGTCCGCGGGCCAGTAGCGCGAGGAGTCCGGGGTGAGCACCTCGTCGCCGATCACCAGCTCGCCGTCCAGCAGGCCGAACTCGAACTTGGTGTCGGCCAGGATGATGCCGCGCTCGCGGGCGATGCCCCGGGCACGGGCGTAGACGTCCAGCGTGGTGCGGCGCAGCTGGGCGGCCTGTTCGGCGCCGATCCGGCGGGCGGTCTCCTCGTAGGAGACGTTCTCGTCGTGCTCGCCGACCTCGGCCTTGAGCGCCGGGGTGTAGATCGGGGCGGGCAGCTCGGAGCTGTTCTCCAGGCCCTCCGGCAACGCGATGCCACAGACCGTGCGGCTCTCGTTGTACTCGGCCAGGCCGGAGCCGGCCAGGTAGCCGCGGGCGACGGCCTCGACCGGGATCATCTCCAGGCTGCGGCAGACCAGCGTGCGGCCCTTCCAGTCGGCGGGGGCGCCGGCCGGGACCTCGGTGGAGATCACGTGGTTGGGCACGATGTCCGCGATCCGCTCGAACCACCACAGCGACAGCTGGGTCAGGATGCGGCCCTTGTCGGGGATCTCGTTCGGCAGCACCCAGTCGTGGGCGGACGTCCGGTCGCTGGCGACCATGACCAGCTCACCCGACTCGGTGCGGTAGAGGTCGCGCACCTTGCCGGTGTGCAGGTGGACCAGGCCGGGTACCTGGACCGGCTCGGGCTTGGTGACAAATCCACTCAAGGTGTCTCAGTCCTCAGGGGTCGTTCGCGGGCGTGGGGCACTGCGAAAGGGGAGGTCACTGCCCCCGCAGTCTTTCACGACCGCCGGATCCCGCTGCCCCGGCCGCCGGGGCTCAGTTCTTGCAGAGCCGGTCCAGCAGGTTGGCGGTGGCCCGCTGGATCCGCTCGTCGGTCAGTCCGGGGCGGCCCAGCGCGGGCGACCAGGCGAAGGTGCCGGCCGCGAAGACGTACGCGCCGCTGGGCGCCCGGTACAGCGAGGTCTCCTGGTAGCGGGTGCGGCCGGCCGGGTCCTGGTACGGCGAGTGGGCCAGCAGCACGCGTTCGGTGTGCTCGGGCAGCGCCACCTTGGGGTAGTACCGGTCGGCCTCGCCGGCGACCAGGCCGGGCAGCTCGTCGCCCTCCTGCAGGCCGGTGCCGTCCCAGAGCCAGTGTGCGGTGTGCCGGGCGACCAGCGGGACGGGCGCAGCGACCCGGCCCGAGTACTGCACCCCGAGCAGGTGCTGCTCGGGCTCCCCCGCGTCCCGCCACAGTGCGCCGGCGGCGCCGGACACGCCTGCGGCCGGGCTGCCGGGCCCGACCTTCTGCCGCTTGCGGCAGTTGAGCAGCCGGTTGGGCTCGCCGGAGGCGGCGGCGGTCAGCTCGACCCGCCAGTACATGGTGTTGGCCGAGAGGAACACCAGCGAGGTGCCGCCGTCCCGGGCCCGTTCGGCGGCCCGGCGCATCGGTGCGGACCAGTACTCGTCGTGGCCGGGGAAGACCAGCGCCCGGTGCCGGGCGGGGTCGACCAGGCCGGCGTGCAGGTCGGTGGCGGTGGCGTAGGAGAGGTCGTAGCCGTAGCGCTCGGCCCAGCGGATGAAGTCGTACGCGTGGCCGACGTGCAGCGGCAGCCCGGCGGTGGCGTGCGGACGGTCGAAGGAGACGGTGACGGCCGCCTCCGACTCGCCGAGCAGGCCGCCCCGGCCGTCCCAGGCGTGGTAGAGGCTGGCGCCGGTGCGGCCGTCCTCGGGGAAGAGGTTGTACGCCTGCCAGGTCACGTCGGGGAGTACCAGGAGCAGCTCGGCGGTGTGCCCGCGGTCCTCGAAGTCCCTCACGGTGAACGGGATGTGACTGCGGTGCGCGGTGTCCGAGGTGGTCAGCACGGCGACGTACGCGCCGGGCTTCCAGTGTGCCGGGATCTGCAGCCGCCAGGAGTGCCACCAGTGGTGGCAGGAGACCGTCCGGTCGACCACCAGCGGGGCGGGCTGGACGAGGCCGGAGACCGGCGGGCTGGTGGTCATGTGGCGGGCGCCGTCGCCGCCGTAGTGGCCGATCCGGAAGACGCTCACGGTGAACTCGCGGGGCGGGTTGACGGTGACCCGGAAGTCCACCGAGCCGCCGGGGCGGATCACCCCGGCCGAGGCGAAGCCCTTGATCTGCTGGTCCACGTCGTTGGAGCTCTGCGGGGTGCCGACCGACGGCTTGGGCCGGACCCCGGCGGTCAGCGGCTGCTGGCCGGGCGCGTCCACGGAGACGTACCAGGGGACGGCGCCCTCCGCTCCGGCCAGGTACTGGTCCGGGCTGCGCAGCCAGGGCAGCGGGCCCTGTCCGAAGGGGTCGGAGACGCTGTAGGCGTGCGTTCCGGACTCCCAGCGGCCGTTGAGTTCGGTGCCCACGCGCCCCTCCCAGGTGCACTTCCGCCCGGTTGGCACGTGCCCCCCGGATGTGCGTGCGGTCTAATACACCACAGAGTGCTGGCGCTCCGTCACCCTCCGGTGGCAATTGGTGCCGGGAATCTCGCGGTCCGCCCGGAGGGGGCCTCCGGCCTGCGGAGACGACCGGCGGCCGAGCCGTCCGGGGGCGCGTGCGGGGGTGTCGAGCGCCGTCCCACCCGTCACAGCCGGACGGGTTTCTCCAGGCGGACGTCGGCGGCGTCCAGCCAGGCGCGCAGCGGGCCGTCCTGGCCCTGTTCGACGGCCTGGGCGACCGGGCCGGCCAGGTCGGTGCGGCGGACCCCGCCGAGCAGCAGCACCGGGCCGTCCAGCCAGTCCAGCCCGGGGGCGCCGCCGGCGGTGTCCACGGCCGCGCAGCAGACCATCGCGGTGACGTGGTCGACCAGCAGGTCGCGACCGGTGCGGTCGGGTTCCAGCAACGGGGCCGGGGCAGTGGTGCGGGCCAGCTGGGCGGCGAGCGCGGCGGCCAGCCGTTCGCCGTCGCCCTCGGCGAGCCGCACCAGCAGCCGGGTCAGGGTCGGGGAGCCGGGGCGGGACTGCGGGGCGAGCCGGTCCAGGGCGGCCTGCAGGGCGGCGGCGCCCGCCCGCCAGCCGGCGTCCACCGCGTCGGCCGGGTAGTCGGCCCACTCCAGCTCGTGCCAGGCGCCGGCCGCCGGGCGGCCGAAGAACAGCTCGGCGGCGAGCCGGGAGACCGCCCGGTCGACGGCGCCGGGCTCCTCCAGCAGGTCGCAGGCCGGGCGGTCGCCGAGACGGCTGCCGTAGCCGTCGGCCAGCCGGTCACGGCGGGACAGCTCGGTGAGGGCGGCGACCACGCCCGCGTTGAGGTGGGCGGGGTGGCGGCCGAGCCGCCAGGCCGGCAGCGCGACCCGGGTGAGCAGCCGGTCCCAGCCGGCGTAGGCGAGGCCGACCTGCTCCTGGGCGGCGATCCGCAGGCCGTAGTCGACGGCTTTGGCCTGCTCGGAGGCCCAGCTCGCGACGGACCGCTCCAGTTCGGCGGAGTGGCCGCGGCAGGCGCCGAGCAGCCGGCGGGTGATCCGGCGGGTGATCCGGTCGGCGAGCGCGGCCGGACCGCGCCGGGGCGGCCGGGGCGGGGCGGCCAGGGTGCCGCCGCCGAGGCCGGGGGCCGTGCCCCGGCCGGAGTCCAGGCAGGCGTCCAGGCTGCGCAGGAACTGGCGGGCGGCGGCGATCTCCGGGTCCGCGGAGGCGGCGGCGCCGGCCACCACGGGGGCCAGCAGGGCGCGCAGCTCGCCGGCCCGCATCCACCAGAGGAACGGCGAGCCGATCACCAGCACCGGGGCGGGTGGCTCGGGGTGCGGGCGCAGCGGGTGCGGCCGCGGCGGGCCCGGTCGCCGCACCGGCGGGACGTCCTCCAGCCAGCTGTCGCAGTCCGGGGTGAGGGCGACCGCGGAGGGCGCGGGGACGTCCAGCCGGTCGGCGAGTTCGTCGATCAGCCGGTACAGCTCGGGGGCCTCGGCACGCTCCAGCGGCACGGCGGGGGTCCGGGGCGGCTCGGCCCGGTGCAGGGCGCGGGCGGTCAGCCCGGCGACCAGCAGGGTCAGCGCGGCGACCGCGCAGACCGCCCAGCGGGCGGCGTCCCAGCCGGCCGCGTCGGCGGCGCCGGGCGCGCCGATCCGGCCGGTGAACCGGCCCGCGAGCAGGACCACCGCCACGGCGGCGGGCAGGACGGCGGCGGCCAGGGCGAGGCCTCGGACCCGCAGGACCGCCTGGGCGTGAGCGCGCGCGGTGTCGACAGCGGCCATACGGTGCGGCACCCCCTTCGGAGCCCTCGGGCGCCCGGCTACGGGCCCTGAGCCGACTCGAAACGATCAGTTCCGACCGGGAAGCGGAGGCGTCCGATCCCGGTAGTGCATGCTGCGTGGCGCTACTGCCATTTTCGACGCCCCGGCCCGGGTGGTCGTTCCGGATCGCCCCGGTTTCCACTCGTCCCGGTGACGTCGCCCGGATTCCGGACGCCCGCGACCGGTCCGGTGCGAAGCACCCGGCGACCGCCCGGCCGGACGCCGTCCAGCATCCCCCCGCAGGGGCGCCGCTACCCGGCGGCGACCCCGGCGCGCGGGCCCCGCGCACTGCGATCCAGCGCACCATAAGGCCGGGCGCCCCGTTACGTCAGCCGGATGCGGGCGCTGTCACCCGATGGGCTGGAATCCGTCGGCCGATCGGTGCGTCGGCCCCCGGAACCACTCCGGCCCCGAAACGCCGGGGGCGCTGCGCCCATGGGGTTGATTCCCACGGTCCGCAGCGCCCCCGGTACGGGCTCGGCACGGCCTAACTGCCCTACGCGGTGGCCGCCTTCAGCGCGATGTCGGTGCGGTGCTGGCCGCCCTCGAGCGAGATCCGGTCCACGGCGGCGTACGCGCGCTCGCGCGCCTCGGCCAGGTCGGCGCCGGTCGCGGTGACCGACAGCACGCGGCCACCGGCGCTCAGCACCTGCCCGTCCTCGCCCGCCTCGGTCCCGGCGTGCAGCACGAACGCGGTGCCGTCCGCCTCGGCCTCGGCCAGGCCCTCGATCGGGTCGCCGGTGCGCGGCGCGGCCGGGTAGCCCTCGGAGGCGACGACCACGGTGACGGCCGCGCCGTCGTCCCAGCGCAGCGGCTCCAGCTGGTCCAGGGTGCCGTTGGCCGAGGCCAGCAGCACGCCGGCCAGCGGGGTGCGCAGCCGGGCCAGCACGACCTGGGTCTCCGGGTCGCCGAAGCGGGCGTTGAACTCGATCACCCGGGTGCCGCGGGAGGTGAGCGCCAGGCCCGCGTACAGCAGGCCGGAGAACTCGGTGCCGCGGTGGCGCAGCTCGTCCACGGTCGGCTGCAGGACGGTCTCCAGGACCTCCTCGACCAGCCCGGCGGGCGCCCACGGCAGCGGCGAGTAGGCACCCATGCCGCCGGTGTTGGGCCCCTCGTCGCCGTCCAGCGCGCGCTTGAAGTCCTGCGCGGGCTGCAGCGGGAGGACGGTGGTGCCGTCGGTGATCGCGAACAGCGAGACCTCGGGGCCGTCCAGGTACTCCTCGATGACCACGCGCTCGCAGGAGGCGGCGTGCGCCAGGGCGGCCTCGCGGTCGGAGGTGACCACGACGCCCTTGCCGGCGGCCAGGCCGTCGTCCTTGACCACGTACGGGGCGCCGAAGGCGTCCAGCGCCTCGGCGGCCTCCGCCGCGGTGGTGCAGACGTAGGAGCGGGCGGTGGGGACGCCGGCGGCGGCCATCACGTCCTTGGCGAACGCCTTGGAGCCCTCCAGCTGCGCGGCGGCGCCGGAGGGGCCGAAGACGGGGATGCCGGCCGCGCGCACGGCGTCGCCGACGCCGGCGACCAGTGGCGCCTCCGGGCCGACCACGACCAGGGCGGCGTCGAGCCGCCGGGCCAGCTCGGTGACCTGGGCACCGTCGAGCTGATCGACAGGGTGGACCGTCGCCACCTGTGCGATCCCGGCGTTGCCCGGGGCACAGTGCAGCTCGGTGACAGCGGGATCTTGGGACAGAGAGCGGCACAGGGCGTGTTCGCGGGCGCCGCCGCCGATGACGAGGACCTTCACGCCTCGCAAGAGTAGTCGGTGGCCAGTTCCGGCCGCTCTCCGGTCCCGTCGGATCCTCCAGGAGAAGAGCTCCGTACGCCGACGATGCCGGAGGATCCTCCAAGCCCGAGGGGCCCGGGTGGGCGGTGGGTGTCCGGGTCACGACCACGGGTCACCGGGCCCTCGCTCGGACGGGTGAAATCTCGCCGCCCCCCGCAACCCGCTCACCTCGGGTTCCAGTGGCCTAAACCGGTAACGATCAACCGGGAAGGTCCCCCACGGTCAGCCATTTGGCGGTAAGAAGTGCTGTTGGACAACCACCGGCAGACACCGCGTCAGCCGATGCGCCGCCAGACCAAGCCGCCCGCCCGCCACAGGGAGCCCCACAGGTGAGCCAGCCGGAAATGCAGCCCGAGGAGAGTGCCTGGGGCAAGGAGATCGGCGAGGAGGACCCGCCCGCCACCGCCGTGGTCCGGCCGGAGTCCACCCGCCGCCGGACCGATCTGAGCACCCGACAGTTCCCCCTCGGGGACTGGGGCGAGCCGGCCGAGCGGCTGGAGGAGCTCTACCGCTGGTCCGAGGAGCGGGCGGTCGAGGCGATCGAGTGGTACCGCCGGGACCGGGTCTGGAAGCGCCGGTGGGCGCGCCTGCTGCGGTTCGGCTCGGCCGGCTTCGCGGTGGGCGCGGTGACGGCCCCGCTGGTCGACCTGGCCGGCAGCTTCGCGCACGGCACCAGCTGGGGCTACGTCGGCCTGGCGCTCTCCGCCGCCTGCTACGGCGCCGACCGGGCCTTCGGCCTCACCTCGGGCTGGATGCGGGACGTCTCCACCGGACAGGCCCTGCAGCGCCGCCTGGAGGCCTTCCAGTTCGACTGGGCGTCGGAGTGCGTGCGCGAGGTGCTCGGCCCCACCGAGGGCACCGCGGGCGAGGCCGCCGAGCGCTGCCTGGGCGTGCTGCGGCGGTTCTGCGAGGACGTCTCCGACATGGTCCGCACCGAGACCTCGGAGTGGATGCTGGAGTTCCGCGCCTCGATGACCCAGCTGCCCACCCAGGGCCCCGGGAGCTGGGGCGGACGCTCCGAGCCGGGGGTGGGCGCCCAGGTGCGGGTACTGCCGCCGCCGGGCACCCGGCCCACCATGCCGCGGCAGCGGCCGCCGGAGGGGCCGCTGCGCTAGGGGCCCCTCCGGGGGTGCGGCGCCCCGGGCGCGGGCCGCGGTGGGTCGGTGCAGTCGGCCGGTGCGGTCGGTGCGGTCGGTTGCCGCGGTCGGTCGCCGCGGCGCTACGCGAAGACGATCATCGAGCCCTGGGCGACGCTCCTGGTCGCCGCCGCGTACAGGCCCGACCAGGCGTGCCGCTCCCGGGCGAAGGGGTGCACGTCGTCGATCGGCGGCCCGAACGGCTGCTCCAGGCCGGTCGGACCGAGCGGCCGGGTCGGGTCCGGCGGGTTGAGCGGGTCGATGCCCAGCACCGGTGCCACCGCCTGCAGTTCGCGCAGCAGTCCGTGGCTGGAGCCGAGCGGGCCGCCGGAGGCGAGCAGCGCGTCGTCCACCAGCGGCACCGCGAACTCGACCGGAACGTACGCGCCCGCGTGGTCGAAGTGCCAGACCAGGTGCGACTGTTCGGCGCTGCTCTCGAACATCTCCAGCAGCTGCTCGTAGTCGCCGCCGAGCGCGTCGACCGGGGTGATGTCCAGGCCGGTGATGCCCAGCAGGTAGGCGCGGCGCAGGAAGTGCAGCGAGTCGTAGTCGAAGGCGGCTATCGGCTCGACCGCGCCGCTGATGCCCGGGACGTACTGGTAGACCGGCACCTCGGGCAGCCCGCGCGAGGCCAACACCGTGTTGTAGAGGGCTAGATCGTCCCGGAAGGGGTTGTCGGGGCTGTGGCTCAGCACGTCCACCAGCGGGACGAGCCAGAGGTCGCAGGCCATGGCCGGCAGTTCCTCTCCGGGCGGCGGGGGATCGCCCGCGGGGCGGGGCGACGACGGGGGCGGAGTCGGTACCCGGACGGCCCTTCGCGGGCGCCCGGTTCGACGCCCGTCACCCTACCGGCCCGGGGCGGTGTGCGGGTCGGACCGTCCCAGCGGGGCCTCGGGGGGCGCCGGAGGCAGCCGCCGGCCGAACCGGCTGTGGGGCACCGAGCGGGGCTGCGGCACCAGGCCGAGGCCCAGTCCCAGCTCCCGGCCCAGCTCCCGGCCGACCTCGTCACCGCGCAACGGCCGCTCGCCGCGGGCCGCACCGGGCTCGACGACCGGTTCGGGGCCCGGCTCCGGGGCCGACGGCTCGACCGGGACGGGCGCCGGCTGCGTCCCGGTGGCCTCGGCGAGCAGCCCCAGGACGGTCACCGACTCCAACGGCTGCCCGGCCAGCTCGGCCAGCAGCCGGGCGGTGTAGAGGTTGTACTCGCAGATGATCCGGTACGCGCCGGCCAGGTCGTGCGCCTCGATCGCCCCGACCAGCTCCGGGTGGCGGTCCCAGCAGACCCCGGCCAGGCCGGTCATCGCCCGCAGGTAGGGGGCGGCGAACATCCAGGACTGCACCCGCAGCCAGTCCAGGTAGTCGGCGACCCGCCGGTTGCCCAGCAGTCCGGCGACCTCCTGCCAGAACCGGCGGTCGCAGCCCACCATCACGTCCAGGTTCCCGGCCCGGGCGGCCCGGACCGCCGCGTCGGCCCGGCGGCGCAGCGAGGGCAGCCGGCTGAGGTCGGGCAGGGCCCGGCGGGTGAGGAACTGCCGGTGGAAGCTGTCGGTGAGCAGGACCCGGGACTCGAAGATCTCCAGGAAGTCGTCCCAGCACAGCTCGGGCACCGTGAAGCCGCGGTGGTGCTCGGCCCGCAGCAGCCCCTGCGCGCCGAGGTCGACCAGCGCCTCGCGGGCCGGGGTCGCGGAGACGCCGTACAGCTCGGCGATCTCCTTGACGGTGAAGTTGCGACCGGCCGCCAGTCGGCCGGCCATCATCTCCTCCCGCAGCGCGCCGGCGATCTGCTCGCGCAGGCTGTTGCGGTGGATGACGGGACGGGGGGTGTCGCCTGCGCCGTCGCCAGGCATGGGCGCGACCTCCTCCGGCGGGCCTACCGTGCCGACCCTCGATGGACCGGCGGGAACACGACGAGTGCTCATCTTCTCAAACCCGCCGGGGCCAGGTCCGAACCAACCCTCCGATGACGCCGGGGCGACGGCCCGGATCAGCGCTGGACCGGCGCCGGGATCCCCAGCAGGCGGTCCCGCAGCACCGGGAAGTCCTTGCGCGCCGCGGCCACCTCGGCCACGTCGAAATCGACCGTCAGCACCTCCTCCTCCGTCCCCGCCTCGGCCAGCACCCGGCCCCACGGGTCCACCACGATGCTGTGCCCGGCCTGCTCGACCCCGGCGTGCGTCCCGGCCGTGTTGCAGGCCAGCACGAAGGCCTGCTCCTCCACCGCCCGCGCCCGGGCCAGCAGCGTCCAGTGCTCGCGCCGCCGGGCCGGCCAGGCCGCCGGGACCACCAGCAGCTGCGCGCCGGCGTCCAGCAGCGCCCGGAACAGCTCCGGGAAGCGCAGGTCGTAGCAGGTGGCCAGGCCCAGCGTGGCGAAGTCGGTGGGCGCCGTGACGATCTCCTGGCCCGCGCCCATCACCACCGCCTCGCCGCTGTCGAAGCCGAAGCGGTGGATCTTGCGGTAGGTGTGCACCAGCTCGCCGTCCGGGGCGAACAGCATCGAGGTGTTGTAGATCGGCCCGTCCGGGTCCCGCTCGACGATCGAACCGGCGTGCAGCCAGACCCCGGCGGCCCGGGCGGCGGCCGCCATCGCGTCCGAGGTGGGCCCGTCCAGGCCCTCCGCGCCGTCCGACCAGAGGTCGTACGCGAAACCGCCGAGCGGCCACAGCTCCGGCAGCACCACCAGGTCGGCGCCCTGTTGGGCCCGCACCAGCGCCGCCGCCCTGGCCCGCCGCTCGGCGGGCGGCTCGGCGTCGGAGACCGCGAGTTGGATCAATGAAGCGCGCACAGTACCACCGTCCACGGCAAGAGTCCTACGATCGTCACCCGAAAGCGCTGCCCAGCTGTCTCCCGGCAGCGTAACGTGCGGTTAGCGTGTGCGCCCGGAAAGCCGGACCATCCCGGCCGGCGGTGACGGCGGGGCACAGACGGCAAGGAAGCTGACGGAGGGCCGGAGATTCCCGTGACGGACAACCAGACCGTGCAGGCTTACACCGAGGCGTGGACCCAGAGCATCGAGTCCATATCGGAGCTGGTCGCCCCCCTCCCCGAGGGCTCCTGGAACCGGGCCACCGAGTGCCCCGGCTGGTCCGTCCGGGACGTCGTCTCACACGTCATCGCGGTCGAGTCCGAGCTCCTCGGCGACCCGCGCCCGATCCACTCCCTGCCGCGTGACCTCCGTCACGTGACCACCGAGTTCGCCCGCTACGTCGAACTGCCGGTGGACAAGCGCCGCTGCCACACCGCGCTGGAGATGACCAGCGAGCTGGAGTACACGATCATCCGCCGCTCCCGGGCGCTGCGGAACGCCAAGCAGACGCCCGCCGAGCCGGTCCGCTGGCCGGCCGGCCCGCTCGCCAGGGACGTCCCGTACCACGAGCTGCTGCGGATGCGGGCCTTCGACGTCTGGGTCCACGAGCAGGACCTGCGCCGCGCCCTGGACACCCCCGGCAACCTGGACGCCCCGGCCGCCCTGATCACCCGGGACCTCCTGCTGGAGCTGCTGCCCAAGGCCGTCGCCAACAAGGCCGGCGTCCCGGCCGGCACGGCCCTGGTCCTGGACGTCACCGGCCCGGTCGAGTTCCTGCGCACCGTCCGGGTGGACGCCACCGGCCACTGCACCGTGGACGAGTCGATCAGCCTCGCCCCCGACGTCCAGCTCACCATGGGCTGGGAGACCTACCTCCGGCTCGCCTGCGGCCGCGGCCGCCCGGGGCCGGTGTCGGTGGAGGGCGACAAGGAGCTGGCCGACCGGGTGCTGGCGAACTTCTCCGTCACCATCTGACGCCCACCACCGGCGCACGCCACCCGGCGTACACGCACCAATGCACGCCGGGTCGGCACCACTCGTGCATCCATACGTCAACCCAGCGCCAGTCACCCCACCCGTTCGGCCTCGTTGTTCCGGGCAGTCCTGCCACCACCCGGAAGAAGGAGGGGCGTCCCGATGGACGACGAACAGGAACAGCAGGAACAGATGGTGCTGGTGCAGTCGAGCTTCCCGGTCACGGGCCAGCCGATCAGGGTCGTGATGATCGACGGCGAGCCGTGGTTCGTCACGAAGGACGTGTGTGCCGTGCTCGACCGCGGCAGCCCGAGCTGGGCCAGCAGGATGGTCGACCCCGGCGACACCCGCACCGTCGATATGCGCTCGGTACACCGGAGTTCAACTCAGGCATACGGCGTTTCCGCAGGTGGGAATGGATCCGTACGCGGAAACCCATTCCTGAACCTCGTAAGTGAGGCGGGGCTCTACCTCCTCGTCATGAGGTCGAGGAAGCCCAACGCCAAACCCTTCCAGGAGTGGGTCACGCGCGACCTCCTCCCCTCCGTCCGCCGGGGGGACACCGACGTCCCCGCCCAGCAGCGACGGATGGCGGAGACGCTGGCCGAGGCGATCGGGCAGCGGGGGCAGATCGTCGCGGAGATCGACCACGAGGACTGGCCCGGCCTGACCGTCCACTCCGACGGGACGGTCCACTGCCGCCACGGGGAGATGGTCCTCCACCTGCCGAGCCGGGAGGAGGACAGCGGGCCGCCGTTCGGCGCGTACTTCGCCTGCCCGGGCGGGGAGCGGGTCGGGATCCGGGGCAGCCGGGTCGTCCCCGGCTGCCCGAAGCTGAAGCTGGTGGACCTGATCCGCCTGCGGCGCGAAGCACGGCCGGCCGCCGGCACCCGGTCCGGGCCGGATCACGGACGGATGTATGCCGAACTGCACGGCGCCCGGCTCTTCGGGACACCACGGCAGATGGCCGCGTTCATCCGGGAGTACGGCCGCTGATACCGCCGCCGAGCCTCATCCGAAGTGAGGGTAAGCACGTCTTCGCAGGTCGGAGACCCTACGTTTCCGAGGCCATGACCCTCCGGCGCAGCCGGAGGATCATCAGCGTCCCCACCGCCAGCGGGACGTACTGCCAGCAGAACGCCCAGCGGAAGGCATCGGCCGGGTAGCCGTCGGTGCCTTCCGGGGTGAGGGCGTCCAGCAGGACGCCGACGCCGAAGAGGGTGATCATCGTGCCGATGAATCCGCCCATGTTGACGATCCCGGAGGCGGTGCCGAGCCGCTCCGCCGGGTTCCGTGAGCGCGCGTAGTCCAGGCCGACCAGCGAGGCCGGACCGTTGCTGCCCATCACCAGGATGATCCCGACCAGCAGCCAGATCGGCGGGTGCCCGCCGGGCCAGGCCAGCACCAGGGCCCAGCCGAGCGCGGTGGCGGCGATGACGGTGAGCACGATCGGCATCCGGGCGCGCGCGGTGCGGGAGAGCAGGCGGCCGAACAGGAACCCGAAGCTCATGTTGCTGAGCACCAGCAGGGTCAGCAGCCCGCCCGCCCCGGCCCGGGACATGCCCTGCGCCTGCACCAGGTAGGGCAGGCCCCAGAGCAGGCCGAAGGCGTTGCCGGGGAACTGGGTGGTGAAGTGGATCCACAGCCCGAGCCGGGTGCCGGGCTCCCGCCAGCAGTCCAGGACCTGCCGGCCGACCCCGGGCCGCTCCCGGTGCTCCACCGGCCGAATCGGTTCCGCCGGCGCCGGGGCCTCTCGGAGGAACAGCGCGACGAGGGCGAACACGGCCACGCCGAGCAGCGCGATCGAGGCGAAGGTGGGCGTCCAGCCCTCGCTGTGCAGCGCCTGCGCCAGCACCACGGTGGTGACCAGGTTGCCGCCCATCCCGGCCAGGCCGGTCAGCTGGGCCACGAACGGGTTCCGGGCGGCCGGGAACCAGCGGGCGGCGATCCGCAGCACGCTGATGAAGGTCATCGCGTCGCCGCAGCCGAGCACCGCCCGGGAGGCCAGCGCGGGGGCGAAGGAGGAGCTGAACGCGAAGGCCAGCTGACCGGTGCTCAGCAGCACGACGCCGAGCAGCAGCACCCGGCGCGGCCCGAAGCGGTCCACCAGCAGGCCGACCGGGATCTGCATGGCCGCGTAGACCAGCACCTGGAGGATCGAGAAGGTGGAGAGCGCCGAGGCGCCGATGCCGAAGCGGTCGGCGGCGTCCAGCCCGGCCACGCCGAGGCTGGTGCGGTGGATGACCGCCAGGACGTAGACGCTGACGCCGACGGACCAGGCCACCCAGGCCGCACGGCCACCCGGCGGCGCGGGGACGGACACGGGGACGGACGCGGGCGCAGTCGCGGGGGCGGTCGGGGGCCCGGCGGTGGCTCGGGGAGCGGAGGCGGACGGGGGCGCTGCTGAACGGGCGGGCTCCACGGACATAGTGCGACCAGATTAGTCATCCCATGATTGGACGCCCAGGGCGGGGTTCGGTCGCCCGGGTGCGAACCCGCGCTCCCCGGACCCGTGGATCCGCCGGTGCGCTCCCCCGGCCCCGGCCGGCCCCGGCTCGCCCCTCCCCGGTCCGCCTCAGCCGGTCAGCGTCCAGGACACCGACCGGGTCATGAAGCGGTCCCGGAAGGCCTCGTCCCGCACCCAGTCCGTGGTGTCCCGGACGGTCGCCGTCACGGTGGCCGTCCGGCCCGGGGCCAGGTCCAGCCGCGCGGTGTCCAGCCAGGAGGCGTCGGCGGACTGCGGTGCCACCGGGACGCCGTCCACCTTCCACTCCACCTTCAGCTGCCGCGCCCCGTTCAGCGGCAGCGGCCGGACGTCGAGCCGGGGCCGCCCGGTCACCTCGCCGGGCGCCGGCAGCGGGGCGTCGGTCGGACGGACCTTGCGGTAGAGCTCTTCGATGATCGCCTCGCGCGAGGGCAGGTTGTACGCACTGCCCAGGGTGCGCATGACCGAGTCCTGGGTCGGCCGGTAGAGGCCGTTGCCGCTGCGGTACGCCCCGACGGCCCCGGCGCCGTCCGGGGACTCGGCGCCCAGCCAGCGCCACCACTTGGTCTGCTTCTTGCGCATGTCGTCGGCGTTGAGGGTGGAGAGGTTCGGGTAGTCGGCGTCGTCGGGGGCGCTGTCGTACTCGTCGCCGAGGTCCCCCACGGTGTGCCCGATCTCGTGTTGGATGATCCGCCCGGCGTCCTGGCTGCCGCCCGCCAGGGTGGTCACCCCGGTACCGCCGGCGCCGCCGTACTCGGTGGAGTTGGCCAGCGCGATCAGGTACTGCGGCCCGCTGCCGTCGCCCGCGTACCGGGCGGTGGCGGCCTCGTCGGCGCAGAGCAGCCGGGCGGTGCCCTCGCACCAGAAGTGCATGCCGAGCGGGGTGGCCGGGTTTCGGCCGCGGCTCTCGGTCTCGGCTATCCCGGACGCCGGGGAGACCACCTCGACCCGCCGTATGTTGAAGAAGCCCTGGTAGGTGCGGAAGGGCTCGATGTCCATCAGGGCGTGCCAGGCCTTGTCGGCCTGCTGCCGGAACAGGTCCTGCTCGCCCGCCGTGTAGCCGTCCCCGAGGAGGACCAGGGTGATCCGGTTGGCCGGGTCCCCGGTCCGACGTATGTCGACCGTCGGGGCGGCCCCGGGTATCCGCTGGTCGGCGCGGAGCGCGGTGTGCGGCGGCACCGCACGGTCGGCCGGGGCCCCCGGCCCGATCACGCCGAACGGCGAGGGACCGGCCAGCTCCAGGGCGGCGGGCAGCAGGGCGGTGGACACCAGCACGAGGGCGGCCAGACTCCGGACGAGACGGCCAGGGTTGCCAGGCGGCATACGGGTGCGTCCTCGGGGCTCCGGTCACCCGGTGTCGCCCGGGTGGTGGAGCGGAGACGTACCCGGACCGGCGTGTCGCCCCCACCGGCGGGCGCAAATGTCACCGACCTGGCCGAACGATCCGCATCCTCCCTGCCATACGGGCCATGCGGGTCATACCAACCACACCCCCGTTCAGGGCCTCCCGCTCCCCCGCTCAGGCCTTCCGGAGGCCCAGCACCAGATGGGTGCCCAGCCCGAAGACCAGCCCCCAGAAGGCCGAGCCGATCCCGAACAGAGTCATCCCCGAGGCGCTCGCCAGGAAGGTCACCACCGCCGCGTCCCGCCCGCGCTCCTCCGCGACCGCCGCCGCCAGGCTGCCCTGCAGCGAGGCCAGCAGCGCGACCCCGGCGATCACCGCGATCAGCTCCTTCGGCAGCCCGGTGAACAGGCTGACCAGCACCCCGCCGAAGCTGCCCACCAGCACGTACAGCACGCCCGAGGACATCCCCGCGACGTACCGGCGGCGCGGGTCCGGATGGGCCTCCTGGCCGGAGCAGATCGCCGCCGTGATCGCCGCCAGGTTCACCCCGGGCGAGCCGAACGGAGCCATCAGCATCGACACCGCGCCGGTCGAGCCGATCAGCAGCCGGTCGTCCGCCCGGTAGCCGAAGGCCCGCATCACGCCGAGGCCCGGCGCGTTCTGCGAGGCCAGCGAGACGATCGTGAGCGGCAGCGCCAGCCCGACCAGGGCCGACCAGGAGAACGCCGGCACCGTCAGCACCGGCACGGTCGGCCCGCCCGAGCCCGGGTGCAGCGGCAACCCGACGGTCAGCGCCGCCAGCACCCCGCCGACCAGCAGCGCGACCGGTACGGCGTACCGCGGCGCGAACCGCTTGGCCAGCAGGAAGGCGGCGAAGCTGCCCACCACCAGGACCGGCGCGCTGTGCACCGCGCCGAAGATCCCGGCGCCGAAGGAGAACAGGATGCCCGCGAGCATCGCGTTCACGATCCCGACCGGCACCGCCGCGATCAGCCGGCCGAACCAGCCGGTCACCCCGAACAGTGCCACCACCACCGCGCTCGCCAGGAACGCCCCGACCGCCTCCCGGTACGGGTAGTCGCCCAGGCTGGTCACCAGCAGCGCGGCCCCCGGGGTGGACCAGGCGGTGATCACCGGCGTCCGGGTCCACCAGCTCAGCGCGAAGCCGCTCACCCCGCTGCCGATCGCCACCGCCCAGATCCAGGACGCGGTGTGCGCCGGGTCCAACCGTCCGGCCGCGGCCGCCGCGAGCACCACCACCAGCGGTCCCGAGAAGGACACCGCGACGCACACCAGCCCGGCCAGCAGTGCCGGCCCCGACGCGTCCCGCCGCAGCGACCGACGGTCCCCGCTCCCGACCGGCTCAGTCTCCGGTCGGATCGTCAGCTCATCCGTCATCCCGGCAGTATCCCGGAGGCCTGACGAAGACTCCCGAAAAAGTTTTTGGATCCACCTGCAACCCCTGCCGGGGATGCGCGTCTATACGGATGAAGGCACGGAGAGCGAGACCGGCAGAGCCGGGGGGCGCTTCCGCTCAGGAGGAGCGGAGCCGGTCGTCTTCACCCACACACACCGTCAGTCACATGACCCTGGGGAGTCACGTCATGCGCATGCCCGTTATCACCCGTTTCGCGAAGAACGACCGCACGCTCTCCGGCCGCCGCCGCATCGCCGTCCTCGCCGCCACCACCGTCCTCGCCGGCGGCATCCAGTTCCTCGCCACCGACAGCGCCTGGGCCTGCGGCGCCCCGGACAACGCCCCGGTCACCGCCCCCGCGAAGCCGACCACCGCGAACGAGGACGACCAGTCCGTCAAGCTGCACGGCCAGGGATCCACCACTGCCTTCCTGTCGACCCCTGCCGCGATCACCGCCGGTGGCCCCAAGGCCGAGATCGAGGTCCAGTTCTTCAACGGAACGGGCGCCGACTACCACCGGGTCGTCCCGAGCATCGCCTTCGTCAACACGCACGGCGCCACCCCGCGGCCCTCGCAGATCACCGCCGAGATCATGTCGAACGGCCGGTGGCAGCGCGTGGCGCTGGCGAACGGTTGCGACCCGGCCGTCGGCGGCTCCGCCCCGTCCGCGGGCGGCCCGCTCGCCGACGGCCGCGCCGTCCGCTACCGCTTCCGGGTCGGGCTCTCCGCCGATGTGGCCAAGGACATCGACGGACTGCAGGTCATCGTCGCGCCGAGCTACGGCCGGGGGGCGATCACCGACATCAAGGTGACGCACCCGCAGGCGGCCGCGAAGCCGACCACCCCGACCAAGACCGCCAAGCCCACGCCGGCCAAGGAGACCAAGAAGGCCGCGCCCGCCGCCGACCAGACCCCGGCCAAGGCCGCCGAGCCCACCACCGCGCCCGCCGCCGAGACCACCAAGTCCCCGGCTCCGCAGGCCACTTCCACCGCCCCGGCGACCACCGCCCCGGCCGGCACCCCCGAGCTCGCGCACACCGGCGCCTCCTCCACCAACACCTTCCTCGCCCTCTCCTCCGCCGCCCTCCTCGCCCTCGGAGCCGGCGTCCTGATCGCCGTCCGCCGGCTCCGTCCCCAGCGCTAGTCGACGAACGGCCCACAACGAAGGGGTCCTCCATCTCCGCGCCACGGTGCGGGGGCGGGGGCCCCTTCCGCGTTCCCGACCACCGCCGAAGACTCCCGAAAAAGTTTTTGGATCCACCTGCAACCCCTGCCGGAGATGCGCGTCTATACGGATGAAGGCACGGAGAGCGAGACCGGCAGAGCCGGGGGGCGCTTCCGCTCAGGAGGAGCGGAGCCGGTCGTCTTCACCCACACACACCGTCAGTCACATGACCCTGGGGAGTCACGTCATGCGCATGCCCGTTATCAGCCGTTTCGCGAAGAACGACCGCACGCTCTCCGGCCGCCGCCGCATCGCCGTCCTCGCCGCCACCACCGTCCTCGCCGGCGGCATCCAGTTCCTCGCCACCGACTCCGCCTGGGCCTGCGGCGCCCCCGGCGACGACACCAAGCTCTCTCAGGAGACCCTCCAGGACAACAACTACGACCTGCACGGCCCGGGTTCGACCGCGGCGTTCATCAGCCCCACCCCGTCCACGATCACCGTCGGCGGCGCCAAGGCCGAATTCGGCGTGGAGATCGCGAACTTCAGCAAGGCCGACTACCACAAGGCCGTCGCGGGCTTCGGGCTCTTCAACCCGAAGGGTGCCACGCCGCTGCCGTCCCAGGTCACCGTGGAGGTCCTGAACCACGGCCAGTGGAAGCGCCTCACCATGGCGGGCAGCTGCGACCCGGCCATCCACGCCGTCGGGCTGGAGTCCATCGGCGAGCCGCTCACGGTCGGTCACGCCCGCCGCTACATGTTCCGGCTCTCGGTCTCGGCCAACGCACCCAAGGCCCTGAAGGAGCTGGAGGTGTACGGCAGCAACGGCCACTTCACGGGAGCCATGACGACGGTCAAGGTGGTCCGTCCGGCGTCCGCCGAGGCCACCAAGCCGACCACTCCGGCCAAGCCCAAGCCCGCGCCGACCACGCCGGCCAAGGAAACCAAGCCCGCCAAGCCGGCCGTCCCGGTCGCCGACCGCACCCCGGCCGAGGCCGCCGCACCCGCCAAGGCACCCGACGCGACCCCCACCACCGCCCCCACCACTGCCCCCGCCGGCACCCCCGAACTGGCCCAGACCGGCGCCTCCTCCACCAACACCTTCCTCGCCCTCTCCTCCGCCGCCCTCCTCGCCCTCGGAGCCGGCGTCCTGATCGCCGTCCGCCGACTCCGTCCCCAGCGCTAGTCGACGAACGGGCACACGAAGGGGCCCCTCCTCCGCACGGCGGTGCGGAGGAGGGGCCCCTTCGTCGTCGCTCAGGCCCTGCGGGCCGTCAGCCCCAGGTGATCAGGCGCTTCGGGTACTCCAGCAGGGCGGCCACGTCGGCCAGCACCTTGGAGCCCAGCTCCCCGTCCACCAGGCGGTGGTCGAAGGAGAGCGCCAGCGTCGTCACCTGACGCGGGACCACCTTGCCCTTGTGCACCCACGGCAGCTCCCGGACCGCGCCGAAGGCCAGGATGGCGGCCTCGCCCGGGTTCAGGATCGGCGTGCCGGTGTCGACGCCGAAGACGCCGACGTTGGTGATGGTGATCGTGCCGCCCTGCATGTCGGCCGGCGAGGTCTTGCCCTGGCGGGCGGTCTCGACCAGCTCGCCGAGCGAAACGGCCAGCCCCGACAGGGTCTTGGACCCGGCGTCCTTGATGTTCGGAACGATCAGGCCGCGCGGGGTGGCCGCGGCGATGCCGAGGTTCACCCGGCCCCTGATGACGATCTCCTGGGCCGCCTCGTCCCACTGGGCGTTGATCTCGGGGTGCCGCTTGACCGCGGTGAGCAGCGCCTTGGCGACCAGCAGCAGCGGGCTGACCCGGACGTCCCGGCCCAGCTCGCCGCTCTCCTTGAGCCGGCGGACGAACTTCATCGTGCGGGTCACGTCGACCTGGACGAACTCGGTGACGTGCGGGGCGGTGAAGGCCGAGGCCACCATCGCCTGCGCGGTCGCCTTGCGGACTCCCTTGATCGGCACCCGGACGTCATCCGAGGTGGACACCGACGCCGGCACCGCGGCCGGCTCGGTGGCGACGGCAGCGGCGGCCTCGGCCACCGGGGCGACCGGCGCCGCCGGAGCGGCCTTGGCCGCGGCGAACGCGTGCACGTCCTCGCGGGTGATCACGCCGTCCCGCCCGGTCGGGGTCACCTCGCGCAGGTCGACGCCCAGGTCCTTGGCCAGCTTGCGGACCGGCGGCTTCGCCAACGGCCGCTCCCCGGCCGGGACTCCGGCCACCGGCGCCGGAGCGACCGGAGCCGCCGGAGCGGCCTGGACGACCGGGGCCGCCGGAGCGGGCGCGACCGGAGCCGCGGCCGGCTTGGTCGCGGTGACCGTGGTGGTGGTGGTCCGGCGGGCCCGGCGCTGGCTGCCGCCGGTGCGCGGGCCGTACCCGACCAGCACCTCGCGGCGCTCGGGCTCGGCCTCCTCGGCGGGCGCCGGGGCGGCCGGAGCCGCGACGGGGGCGGCCGGCGCCGCGGCTCCCGCCTCCCCGGCGACCGCGATCGAGATGATCACGGTGCCGACGTCGACCGTCGTCCCCTCGGGGAAGTGCAGCGTCTCGACCACCCCGTTGAACGGGATGGGCAGCTCCACGGCCGCCTTGGCGGTCTCCACCTCGCAGACGACCTGCCCGTCGGTGACGGTGTCACCCGGCTTGACGTACCAGCTGAGGATCTCGGCCTCGGTGAGGCCCTCGCCCACATCGGGCATCTTGAACTCGCGGAGCGAGCGAACTTCGGTGGTCATCTTCGCTCCCCTGGATCAGAACGCGAGCGCGCGGTCGACGGCGTCGAGCACGCGGTCAAGGTCGGGGAGGAAGGCCTCCTCGACCCGGGACGGCGGGTACGGCGCGTAGTAGCCGCCGACCCGCAGGACCGGGGCCTCCAGGTGGTAGAAGCACTTCTCCGTGAGCCGGGCGGCCAGCTCGGCGCCCATGCCCAGGAAGACCGGTGCCTCGTGCACCACGACGGCCCGACCGGTGCGCTTGACCGACTCCTCCACGGTGGTGAAGTCCACCGGGGAGAGCGAGCGCAGGTCGACGACCTCCAGGCGGCGGCCGTCCTCCTCGGCGGCCGCGGCGGCCTCCAGGCAGACCTTGACCATCGGGCCGTACGCGATCAGCGTCGCGTCGGTGCCGGGGCGGACGATCCGGGCGTCGTGCAGGCCCAGGTCGGCGGCGTCGCCGACCTCGCCCTTGTCCCAGTAGCGGCGCTTCGGCTCCAGGAAGATGACCGGGTCGTCCGACTCGATCGACTGCCGCAGCATCCAGTGCGCGTCGTGCGCGTTGGAGGGGGTGACCACGCGCAGACCGGCGGTGTGCGCGAAGTACGCCTCGTGCGACTCGCTGTGGTGCTCGACCGCGCCGATGCCACCCGCGTAGGGGATGCGGATGGTGACCGGCATCTTGACGTGTCCGAGCGCGCGGGCGTGCATCTTCGCCAGCTGGGAGACGATCTGGTCGAAGGCCGGGTAGACGAAGCCGTCGAACTGGATCTCCACCACCGGGCGGTAGCCGCGCAGTGCCAGGCCGATCGCGGTGCCGACGATGCCGGACTCGGCGAGCGGGGAGTCGATCACCCGGCCCTCGCCGAAGTCCTTCTGCAGGCCGTCGGTGATCCGGAAGACGCCACCGAGCTTGCCGATGTCCTCACCCATGAGGAGGGTCTTCGGGTCGTTCTCCAGCGACTTGCGCAGCGCCCCGTTCAGCGCCTTGGCGATGCTCAGCTGACCGGCCATCAGAGGTTCTCCCCCGCCTCGAAGGAGGCCGCGTACTCGACGTACTCGGCCCGTTCCTCATCGACCAGTGCGTGCGGCTCGCTGTACACGTGGTCGAAGATCAGGGTCGGGTCCGGGTCCGGCATGCTGCGCACGCCCTCGCGCACCCGCAGCCCCAGCTTCTCGCTCTCGGCGTCGACGGCGGCGAAGAACTCCTCGTCGGCCAGACCCTCCTTCTCCAGGTGGGCGCGGAGCCGGGTGATCGGGTCCTTGGCCTTCCAGGCCTCGGTCTCCTCGGCGTGCCGGTAGCGGGTGGGGTCGTCGGAGGTGGTGTGGGCGCCCATCCGGTAGGTGAACGCCTCGATCAGCACCGGGCCGTTGCCGTTGCGGGCGTGGTCGAGCGCCCAGCGGGTGACCGCGAGGCAGGCCAGCACGTCGTTGCCGTCGACCCGCACGCCGGGGAAGCCGAAGCCGGAGGCGCGGCGGTACAGCGGGATCTTGGTCTGGGTGGTGGTGGGCTCGGAGATCGCCCACTGGTTGTTCTGGCAGAAGAACACGACCGGCGCGTTGTAGACCGAGGCGAAGGTGAAGGCCTCGTTGACGTCGCCCTGGCTGGAGGCGCCGTCGCCGAAGTACGCGATGACCGCGTCGTCGGCGCCGTCCTTGCTGATGCCCATCGCGTAACCGGTGGCGTGCAGCGTCTGCGAGCCGATCACGATGGTGTACAGGTGGAAGTTCTTCTCGTTCGGGTCCCAGCCGCCGTGGTTCACGCCGCGGAACATGCCGAGCAGGTTCAGCGGGTCGACGTCGCGGCACCAGGCCACGCCGTGCTCGCGGTAGGTGGGGAAGGCGTAGTCGCCGGTGCGCATGGCGCGGCCGGAGCCGACCTGGGCGGCCTCCTGGCCGAGCAGCGAGGCCCACAGGCCCAGCTCGCCCTGGCGCTGCAGCGCGGTGGCCTCACCGTCGAACCGGCGCACCAGCACCAGGTCGCGGTAGAGGGAGCGCAGCTCCTCCGGAGTGGTGGTGAGGGGGTAGTCCGGGTGCTCGACCCGCTCGCCTTCCGGCGTGAGCAGCTGGACGAGCTCCGGCTGGGCGTCCTTACCCGTGGCGCGGAGGGTGTCAGGGACAGCGGGGGCCGCCTTCTTGCGAGCCCTCGCCGTGCTTTTGACGGTCACGTTCACTCCTCGGTCTGTCCGGCCGCCCGGGGTCGCCGGTGACCGGTCCGGTCACCGCCTCGCGGGGCGCGCGTGGGTGTGCGCACCTACTGCGGGGCAGGTGGTGATCCTGTTCCGACGGCGTCCCTCACGAGAACGTTACCCAGCGTCCGCCCTTGGCGCGCTTGCGCTAGGACGTCCTACTTGTTCAGGGCCACAACCCCGAGGGTGCCGCGCTCGGACCGCCGTCGGAAGGGTGGGGGTGACGGGCGACGTGACGCAGCTCTCAATTCGAGCGCCTTCAGGACACCAGCGCACGTTATCCGGGCAGACGCCCGTACGTAAGGGGGTTCTCGGTATCGGTTTCGGATGTCTCTGGCCGGATCACGTCTTTACGGCGATCCGAGCGATAGGTCTTTCGTACGGTGATATGGGAGGCTTTGGACGTGACTGATAACGGACAAATCAGGGTATTCCTGCTCGACGACCACGAGGTCGTCCGGCGGGGCGTGCACGATCTGCTCTCGGTCGAGGACGACATCGAGGTGGTCGGCGAGGCCGGCACGGCCGCCGAGGCGCTCACCCGGATCCCCGCGGTCCACCCCGACGTCGCGGTGCTCGACGTCCGCCTGCCGGACGGCAACGGGGTCGAGGTCTGCCGCGAGGTCCGGTCCCTGCTGCCGGAGATCAAGTGCCTGATGCTGACCTCGTTCTCGGACGACGAGGCGCTGTTCGACTCGATCATGGCGGGCGCCTCCGGCTACGTCCTGAAGGCGATCCGCGGCACCGACCTGATCACCGCCGTCCGGGACGTCGCCGCCGGCCGCTCGCTGCTCGACCCGGTCGCCACCAGCCGGGTGCTCGCCCGGCTGCGCGACGGCGGCGAGAAGGAGGACGAGCGGCTGTCCCAACTCACCAGGCAGGAGCGGCGGATCCTCGACCTGATCGGCGAGGGGATGACGAATCGTCAGATCGGCAACGAGTTGCACCTGGCCGAGAAGACGGTGAAGAACTACGTCTCCAGTCTGCTCGCCAAGATGGGCATGGAGCGACGCACCCAAGCGGCCGCCTTCGTGGCGCGGCACCAGGCCGACCACCAGTACTGACCTTACGGCTTCACACAACTGACGGTTTGTCAAGGGCCCCCGCCAGGGGGCCATACCCTCTGGCTGTGACTTTCAGCCAGACCCTCGCCTGCGCCCCGGCCCGCCCCGACCTCTCCGCACCGCCGATGGGGACCCTCAGCCCGCCCGTCCCGCACACCGCGCTCGTCGAGGTCCTGGCCCGCTACCGGGTGGGGCGCCCGGTGACCGCCGAACCGGTCGCCGAAGGCCTGCTGAACCGGGGGTACCGGGTCACCACCGAGGCCGGCCACTACTTCCTGAAGTGCTACGTCGACACCGCCACCGCCGGCCGGCCGAAGATCCTCGCCCACCACCGCGCGATGGCCGCGCTGAACACCCTCGGACTGCCCGTCGCACCCCCGCTGGCCTGCGCCGAACGCTCGGGCACGGTGGCCGGCTGGGGCGGCCGGCTGTTCGCGCTGTTCCCGTGGACCGATGGCCGACACCGGCACGGTACGGAGCTCGGTCTCCCGCAGTGCGAGGCGCTCGGCGCGCTGCTCGGCCGGCTGCACGGCGCACTCGACGACGTCTGCGCCCCCTTCGAACAGCCCGCCGGATACCGCAGCGCCGACCCGGCCGACAGCGCCGCACTGGCCCGTGACCTGCGGCACCGCGCCCGCGAGCACCGCCCGTACGGGGACCTGGACGCGCTGGTCGAGCAACGGCTCACGGAACGGCTGGAACTGCTCGCCGAGCACGCCCACCGCCGCCCCGCCCCGCAGGCCGCGCCGCCCACCGGCTGGACCCACGGCGACTTCCACGGCCTCAACCTGCTGTACGGCGACGACCGGGCGGGCGGCCGGGTGGCGGCCGTCCTGGACTGGGACAAGCTCGGCACGCAGCCGCGCGCCGAGGAGGCCGTCCGGGCCGCCACCCTGCTGTTCAACGACCGCGTGTCCGGCGCCCTCGACCTGGTCCGGGTCCGCCGCTACTCACAGGCCTACCGGGCCTCCGGCGCCGCCACCGCCGAGCACCTGGCCGCCGCCGCCCACCGGGTGTGGTGGGAGCGGCTGAACGACTTCTGGATGCTGCAGTGGCGCTACCAGCGGGCCGACCTCCGGGCCGACCCGCTCTACCCCGCCTCGGCGGGCCAACTGGCATGGTGGTGCCAGGAGTACGAGCAGGTCCTGGACGCCTTCGCCAACTGACCGGGTCACCCGGCCGGCAGCGTCCCCGTCGGCTTCGGGTCCGGCTTCGGCGGCGGGTTGGTGGGCGTGCCGCCGCCCCCGCCCGAGGTCGGCGTCGACCCGCCCGTCGACCCGCTGGTCGGAGTCGCCGACGAGGAGGCCGTCGGCGTGTGGGTGGGGGTGCCCGTCGGCGTCGGGGTCGAGGTGTGCTTGCTCGAACTCGCCGACGGCGACATGTTGTTGCCGCTGTTGTTGGTGGTGTTGTTACCGGAGTTGTTGCCGGTGTCGGTCGGCTGCTGCGGCTTCTTGCTGCCGGGTACCGTCGCCGACGGGCTCGGCAGGCCGGTCTGGGTCGGCGCGGTCGACTCGGCCGTGCTGACCACCGGCGGCGGCGTCGTGGGCACCCCGTGGTCCCTGGTGACGCCGTTGTCGCCGCCGCTGAGCGCGAACGCGATCCCGGCACCCGCGGCGACCAGCACGGCGATGCCGCCGGCCACCCAGGCCCACGGCCCGCGCCGCCGGCCGCGCCCGTCGTCGTCCCCGTCGTCGTCCCCGCCGCCGTACGGGCCGCCGCCCCCCGAGTAGGGGGTGAAGGGGGTCTGCGAGTCGCTCTGGTAGGGCAGCGCGGCAGTCTGGTCGCCGGGGCGGACCACGCCGAAGGCCGCGGTGGCCGCCGTCTGGTCCGGCCGGAGCACCTGGGTCGCACCGGTGTCGCCCGTGCCCCCGGGCCCACCGGCCCAGCCGGCCCCGGCCGCGCCGTGCATCTCGCGCAGCGCGTGCTGCAGGTGGGCGCGGAACTCGTCGGCGTCCTGGAAGCGGTCGTCCGGGTTCTTGGCGAGCGAGCGCAGCACCAGCGGGTCGAGGCCGACCGGCACCCGGCCGTTGGCCTGCGAGGGCGGCACCGGCATGTCCTGGACGTGCTGGTAGACCACCGAGAGCGGAGTGTCGCCGGTGAACGGCGGGCGCAGCGTGAGCAGTTCGTACAGCATGCAGCCGGCCGCGTACAGGTCGGAGCGGTGGTCGACCGGCTTGCCCAGCGCCTGCTCGGGCGAGAGGTACTGCGGGGTGCCCATGACCATGCCGGTCTGGGTCATCGTGGTGGCCCCGCCGGTCAGCGCCCGGGCGATGCCGAAGTCCATCACCTTGACCGCGCCGGTGGTCGTGATGATCACGTTGGCGGGCTTGATGTCCCGGTGGACGATGCCGTTCCGGTGGCTGTAGGCGAGCGCCTCCAGCACCCCGGCGATGATGATCAGCGCCTGGTCGACCGGCGGCGCCTCCTCGTCCGCCAGCAGTTCCCGGACGGTCCGGCCCTCGACCAGCTCCATCACGATGTACGGCGTGGACTCGTCCCCGACGTACTCCTCGCCGGTGTCGTAGACCGAGACGATCGAGTGGTGGTTGAGCGCAGCGACGGCGTGTGCCTCGCGGGTGAAGCGGATCCGGGCGATGTCGTCCTGGGCCAGCTCTCCGCGCAGCAGCTTGACGGCGACGGTGCGGCCCAGCCGCACGTCCTCGGCGGCGAACACCTCGGCCATGCCGCCGCGGCCCAGCCGGTGGGTCAGCCGGTAGCGGCCGTCACCGACGGTGCCCAGCGGTACGGCGGACCCGCGACCGGGGGTGTGCGGGCCGCCGAAGGGCGGCACCGCCGAGGTCGCGGCCTCGCTGCCGGGCTCGGGGATCCTCGGCGTCCCGCCGGTCCGGCCGACCGCTCGGGCACCGG
Source organism: Kitasatospora sp. NPDC097691 (assembly GCF_040302665.1). Taxonomy (NCBI): domain Bacteria; kingdom Bacillati; phylum Actinomycetota; class Actinomycetes; order Kitasatosporales; family Streptomycetaceae; genus Kitasatospora; species Kitasatospora sp. NPDC097691. The sequence goes on along the minus strand of NZ_JBEORY010000049.1, from coordinate 4,796 downwards.
CGTCGTCGTCCGGATGCTGCGTCTGTGCCATCGCTCCTCGCCCCGGGCGTTCGCTCGGATCGCGGTGCCCTGTCGCTTACGTATCCCCGAACGCTACCGCTTCCGGCGCGCACCCGTGGCATGCGCCAACCGGTCGGAAACCGTCAGAGCCGACCATTCCGGTCGGCCGGGAGGTCGACCACCAGCACGTTCGCGGGACGGGCCGAGTGGCTGAACTTGCCGTTGGTCTTCTTGTCGGCGTTGTTGACCACGATCGCGATGATGATGCCGGCCAGCACGAGCACGCCGATGATGATCCCGACCACGACCACCACCGTCGAACAGCCGCCACCGCTGGGCGCCTTCGGCTGCTGGTACGGCGGCATCGGCTGCGGCGGCGGGGTGTGCGCCTGCTGCGGCCCCCCTTGCTGGAGGAACTGCGGGTGCGGCGTGTGCGGGGCCTGCGGGCGCGGCGCCTGGTAGGCCGGCGGCGGCGTCTGGTACTGCGGCTGGGGCTGCGGGAAGGGGTGCGGCGTGTGGGGGGCCTGCGGACGCGGCGTCTGGTAGGCCGGCGGCGGCGTCTGGTACTGCGGCGCCTGCTGACCGCCCTGCTGGAGGTACTGCGGGTGCGGCGTGTGCGGGGCCTGCGGGGCGGCGTTCACCGAGCGCGGGCCCTCGTTGATCACCAGCGGGGTGCTGGCCTGCAGCGGGTGCCCGCTGCCGCCGCCCTTCGCGGCCGCGATCAGCCGCTCCGCCTCGTCGCGCATCGCCGCCGCGCTCTGGAACCGGTGCGCCGGGTCCTTGCGCAGCGCCTGGGCGACGAAGGCGTCCACCTCGGGGGTGACCGACCGGTTGAGGGCGGAGGGGGCCGGCGGCTCCTCCTGGACGTGCTTGTAGGCGATCGAGAACGCCGAGTCGCCGTCGAAGACCAGCTGGCCGGTGAGCATCTCGAAGAGCATCACGCCGACCGAGTACAGGTCGGAACGGGCGTCGACCGGCTTGCCGAGCGCCTGCTCGGGCGAGAGGTACTGCGGGGTGCCGACCACCATGCCGGTCTGGGTCATCGACGTGACGCCGGACTCCAGCGCCCGGGCGATGCCGAAGTCCATGACCTTGACGTTGCCCTTGCGGTCGAACATGACGTTGCCGGGCTTGATGTCGCGGTGCACGAGGGACATGTCGTGCGAGGCCTCCAGCGCGTTCAGCACGCCGACGATGACCTTCAGGGCCTCCTCGGTCGGCATCGCGCCGTACTGGGCGACCGCCTCGTTGATCGCCTCGCGCAGGCCCTTGCCGTCGACCAGCTGCATGACGATGTACGGCGTGCTGGAGCCGTCCGGGGCGACGTCCTCGCCGCTGTCGTACACCGTGACGATGTTCGGGTGCTCCAGCCGGGCCACCGCCTGGGCCTCGCGGCGGAACCGCTCCTTGAACGAGTCGTCCCGGCCGAGCTCGCTGTGCATGCTCTTCAGCGCGACCTGCCGGTCCAGCACGCTGTCGTAGGCGAGGTGCACGGACGCCATGCCGCCCTCGCCCAGCAGCCGCTGCAGCACATAGCGGCCGTTGCCCAGGGAGAAGCCCTCGACCGCCGCGTTGCCGTGCTCGCTCATGGTCCTCTGCTCCCCCTCGGCGCGGCCGTGCTGCCGCAACCGTGACGTTCGGTCTCGTCCGTGCTGGTGGGCCCGGCCCGCTGGCCTGGCGGACCCCTGTCGCGGCGGCTCGACCGGCCTGCGACAGGGGTCAGGGTATCGGCTCGCGCCGACGGTGATCGGCCCCGGGGCCGGTCCTGGCCCCGGGCCGTCGGCGCCGGATCCCGGCGGCGACGGCCCCGGGCGGATCGTCGTGGTACGTCCGGTCCGGCGGACCGTCCGGTCCCGGCGGCGGACGCCGGCTCCGAGTACGGGCTGCGACGGGCTCGGGCTACAGGTACGGACCGGAGCGGATGCCGCGGCCCTGACCCGGCTCGTCCTCGTCCAGGTCCCCGCCGTGCAGCCCCGGCGGCAGCGCCCGCCGCATCTGCTCCAGCTGGGCCCGCGCCGCCATCTGCTGGGCGAACAGCGCCGTCTGGATGCCGTGGAACAGGCCCTCCAGCCAGCCGACCAGCTGGGCCTGGGCGATCCGCAGCTCGGCCTCGGTCGGGATGGTCTCCTCGGTGAACGGCAGCGACAGCCGCTCCAGTTCGGCGACCAGCTCCGGGGCGAGGCCGAGTTCGAGCTCCTTGATCGAGCTCGCGTGGATGTCCTTCAGCCGGACCCGGCTCGCCTCGTCGAGGGGCGCCGCCCGGACCTCCTCCAGCAACTGCTTGATCATACTGCCGATGCGCATGACCTTGGCGGGCTGCTCGACCATCTCGGTCACCGGGAGCTCACGCGGCATGTCGCCGTCGTCGTCGCCCTCCCCCGCCGGGCCGGCGAACCCCTGGCCCACGGGCAACCCGTCCGGTCCGACGATCAGCACCTTCTGGCCGTCCTGCGGCTGCCCGCCGGCGGCCTGGTAGGGCTCCTGCGACGAGCGCTCGTTCATCGGATTCGTCATGAACAACATTCTCTCTCACTGGGGTTGGTCGGGCGGAAGCCCCCGTTCGTCCCGCCGTCCTGCGACACCCGTGACGAAGGTACGCCCCCGCGCGCCGCGCGGGAATCCGTACGGCTACTCAGATCCCGTGCCCCGCAGAACGACCGCCCGCCGACGCCCCCGCCCCACGGAACCCGCACCGAACCTCCACCCCCACCCGCACCGGAGGCCGAGCACGTCGCCCCCGCCCGTACCCACCCCGCCACGGCGGGTGACGTCCACCGTCCACCCGCCGTGGAACCCGCCGGCTCGCTCAGCCCTTCCGCAGTCTCACGCCGATCAGCCCCAGGCCGCAGCCGATCAGCCCGAGGCCGACGCCGAGCGGGAGCTGGGTCGTGGAGGCGTCCTGCCAGCGGGCGGGGAGGACGACCGGGATGGTGACGGCCGCGACGGGCCGGCCGGGGGCGGCCGTGACGGCGTCCGGTGCGACGGCGTCACCGGCGGCCGCCGGGTCCGAGCCGTCCGGATCGGCCTCCGGTCGGACGGCTTCGGCGCTCTGCGCCTGCGCCTGGGCCTGCGCCTGGGCCTGGGCCTGGGCCTGGCCGGGAGCCTGCGCGCCGGCTTGCCCGGCGGCCTGGTCGGGGGCCTGGTCAGGGGCCTGGTCAGGGGCCCGGCCGGTCACCTGGTCCGGTGCCTGGTCCACGGTGGCGTCCGGGCGCTCCGGCAGTGATGCCGGACGGTGCCGGTGGAGCCGGGGGAAGTCGTCATCCTGGTACGGGCGGGGTGCCGGGTGCTGCGGCGGCACGGCGGCCGGCTTGGGCGCGGTCGAGGAGACCGGCGGCGCCTCGGAAGTCGCCCCCGCGCCCGGCCCGCCCGGCTCGCCCGACTCGGTGCCCGGTGCCGGCTCGGGAGAAGCGGGAGAAGAGGGCGCAGCGGGAGAAGGGGAAGGAAGAAGCGAGACCCCCGCCGACGGCGACGGCATCGCCACCGCCGCCGTCGCGGCGGCCAGCGGGAGGGCGAGCCCCAGCACGGCCGCCGCGCACAGCCGCTGGGCGCGGCCCGGCCACGGCCGGCGACGGAAACGACGGGTACGACGGTGGTGCGGCGCTACGGGCAGCGGCCCGAGGAACGTGCTGAGAGATGCGGCCACGGTCGGAGTCCTTCCGACGGCCGGCCGCGCCCGGGGGCGGGGTCGGCGGCGGGACAGCTCCGGACCAGCCTCGCACGATCCGACAATCCGGGCATGTCGGGCTCCGGCGGCACCGACCGCCGCACCCCGTCCGCCGTCTCAGGCCCGCAGCACGACCTTCCCGACCTGTTCCCCGGCCTCCAGCACCCGGTGCCCCTCGCCCGCGTCGGTCAGCGGCAGCACCCGGTCCACCACCGGCTTCACCACCCCGGACTCGACCAGCGGCCACACGTGCTCCCGCACCGCGGCCACGATCGCCGCCTTCTCCGCCAGCGGCCGCCCGCGCAGGTTGGTGGCGATCACCGCCGCCCGCTTGCGCAGCAGCGCGTTGAGGTCGAGCTCGCCCTTCACCCCGCCCTGCAGCCCGATGATCACCAGGCGCCCGTTCACCGCGAGCGCGTCCACGTTCCGCTGCAGGTACTTGGCGCCCATGATGTCCAGGATCACGTCCGCGCCGACCCCGCCGGTGGCGTCCCGAAGCACCTCGACGAAGTCCTGCTCGCGGTAGTCGATCGCGATGTCCGCACCCAGCTCGGTGCACCGGGCCAGCTTCGCCGCGCTGCCCGCGGTGACCGCCACCCGGGCGCCGACCGCCTTGGCCAGCTGGATCGCCATGGTCCCGATGCCGCTCGCACCGCCGTGCAGCAGCACGGTCTCGCCGGGCCGCAGGTGCGCGGTGAGAAAGACGTTGGACCACACCGTGCAGGCGACCTCCGGCAGCGCCGCGGCCTGCTCCGGGCTCAGCCCCGCGGGCAGCGGCAGCAGCTGCCCGCTCGGCACCGCGACCCGCTGCGCGTAGCCGCCGCCGGACAGCAGCGCGCACACCTCGTCGCCGACCGCCCAGCCGGAGACCCCCGGCCCGAGCGCGACGATCCGCCCGGCGCACTCCAGGCCCGGGTACGGCGAGGCGCCGGGCGGCGGGTTGTAGAAGCCCTGCCGCTGGAGCAGGTCGGCACGGTTGACGGCGGTGGCCGCCACCTCGACCAGGACCTCGCCCTCGCCGGGCACCGGATCGGGCACCTCGGCCCACACCAGTGCCTCGGGGCCGCCGGGTACGGGAATCGTCATCGCATGCATGCCCCGAACCTACTGCGCGTCAGGGCGGTTGCCGGGA